>NZ_JAKSYM010000372.1 GCF_022829545.1 Methylobacterium sp. J-030 | reverse complement strand
TCGTTGTGTACGAAGGGTTGCGTTCATGCGTGCGCGGGTCTGGCTTGCCCTGACGCTGCTGGTGTGTGTCGTCGATGGTCACGCCCCGCGCGGACGCGAACCGCGCAACCCTGATGCGGAAGCAGGCTGGAGCAGGGGCATCGAGGCGCTGAAGCGCCCGTCCATCAGAGGAACGGTGTAAGCTCATCCGCCAGGATAGGTGAGAGGGCGGACAGTGCTGCCGTTCATGAGGAGATCCGGGCCGTGGGCCGGCGCTCGCGGTCTCCAGTTCCGCCGCACCGCGCCGACCCTCACGAGACCGCCCGGCCAAGGCGTCACGGGCGAGACCCGGTGAACTGGACCGGATGCGCCTGTCGTCGCGTGTCGCCGCCTGCAACAGCACCGTGTGGGTCGCGATCACCTCGGGCGCATCAGCAGGGGGAAGATACCGCTGTAGCGGGTGTGGTCCTGGTGCATCAAGGCCCGGCTACACTCCGCGGCAGTGTTCGAAGCGGAACCATAAGCTAAGCCGTTCGTTCACCGGCCATGGAACACTACAAGTCCACCCTCGCTACGGCTGCGGTTGCTGCTTTCGGCCTCGTGGCCGCTGCGCACATCCTGCACCCCGGCAACTACGAAGATCTGCCGCGGCACGTGCGTGCGCCTATCGTGAGCGCGGAAGTGCCTGCCAGCACGATGGCTTGGATTGATCCCCCTGCGCGAGCCAACGCGGCCAGTGCCGTGTCGAACGCCGTGATCACAACCGCGCAGGCGGCAGAGGTCGCGCCGACCCAGGCGCCACAGCCAACCGTCGTGATGGTGGCTGAAACCGTGGCATCCCAACCGGACGCGCAAGAGGCCCACGTATCCGTGGAGCAGCTGCGGAAGTCAGAGGCCCCCCGGCGTCACAAGGTGGCGCAGCGCAGGATCCGTGTGCACCAAGCCTCTCTGACCAGTACTGCGCCGAGAACGCCTACCGTCAAGGAGCAGGTCTCCGCACCCGATGCGCCTGCTCAAACCGCTGATCGGTTCGACCCAATCGGCGCCCTGATCCACGGGCTCGGCCTAGACAGCTAAGCAACCCACCGAGCCCAAGCAGGCGCTGCCGAGATCGAGGCACGCCAAGCGCCGTCTGGCGGATAAGTACGCCGTCGCACAGGAGCGGGGCGAGATAGCCGTGCAAGCGCACGGAGGTGGCAATATCCCGACGGTTCTCCCGCCGAGAACACTGTTGCCACCGTGTCGGATCTCGGCCGACCCGGGCGTGATCCGCGGTATGCTTGATACGCGGCAACTCACCATCCTCTGGGTCGTTGGCTTCCACAGAGGTGCGGGCGGCACGGTTCGCTGACGGCGCATCCACGCGGAGGCGCAACATGAGCGACGGCATCCCCCTTCTCTTCCTGGCGCTGGGCACCCTCGCCGGCGTGTGGTTCCTGGCGGCTGCAGCCCGGAAGCAGGTCGCCAACTCGAAGGGCGATCCAGAGCGTTCGAACTTGATTAAGCAGCACGGGGGCGAGCCGCGGCCGAACATGGAAGGCACGGAGCACTGACCCGGCCTTGACCCACGGGCCCTGCAAACGATGAACTGCCCTATCCGAGCACGCCTGGAATAGCCGAAGCTCTATGGCCGCCAAAGACCAGCGTACCTGCGAGGTGAAGGTGGATGGGGCGTGGCGCCCCGCCACCCTCACGGAAGCACGCGGTGTGTACAGGGTGGCACCGAAACGCTGTCCGGCCTGCCATGGCCAAGTGATGATCGCTGGGTCCTACACCGCCTCAGGCCATCTGATACTGCAGCACCGCCGGACGCACACCGGCTGCCCCCTCTCATCCAAAGGGTACAACGGCACGCCATCACCGCATCCTCAGGCGCTTTCCTGACGGCCGCTCGGCCCCACCCCGATCTGCTCACGGGGCGGGGGAGCGTCCGATCTCACCAGCGGTGGGCCGATACGCGACGTGGCCCAACAGCATTATGCCTATGCTCAGTTAGGCGGCTGTCACCGACGTCGACCGGAAGCTGTCCCGGGATGGACGCAATCGGCTTATCGGCGATCGAGGGCCGTCCACTGCGTAACCACCGACTCGTCAGCCGGCATGTAAGCGTCGACGATCGCACCCTTGCGGCTCACGACGCAGATCATCGCCGCCTCGCGCACCTCGTACATCATCGGCCGCTCGTAGGTGATCCGGAACAGCACCGGCGCGAAGTAGTCGCCCTTCTTGTCGGTCCTGTCCGCCCCCGCCGAGACCGCCTCGACCTGCTTCATGCCGGCCTTGGTCGCCTCACTCATCACGGTGGCACGACAGGTATCCACCGTGCGGTTGCGGCCCGGAACCTCCGTCAGAGGCTGCCCGATGCTCTGCAGGGCCGCAGAGGTGCCCTTCACCAAGCCGGTGCCTGGCACCATCGACAGGATGGTCTGCTCGCCGGCCGCGGCTGACGCAGGCCCGATCGGTGCGATCTGCCACGGCATCTGCCACGTGGCCGCCGAGGTATCCGGCGCGGCGGGGGTATCCTGGGCCAGTGCGGGACCGGCCAGGGCAGAAATGAGGGTGGCGCAGCAGATCGAACGTATGAACATCACGGCTCTCCTTCTTCGCAGGGGTGAACTCGGAGCCGCGGCATCGAGCTAGTCCGTCGGCGCGAGGGCTAATGGCATCGTCCAAGGTGAGGACGGCGCAGGGGATGGTGATGAAGCAGCTGAACGATCGGTTCTCGACCGGTGCAGAGAGGCGTGGGCGACTGCGCCAGCATTGACCCACGTCCGAGCTGACGTCGGCAGGCTGAGGATACCCGTTGCCTTGTCGGCATCGCGGTAGGGTACCCGGGCACGGGGGATCGTGGTGGCCGGTCGTGGCCTTCTGAGCGATCGAGCGTGCCTCGCGGGACCTGGGTTCAAAATCGGCGCGACCACGCCCTGGGCGTCGCGGAGCAGCGTGATCGGGCCCATTCGATCCGCCGCCAGCTCCATAGGATCAGGGCTGAGCGTCGCCACGCGCTCAGACGAAGGTGCGCCAACGGCTGACTGTGCAGCGCGAACGACGGCCTCGGTCGGGACTCGGGCCTGAACTGATCTGGGTGGCAAGATTGCAGTTGGAGCTGGATCCGCGGACAGGACCCGTATTGTCCTCGTCTCAGCTTGGGCCTGCGGCAGTAGCTGTACCTGCGGTTCGAGTGTCGCGACCGCGGACGGCGGCTCTGTTGTCACGACGTCCCTGCGATCAGGGCGTTCGTTCCAGACGGGCGGCTGCTCAAGCGTCAGGTGCGCCGCATCAAGAGGCGCGCGCCCGATCAGCGGAAAACGCGGGTTGGCACGCGGCGGCAGAAAGGCTGTCTGCTCTGATGTGTCCGTAGGGTTCGGATCTAGGAAAGTGCGGGGTCCGTCGGCGAGAGAAAAGGTGTCGGGATCGTCCGCGTGAGACAGAGGCCCTGTCAGATGCGGGACTTCTATCCAAGATGGGAAGGTAGATGGAGGTGGTGACGCCGTTGGCGCTGGGGGCCGAGTAGACGTCGTTGAAGTCCAGTCGCTGTGGGGAACAAGCCAAGCTCCACCCACGGCAAGCACCGTGAGGGTGGAGAGGCAGGAAATCGAGATCGTGGCCCAAGACGACAGGCGGCTACTAGGCCTAACGACCGTGAGAGGCCGGGCCGCGCCGAGGGGCTTCAGGTCGCCGACAAAGATGGGACCACGCTGTAACATCCTCTCAGAACTGGTTCGGGCGAGAAACAGTTCAAGGCCGAGATGATCTAGAATCGCTGCGAGCGGAACACGGTTAAAATCGTTCTGGTTCACACTGATGATGCAGGACGCTCAAATAGTTTGAGGCGTAGCGTCGCGCGATAGCCGACAAACTTCGCCTAGATCACACCGCCGTTCGTCAAACCGTCCGTCCGTAGACCCTCACTGCATGGCTCGGTCGCCTCCACCACCCACGCGGATTCTCGCCCGGTCTGATCGGCCGGGGTCGACTGCTGTCCCTCGGCAGCCCTTCTTCTGCTCCGTTTTCCCCGATTCTCCCAGATCTAGAACCTGAGTATTCGTGGTGGTCGCGGATTTGACCCCTATGCTCGAAGGAAGGGTGCGCCGCGCCAACCGCAGCCAGGCGGTCCATTCCCTGCTCACGATGCGGATCACGTTGGTGTCGTTGCGCCAGCCCGTGATCTGCCGCTCCTCAACGGTGAGCAGGCCGAGCCGCACGGCCTCCCGGATGGCGTTCTTCACGGTCGTGCGGGACACGCCGGTCACGGCCGCCAGATTGTCTATCGCCAGCCGGCAGTCACCGCGACGGGCTACCTCGGCTGCAACCAAGGCCAGAACGGCGACCTCTGCCTGCGTGAACCGGGCCGCGATGCCCGGCGGGAGGCGGCCAGAGGCCGCCCAGCGGCGACGGCGCTCCATCGAGGCATCCGTGCGCGGGCGGGAGCCGACGCCGGGCCTCCTGGGGCTTCCTGATGCGTTTTTGGCCGCTTCCCCTGTTTGAGGTGTGGCAGTTGCTGAGTCGTTCGGGTTCTGTGCCGATCGGGGTCCATTTGTGGACAGTGT
>NZ_JAKSYM010000367.1 GCF_022829545.1 Methylobacterium sp. J-030 | reverse complement strand
ACTCAAGGGGATCGGGCCGGAATTCGCGGGGCTGCAGCCCCGGGATCCCGGGTTTCCAAAGGCCTTCAGGCCTTTGGCGGCGTCTCAGGGCAGAGCCCTGAGACCGTGACCAGGGCTCCGCCCTGAACCTGGAAAAGGCCTCGACCTTTCCAAACCAGGACTGGCGCCGCCCGCGCCCCCGTCGGCTGGCTCTCAGAACACGCGGGTCAAGTTGCCCTTCGCGTCCCGATCCTGCCCCCGGGCGCCGGTCTGGCCGGTATAGGCCAAGCCGAGCGTCGCGTTCGGCGCCGCCGCCAGGTCGAGCCCGACCTGCGCCACCAGCGCGTCCCGGTCGATCGGAACGCCCGCGCTCAGGAACGCCGGGCCCGTGCCGAAGGACAGCAGAGCCGCCGGCACCACGTCCCCGAAC
>NZ_JAKSYM010000366.1 GCF_022829545.1 Methylobacterium sp. J-030 | reverse complement strand
CGCGATCATCGGCGGCGGCATGGTGCTCACCGGCCTCGCCTCGCTCCTCTGAACCCAGCCCGCACCCGAGCGGGCCGGCTGCCCGCGCCCTCAACTCTCGAGGATTTCGCGATGTCCTTCCGTGCCTCCCTCAAGAACCTGGTCCGCCGCGACCCGGGCGCCGCCCTGCGCGAGCGCGCCGACGACCTACGCGGCAGCCTGAGCCGCCGGACCGTCGTGGCCGGGACGGTAGCCGTCGCCGTGCCCCTGCCAGTGATCGCCGGCACGCAGCAGCCCAGCGCGAAGGAGGTGGCATTTCTCGCCCTGGTCCCGGCAGCCTTGCCGATCCTGCGCCGCCTCATCCCCGCGCAAACCGAGATGACCCGCCTCAACATCGATGCCGAAGCCGTAGACGGCGGCTACCCCGGACCGCACGATGAAGGCCGCCGCAGGGCCTGGGCGGATCAAGTCTCGGAACGCCGCCAGACCAACGGTTTCGGCGCCGCCTGGGAGGCCGCCAACGCTATCGACGAGGAGCTGACGGCGCTGGTCGAGGACTACGACCGCGTTCCGATGCGGACCCCGACGGCCATCCTGTTCAAGATCGCCCTGGACCATCTCGGGGAGTGGTGGGGCGAAAGCGCCCTCGACGACCTTCGCCGTCTCGCCGCCGAACGGTTCGACCTCCCCGACGACAGCACGTCCACTGTCTGACGCCGCCACCGCGCGGCGCTCACCCTGCCGCGCCTCCCGTCATCCTGTGATCCCTGGAGGCTGACTATGGCCCCTCTCAAGCTGTCCACGCTGTTCCGCCGAAACTCGTCCCGTCAGGCCCTCAAGGAGCGCGCCGCCGCCACGGCGAGCCGCACGGCCGCGTTCAAGCCGGTCACCCCCGAAGCGGCTCCTGCCCGCCCCGCGCCCCTCGCCCAAGCGTGCGATCAGGCCGTGATCGACTGGAACGCCATCCCATCGTTGAGCCAGGCCAACGACTGGGGCGA
>NZ_JAKSYM010000365.1 GCF_022829545.1 Methylobacterium sp. J-030 | reverse complement strand
GGGGCCAAGATGACCGGCCGTCGGAGGCGAGATCGCCGACCCACGCAATGACCTCGGGGTCGAGATACTGGAGCCGGACCGGGCGGCGGGCGTGGTCATGCCGGTGCACGTCGAAAACTCCCTCCTCCCCGGGTATGATTGTCCGCGGGCCGCGAATGTCGGTCGCGGCGCGGGCCGCGCGCAGCTTGGCACCGTCAGTGGAACCGGCCCGGTTGCGAGCATCCGCGAGCACCAGCGTCGGCGTGAACTGGCGGGAGGGGTTGTCGTGCAGGTCTGGATCGGCGCGCGCCCGGGACATCTC
>NZ_JAKSYM010000364.1 GCF_022829545.1 Methylobacterium sp. J-030 | reverse complement strand
TGCAGTTGTTCAGGAACAGCAGGACGCCGAGCCCGCTTCCCCCAAGACCTTCCTGCCCGGCGAGAGCGCGGAGGCAATACTCGATGCGTACGGCGTCATTGAAGACCGGGACAGCGACCACCGCTCGTCGGGCTTGGTTCGGCATCCCTTGATCGACAGGTGACGCCACAACTACAGTATAGGTCAGAACTGATATCTCCGGCGAGCCGGGGTCTGCGTCGGCTCACCGCAAACCTGCCGTGCAGCACCATGTGCTCGTGCCAAGACAGTTTCAACTCGGCTACTGTCCAGCGCCTGAAAACGGACAATCTT
>NZ_JAKSYM010000358.1 GCF_022829545.1 Methylobacterium sp. J-030 | reverse complement strand
CCTGCGCGCTCAGCGCGATGGCGAGTAGGGCGAGATTCGGATCGACGGCCCTGACCGCGCGGGCGACCGCGTCGGCCACCGAACGCTCCTCAGCCGCGATGTTGCCGAGCGCCCCATGTGTCTTGACGTAGGTGATGCGGTGACCTGCATAGGCGGCAAGCGCCTGGGCAGCCCCGACCTGATAGGCCACCAGCCGCTCGATCTCGTCCGGGCTGAACGGGATGCGGCGCCGGCCGAAGCCCCAGAGGTCGGGAAAGCCCGGATGCGCGCCCACCGCGACGCCCTTCTCCTTCGCCAGGGCGAAGGTGCGGGCCATGATCTCGGGATCGCCCGCGTGCAGGCCGCAGGCGACGTTGGCCGAGGTGACCAGGTCGAGGATCGCGGCGTCGTCGCCGCAGGCATAGGCGCCGTAGCCTTCGCCGAGGTCGGAGTTGAGGTCTACGCGGGTCATCGCCCGTTCTCCCGTCTCACCATGTGCCGGCAATGCCGGCACGGGATGGTCTCAGATTCCGAGGTAGGCCCGCCGCACCTCCGGATCGTCGCGCACCTGTGCCGCCGGCCCGGAGAGGATGACACGCCCCGTCTGAAGCACGTAGGCGCGGTCGGCGATGGCGAGACTCTCCGCGAGCCGCTGCTCGACCAGCAGGACGGTCACGCCCGCGTCGCGGATCGCCGTGACGGCGGCGAAGATCTCGTCGACGAGCTTCGGCATGATGCCCTGCGAGGGCTCATCCAGCATCAGCAGGCGCGGCCGGGTCATCAGGGCGCGGCCGATGGCCAACATCTGCTGCTCGCCACCGGAGAGAGTCGCGGCCCGCTGCGGCAGCCGCTCCTTCAGCCGAGGGAAGAGCGCGAAGACCCGTTCCAGCGGCGCCTCGCGGTCGGCCCTGCTCCGATGCAGGTAGCTGCCGAGCCGCAGATTGTCGGCCACCGAGAGACGCGGGAACAGCCGCTTGTTCTCGGGCACGTAGGCGACGCCGCGGGCGGTGATGAGGTGGCCGGGGAGCCCGTCGAGGCGGCCACCATCGAAGCGTACGGTCCCGTCGCGCGGCCGCTCGAGCCCCGCGATCGACTTGAGCAGCGTCGACTTGCCCGCGCCGTTGGCGCCGGCCACGACGACGATCTCGCCCTCGGACACGTCCAGCGACACGCCCTGAATCGCGAGCAGGCCCTGGTAGGCTGTGGAGAGCCCGTCGACCTCAAGCAGCACGGTGGCGCTCCCCGAGATAGGCGGTGATGACGCCGTCGTCCCGCACCACTTCGGCCGGCAGGCCCTGGGCCAGGACGCTGCCGAGGTGGAGCACGACGGCCCGGTCGACGAGCGGCATCACCACCTCCATCACGTGCTCGACCATGATCACGGTCACGCCCATGGCCGCCACGCGCCGGATCAGCGCGACGCCGGCCTTGGCCTCGGAGGGTGTCAGGCCGGTGAGCACCTCGTCGAGGAGGAGCAGGCGCGGGCCGGTGGCGAGCGCGCGGGCCACCTCCAGGCGGCGCTTCTCGGGCGGCGTCAGCTCGCCGGCCACCGCCTCGGCGCGGTGGGTCAGCTCGACGCGCTCCAGAGTGTCCAGGGCGGCGCGGCGGGCGGACGCGGCGTTGGGGTGGCGGGCGAGCGCGCCGACCGTGACGTTCTCCAGGACGTTCATCGAGTCGAAGGAGCGTGGTACCTGGAAGGTGCGTGCGATGCCCCGGCGGCAGCGCTCGGCCGGCGGCAATCTGGTGATGTCGGTCCCCTCGAACAGGATCCGCCCTTTGCTCGGTCGGTAGACACCCGAGATCAGGTTGAACAGGGTCGACTTGCCGGCCCCGTTCGGGCCGATCAGCCCCAGGATCTCGCCCCTGCGCACGTCGAGGGTCACGTCGCGGTTGGCGACGAGACCGCCGAAGGCCAGCGTCACGTCGTCGACGCGCAGGATCGGGCCGCTCGGGTCCGTGCTCACGGGTTCAAACCTCCTCGTTGCGCGCGGCGCGCGTACGCTTGAACAGGCTGAGCACGCCCTCGGGGCGGGCGATCGCCACGACCATCACAAGGCCGCCGTAAAAGATCAGATCGATGCCGCTGCCGGTGCCGCCAAGATAGGAGCGGCTAATCTCGGTGATCGGGATGAGGATCGCCGCACCCACGAGCGCGCCCCACAGGGTCCCGACGCCGCCGAGCACGGCGGGCAGCGCGAAGAGCAGGGAGAAGCGAAAGCTCATCACGCTCTCGGGATCGATATACGAGACGTAGGATGCGTAGAGCCCACCGCCGACCGCCGTGAAGAAGGCCGAGATCGCCGCTGCCGCCATCTTGGACCGGAACACCTCGACGCCGAGGCTCTGGGCCGCAGCCGGGTCGTCCTTGACCGCGCGCCAGCCGTAGCCCCATCGCGATTCGGCGACGACGAAGGTGACGAGCCAGGTCCCGACCAGCAGGCCGAGGGCGAGATGGGCGTGCGGGATCTTGTCCCGCGCGAACTGGAGGGTTGCCCAGCTATCCGGGTTGAACGGCCACTGCACGCCCATCGCCCCGCCCACGAAATCCCAGTTCTGCATGAGCAGCAGCCCGGCTTCGGCGATGACGATGGTTGCGATCGAGAAGTAATGGCCGCCGAGACGGAAACAGGGCCACCCAATGGCGAGGGCTATCGAGGCCGCGAGCACCGCGCCGAGTCCTAGTCCCAACCACGGCGACACGCCGTAATTCACGAACAGGATGCTGGTGGCGTATGCGCCGATGCCGAAGTAGAGCGCGTGACCGAGGGAGATCTGTCCGCAATAGCCGCCCAGGATATTCCAGCTCTGCGACAGGGCCGCGTAGAGCAGGGTCAGGACCAGGACGTTCTGCAGGTAGACGTCCCGGATCGCGTAGGGCAGCGCGGCGAGGCCGGCGAAGATCAGCGCCCCGACGTAGAGGCTGCGGCGGCGCTTGGCCGCGAAGCGCCGGGCAGCCTCGTCCAGGCTCGGGGAGATCGCCGGAGCGGCGATCAGCGACGTGCCGGTCATGTCAGAGCCTCCCGAACAGGCCCTGGGGCCGCACAAGAACCACGAGGAGGTAGAGGGCGTAGACGCCCACCGATTTCAACGAGGGCGGCAGGATCAGGGTGGTCGCCGCCTCGACCAACCCGACGATCAGGCCCGCGGCCAGCGCGCCGAAGACGCTGCCGAAGCCGCCGAGCGCCACCGTAACGTAGGCGATCAGTGCGAAGGCGCCCCCGACGCCGGGATGGATGTAGTAGAACACGGTCAGCACGGCGCCCGCGAGGCCGACAAGCGCCGCACCGAGCCCCCAGCCGAGGGCGAAGATCCGGTTGCGGTCGATGCCGACCAGAGCGACGGCACCCTGATCCTCGCGC
>NZ_JAKSYM010000357.1 GCF_022829545.1 Methylobacterium sp. J-030 | reverse complement strand
CCTGCGCGCTCAGCGCGATGGCGAGTAGGGCGAGATTCGGATCGACGGCCCTGACCGCGCGGGCGACCGCGTCGGCCACCGAACGCTCCTCAGCCGCGATGTTGCCGAGCGCCCCATGTGTCTTGACGTAGGTGATGCGGTTACCTGCATAGGCGGCAAGCGCCTGGGCAGCCGCGACCTGATAGACCCCCAGCCGCTCGATCTCGTCCGGGCTGAACTGGATGCGGCGCCGGCCGACGCCCCAGAGGTCGTGAGAGCCCGGCTGCGCACCCACCGCGACGCCCTTCCCCTTCCCTAGGGCGAAGTTGAGGGCCAATACTTCGGGACAGCTCGCGTTCAGTCCACATGCGTCGTGGGCCGTGGTCACACAGGCGAGGT
>NZ_JAKSYM010000349.1 GCF_022829545.1 Methylobacterium sp. J-030 | reverse complement strand
GCAGATCAGGCCCCAAGTCTATCTCAGACCGGACTTTTGACACAGCCTCGACCCAACCCGGTCGCAGGGAGCGCCGTTTGGGTTTCTCCAAAGCGGTCGTTCGTCGGACCTACGGCAACTTCGGCTCGGGGTGGAAAGCGGAAGTCAGCCACTCGCCTGCAAGCAGACGCTCCACCTCCGACCCAGCCATGTCGTATTAAAGATTGCCGCGTTTCTGGCCAAGTGTTTAGCTTTCGATCAGTTGGATTAATTTAAATTGGCCTCCTTGTGAACGCATTGGAACGAGATTTCATCTTTCTACGCGCTGCGTCAGAAGCGTAGGCGTGCCTCCAAATACACCTTCAAGAACGTCTCTGGCGGCACTAGACTCAAGACCTTCAGGGACTTGCGAACCGACGAGCGTGGCCTTGATGGCTGCATCGATTTCGGCCCGGATCAACGCGGTGCGGGTCGCTTGCTCATCAGGTGGCATTAGGCGGATCAATTCCCTTATCACCACCCGAAAGATTGCCTCGTTGGCCATCTGCACGCCGAACGAGAATGCGCGCCGTTCCTCTTCAACCGTCGACGAGGATTGGCCCAGCGCGTCCCCTGATGCGACAGCACCCTTCCCAAAAATGAACATTTAACCCCCCTCGATGATACACCTTAGTACTATTTTCTAAGCAACTTCCTAGACTGTCCAGTCGATAGAGAACGACCTGCAATAGGACGTTCGCCATCGGTCCAGTTTGAAGCTCTCACCGCAGTTCTCGATTGGCGCGCCTAAGCGGCTATCGTAACTTATAAACACGCAATGGTGTTTTAGCCGCTAAGCCGGATCAGATCTTGCGCGCACCGTGGTACATCAGTGCGGCTGCGGATGGTTCAAAATCAGAGTCGGCGCTGAATAACACGGTTGTCTAATTTGCCAATTAAAAGCGCTGTCATAAAACGTCAGGTCGCCTGGGCGCAAAATTCAGGCACTTCCGATCAAGGTACCGCTCGCAAGTACCAAGGTCCGCTAAGCAGCACCTTGTCAGCGCCCGACAGAAGTGGCGTTTGCACATAGCGCGAATGGATGCAAACGATCGCTAGCAGATCCTAAATTGCGACGAGACCGACCACAGTTGTCGCCACTATGAGAGAAAACGAGTGGGATACGAGATGGTATGACATGTGGTCTCCGGGATCGTCATGAGGGTGGAGACCTCACCGCGCAGCAGCGGTATCCACTTCTGCGGGTCGCTGTTCTATAAGAGCACTGACAGCGAACCACCCGACCCAGTTCAAGGTCATAGTCAGCCGAGTTGCCCAGAAGCGGACACTTCGATGATCTACGAAGGGTCCTGAGCGTGCACTGGGGCGATATCCGTTTTCGTCGATTACTGCCCGAAAGGAGACCGGAGGAAAACCACCCCGAGCAGTCATTCCGCATCCGACCCAGTTCAGCCATGCGGACCATCGTCGGCGTTTCCCGAAAGCCGACATTGGTCGGCCGTCTGGCGCTGTGCGCTTGGGGCGGCGTCTCCCCGCTTTGGGTTGCGCGAGGGATACACAATACGGGCCGGCGCAGAGGT
>NZ_JAKSYM010000345.1 GCF_022829545.1 Methylobacterium sp. J-030 | reverse complement strand
GCAGATCAGGCCCCAAGTCTATCTCAGACCGGACTTTTGACACAGCCTCGACCCAACCCGGTCGCAGGGAGCGCCGTTTGGGTTTCTCCAAAGCGGTCGTTCGTCGGACCTACGGCAACTTCGGCTCGGGGTGGAAAGCGGCCCCTGGCGCTTGAGCCCTCGAATGTCGGCAGGTGCCTCGAAGCAGACCAACAGAAGATCTCGTCCGTATAAGGCCGACCGAGGGAAACAGTAGCTGTTGCGCCGTCGAGTCATCGCGCCTGGTATCCTGAACTGCGCAATGCCAAGATGCCGATTGGGGACACGCGTCCCTTCAATGTAGCCTCGGGCAACGGCTGCCAGAGACCAGGACTGCTTCCCGCAGTCCGACCGGCGGTGAACAACGCCTCCGAGACGATCGCCTCAGTCGGGATCGATCGCGTCAGCGCTTCCAAGCGCTGCGCGACGTCGACCACGTCGCCGATCACGGTGAACTCCAGGCGGTGCTCGCTGCCGAGGGCACCGACGAATGCGTCGCCCAGATGCGCGCCGATCCCGATGCGCACGCTGTCCTGACCGTCACGAGCGCGCTCCGCATTCCACGCTCGCATCTCCGCCACGATGTCATCGATCGCATCTAGACAGCGGACCGCATCATCGGGCTCGGCCTCCACGATCCCGAACACCACGAGGATCGCGTCGCCGATGAACTTGTCGATCACCCCACCGTGGCGCGTCATCACCCGCTCTGCTCGGGCGCGGAACGCATTCAACAGGGCGACGACCTCGGTCGGATCGGCACCTTCCGATAGCTGTGTGAAACCACGGATATCCATGAACAGGGCGACGATGCGGTGTCGGTCACCTCGCCGTAACGCCTGGAGTTCTGACGAGGCGAGGAGCACGTCGAGTTCCGCCGGCACGAAGCGCTGCAGGGCTGTTCGCTCACGAGCTGTGCGGATCGCGGTCATCAACGTCGCGCGCGATCGGTACGCACCTGCGGCGAGGACCGCCCCGGTTAGGATCACGATGGACAGGCGAAACAGGTTCGACTCGTCCGAGAACAGCCGTTCGAAACTCTCGCTCTGGGGCGCGAGCGTGCCGACCGCCCGCAGCGGCCACCACAGCACCAGGGCAACGCTGACCGCCATCGAAGCTGTCTGAACCAGGATCGTGCTGGCGCGGGGCCGCACCGCCGCTAGCGCGATCAGGAGAAAGGCAAGCAAGGGAGAGACGAGCGCGGCGCGGTAACCCTGGGGCAGCCGCTCGAACCACGGGTTGAACCAGCCGACGCCGAACAGGAACCCCGCGTCGAAAGCCGACAGCAACCACGGCACGGCCGCGCTAAACCATCGGATCTGGGTCAGGTAGACGGCGCCACAGGCGATCGACAGTTCGCCTAGCACGACGACGACGAGCTGGCTGTTCCAGGTCGGCTGGGTCAGTTGGATGGCAGCGAACAGCACCAGCCCGATCGCGGTGGCCGAGGCGAGGCGGATCCATGCGGCGTATCGGTCCGCCGCATAGTCCGCCTCCGCGAGCACCGCTGCATCGGCCTCCGTCCAGGCAGCCGCGGACGGAGCATCAACTCTCGTCGTATCGATCTCGCCCCTATGGGCCACGCCACGCGTCGGTGAAGGTGCCACGGCAGCTCTCTCGCGACACCTTCGTTCAGTCCTAGGCCACGACCTTATCGGGCCGCTGGCTCTCTTCCTCGGCGTCGACTTGCACATCGATAACAGCTGGTCCGGACGCCGCGAGCCACGCCTGCACGGCCGGGCGCAGTTCGGCCACGCTCGCCGCCCGGAAACCGCGCGCGCCCATCCCCTCGGCACAGGCGGCGAAATCGATGTGGCCGAGCGCGCAGCCGTACTCCGGCACGCCCAGCTCACGCTGCTCGGCCTTCACCTGGCCGTAGGCGTCGTTGTTGAGCACCATCACCTTCACGTCGAGGCGGTTCATCACCGCCGTCGACAGCTCGGCCATCAGCATGGACAAGCCGCCGTCACCCGCCAGGGCGATCGAGGTCCGACCCGGGTGGGCGAAAGCGCCGGCGATGGCGAGTGGCAGCGCTGAAGCCATCGTCACCAGCGTGCCCGAGCCCGTCCAACCCTGACCCTGCCGGATCTGGATGTGGCGGGCGGCGAAGTGGGTGTTGGCGCCGCAATCCATACTGAACAGCGCGTTCGCCGGCGCGAGATCGCTCAGAACGCGGACCGCCGTCTGGGGCCGCAACCGTGGGCCCTTCTGCGTCGCCTCGACCTGGTCGAGCAGATTGCGCCAGTCACGCTTGCGCCGCTGTGCCTCCGTCAGAAAGCTGCGATCACCCTTGGCCTGGAGCATGGGCAGTAGAGCATCGAGGGTCGCGCCCATGTCGCCGGTCAGCCCGACCTCGACTGGGTACTTCAGCCCGATGTGGTCCGCCTTGATGTCGATCTGCACCCCGCGAGCCTGCCCGGGCTTCGGATACGAGTCGACCCACGGCATCGTGGTGCCGAGGATCAGGACCGTGTCGCAGGTCTGCATGGCCCACTGTGAGGGAGCCGTGCCGAGGTGGCCGACGCCGCCGGTCGTGAGCGGATCGTCGTCGGGCATCAGAGCCTTCGCAAGGTAGGCTTTGGCGATCGGTGCGCCGAGCGTGTCGGAGAGCTTCCGCAGCTGCGGCACGGCGCGGGCACAGCCTTGACCAGCCATGATCGCGACGCGCCGTCCGGCGTTGATCGCTCGGCGGCAGCCCTGAGCTGATCGGCTGGCGGCGTGCCCATCGGGGGCGCCCAGGAGGACGCGGTACGTCCGCCGGCGCTCGCCGACGAGGCCTTGTCGGCCGCGATCGTCTGTTGCTGCACGTCCTTGGCGATCGTGAGGTGGACGACGCCCCGGTTCGCCAACGCGGTTCGACAGGCCCGATTGACGAGCATCAGCGCGTTGTCCGGGCCCGTGATACGCTCGTCGAGCAGGGCGACGTCCTGCATCAGTTTGACGGTGTCGACGCTCTGCATGAACCGCATCCCCTCCATATCGTGGAAGGTCGTGCCGGTGATCGCTACCACCGGGGCGTTGTCATAGGCGGCGTCGTAGAGGCCGTTCACCAGATGCGCTGCACCTGGTCCCGTCGTGGCGAGACAGACGCCGAGGCGGCCGCCGTGCTTGGCCATGCCACCGGCCATGAAGGCGGCGGCCTCCTCGTGGCGCACGCTGACGAAGGCGATCTTGTCCTGCCGCTTGCGCAGCGCCTCGACGATCGGATTGATGCCATCGCCGACGATGCCGAACACGTGGGTGGCGCCCCAGGTGATCAGCGTGTCCACGAGGATGTCGGACGTGTTCTTGTCGGAGGAAGGCGACATCGCAGGCTGGGGCGCAGTTCGCATCGTCTCCGCGCTCTGGGCTGTGGCAGCGGTGACTGGCGCGCCCACCGCCGCTGCGGCGGCACCGGCGAACTTCACGAAGCCGCGGCGGTCGACCGTCAGGGACGGCTTCTTGTCCATTCCATCTGCCATAGCATGCTCCTGCGTGACGCCGGTGTGCTGGCGGTTGGGGTGTTGCTCGTTGATGTCGTAAGAGCAATCTCGGGTGCACCCGCGTTGGGGCGGTGTGATCGAGCACATGCGCATGCGCTCGATGTTGATGCCGGCGGCCAGGATCGGACCGCCGAGCGATGGCGCTCAATAGCCGACCGTAAACCGAGCGCGTGAGTGTTCCGGCTTCTCCAACTCGTCGACGAGGGCGATGGCGTAATCCTCGAACGAGATGCTGCTGCCCTGTTCATTGGCGAGGAGTTGATCCGTGCCGAGGCGGAACCGGCCGGTCCGCTCACCGGGGACGAACATCGCGGACGGCGATAGGAACGTCCAATCCAACTGGGTCTCGCCGCGTAGCAGGTCGAGAAACACGCCTCCGGCCGCGGCCTCCGCCTTGTACTCGGCCGGGAAGTCTGGGGTGTCGATCACCTTCACGCCCGGGGCGACCTCCAGGCTGCCGGCACCACCGACCACGAGATAGCGCTGCGCGCCCGAGGCCCGCACCGCCTCGATCAGCTTGCGCGGGTCGCTCGCGGTGAAGTGCACGGAGCTGATCACCGCATCATGCCCCTTGAGTAAAGCCGCGAGACCCTCCTGGTCGAAGACGTCACCCGCTTTTGCCGTCACGCCTGGCAGCGCTGCAACCCTATCCGCGCTGCGCGTGATAGCGGTGACGGCGTGCCCGCGCCGAGCGAGTTCGGCGAGGATGCGCGAACCGGCGTTGCCGGTGGCTCCGATGAGAGCGACTTTCATGGTGGTACCCTACCGTGGTTTCGAATAGGTACCTGGTGCAACAAGTGCGAGCAGGCGTAAAGAAGGCACCTGCTGCGCACTAAGTCACCCGAGGGAAACCGACATGCCCGCCTGGAACGCATACGCCTCGGCCTGCCCAACCCGGATGGTGCTGGATCGCGTAGCCGATAAGTGGGCGGTGCTGGTGCTGGGATTGCTGACCGACGGCCCTGTGCGGTTCAACCAACTGCGCCGGGCGATCGAGGGCCTGTCGCAGAAGATGCTCTCGCAGACCTTGAAGAGCCTGGAGCGGGACGGGCTGGTCAGTCGCAGGGCGATCGCGACCGTGCCGGTCACGGTCGAGTACAGCATCACGCCATTGGGGCGGACGCTCGCGGCCACCGTCGACGCCCTGCGCGTGTGGGCGGAGACCCACATACAGGAGGTGCTCACCTCGCAGGAGCGTTACGACGCGGGCAGGCGGGACGCCGTGTCAGTCTGAGAACTTGCGACCGGACACCGACCGATCCACGGGAGAGAACTTATGGATGTGACGCTAGACGGACGCGTCGCCCTCATCACGGGGGGAAGCAAGGGGCTCGGCTTGGCCATCGCTACGCGCATGGCCAGCAGTGGCGCGGATGTCGCCTTGCTTGCACGCCGGCCTGAGGGACTTGCGGAGGCACAGCAGCTTGTGAACCCGATCGCGCGCGGTCGGGTTCACGTGGTGGCCTGCGACGTCTCGCAGGCAGCTGAGGTGGAGCGCGCCTACCACGACGTCCTGGAGACGCTGGGACGCGTCGACATCCTCGTAAACAACGCAGGCATCTCCCAGACTGGCGCCTTCGCATCGATCACCGATGCCGTCTGGCAGGCCGACCTCGACCTCAAGCTGTTTGCGGCGATCCGGCTCGCGCGACTGGTGTGGCCCGGGATGGTCGAGCGCCGTTGGGGACGGATCATCAACGTGCTCAACACCGCAGCCAAAGCGCCCAAGGCAGGATCGGCCCCAACGTCAGTCTCACGGGCGGCGGGACTGGCGCTGACCAAGGTACTCGCGGGCGAAGGCGCACCGCACGGCATCCTTGTGAACGCCCTGCACGTCGGACTGATCGACAGCGACCAATGGGTCCGCCGCCATGCCGGCAAGAACGACGATCAGCCCTATGCAGCGTTCCTGGCCGACATGGCGCGCAACATCCCCCTCGGTCGTGTCGGGACCGCGGAGGAGTTCGCCAACGTGGCCTGCTTCCTCGCTTCCGACCTCGCGGGCTACGTGACCGGAACCTCGATCAACGTAGACGGCAACCTCAGTCCAGTCACTACAGCGAACCTGATGCCTATGTCTGGACTGCGTATGCCTGATCGAGCCACCGACGTGAGACGCTTCCTACGTCTCGTGCAAGTCAGCAGCGCGGTTACGAGACTGCGAATGGGGAGGGTTTAGACCCACTCAAGCCTCCAATGGTGGTACTGAGATCCGTTGAACACCTGCTGTTGTTTGGATGCGGACCTCCGATGGCATCTGCATGGCGTCCGAGAAGGGTCGTCACCGGGCGCGGGAGCGGTGTCCGCTTCCATGCATTGCCGCCCCGAAGCAGACCGTCTGAAAGCCACCCAACTCAGCCATCTCAGGGCATTGGTTAACGCGGCTGGTGCCGGCCGAAATCTGCTTGGCTGCTTCCGGGTGGCTACGCGTGAGAGCGGACGTACCGCCCTCGTGTTTCGGGTTCATGCCGACTGATGGGATTGTGTCGTGCAGGTTCGCGCTCCGTGCCCGGCGGGCATCGGCTCGGGCCGTGCGAGGGCATGAACGGACCAGGCGCATCGCTGGGATTCTCAAGCCCCCAGCCGCTCGGCCAGATCTACGAGATCGCGCACGACCAAGTCCCAATCCCCTTCCGCCTCGAGATCCGCGACCTGTCCGGGGCCGTATTCTTGAGGTCGCGGGACGAACGCGGTTCGCAGACCCAGTTTCTTGGCGGCACTCAGATCGTAGTTGTGCGCGGCCGCCAGCATGACCTCTCCTGATTCTAGTCCGAGTAAACGGCTGACACCGAGGTAGGTATCAGGGTGCGGCTTGTAGCATTGAAAGAGCTCGGCCGAGAAAATCATGTCCCAGGTCAGGCCAGCATGCTTGGCCATATTTACCAGCAGGGCGACGTTGCCGTTGGACAACGGCCCGATCACGAAGGCCCTTCTCAGGCGCGTGAGCCCTTCGACGGCGTCCGGCCAAGCGGTGAGACGATGCCAGCCGCGATTCAGCCAATCCCGGTCGGCCTCCGTGAGACCCTCGATATCGAAGGCCTCTATCAGCCCGTCGAGCGCCGCTCGGTGGAGATCGTCCAGGTTCGTCCAGGGGACTGCTCCGGTCCTGACCTTGTCCTTGGAAGCTTCGTAGCCCCCGCGCCAAGCATCGACCAGGCCCGTCCAGTCCGCCGGGAGCGCGCGACGCCGTCCGAACGCTTCGAATTGTTCGATGAGGCTCGATCGCCAGTCCACGACCGTCCCGAACGTGTCGAAGACGATCGCCTTCACGTCGCGCAGCTCCCCCGCGCGTTCTGCCACTTTAAGAAATCGGCCGCTATCGGGTGTTTCCGTGCTGTTTGACATGAAATGATCCTGGCCGATGCTCCAAAGTCAACGTCCACCGTTCGGCCTCGCCCTCACGGCGGGGGTGCCCATTGCGCGGCCCCCGCGGGATCAGGCGCGACGGGCCGAGAGCGAGGCCGCCTCGACCGGGCGATCGCGCGTCATGCGCCTGAAGGACCACGCGACCGCCGCACTCATGAGTAGGGCGAGGGCGAGCCCGCACAGGCCGAAGGCGAAGCTGTCGTACAGCTCGCGAAACACACCCATGACGTAGGGGCCGGCGAAGCCGCCGAGATGGCCCATCGAGCTGACAAAGCCGATCACGGCCGCGCCCGCGGGGCCGCTGTAGTAGGCCGTCGGGATCGTCCAGAACGCGGTCAGCGCGATGTATAGGCCGATGGCGGCGACTGACAGGGCGAGCATGGTCAGCGTTGCCGTGTCAACGAGCGTGCTGGCGCCGAACCCGACGGCGGCCGTCAACGCGGCCGCCGCCGCCGACACTGCCTTGGCGCCCTCGCCAGTGCTGCGCAGCCCCCAGATAACCAGAGCGGCGCTCGCGACCAGGTACGGGATCGCGGCCACGAACCCGATCTGCATCACGCTGAAGCCGAACTGACGCACAAACAGGGGGATCCAGAGACTGAGGCCATAGATGCCCATGATGATGCCGAAGTAACCGAGCGCCAGCGTCAGCGCCGGGAGGCTGAAGATGGCGGCGCCGATGCGTTTGCCACGCCCGTGCGCGCGGCCCGCAGCGTCAGCGACCATCGCCCCGATCAGCCAGTCCCGCTCCTCCCGCGTGAGCCAGTCCGCCTCCGCCGGGACATTGGTGAGATACTTCAGGACGACCACGGCCAGGACCACGGCCGGCAGACCCTCGCCGACGAACACCCACTGCCAGCCGGCCAAGCCGAGCGTACCGTCGAGTTTCATCAGGAACGCCGCCAGGGGAAAGCCGACGACGCTGGAGAACGGATTGGCCACGAGGAACAGCATGAGTATGCGGGCGCGGTAGGCAGCGGGGAACCACAGGCTTAGGTAGTAGAGCGCCCCGGGGAAGAACGCCGACTCGGCAGCCCCGAGTAGGGCGCGCATTCCGTAGAAGCTAGCCTCGTTCCAGACGAAGGCCATGCCCACGGCGAACACGCCCCACAGCAGCGACATCAGCATCAGCAGGCGCCGGGCGCCAAGGCGGTCGATCGCCAGCGTGCCGGGGATCTGCAGCAGCAGGTACCCAACGAAGAAGAACGAGCCGCCCAGGCCGAAGACCTTCGGCGAGAAGCCGAGATCCTTGTTCATCGTCAGCCCGGCGAAGGCGAGGTTGGTGCGATCGATGTAGGAGACAAAGTAGAGCAGCGTGACCAGCGGCACGAGCCGCCACGTCACCTTGCGCATAGTGCGGGTTTCGACCGCCTCTCGAGCGTCCTGCATCTCTCCCTCCCGACATTTCTTGGAACGGACCGCCGTTTCGGTCGGCCAATGGGCTGAACGAGGATGATCGCCCACGAAGTTGACCCGATCGGCCGGGGGACGATCAGGTCGCCGGGCGCATGTTCAGCATCCGCCGCGTCTCGGCCGGCGTCGCGACCGCGCGACCCATATCTCGCGCCATGGCGGCGCACTTGGCCACGAGATCGGCGTTGGTCGGAAGACCCAGCTCCGGGTACTGGTAGTCGCCTAGACCGGGGGCCACGTGCTGGCCGCGCGCGATCGCCAGAGCCGCCATGGGGAAGATGTTGGCGTTGTAGCTGCAGACGCACCACTGCAGCCGATCGCCTGAGGGTTCCGCATGGAAGTAGGCCTCCAGCCCCGCCGGCGTCGCGTCGTGGCCGGCGATGAAGCCGTCCCCGCACAGCGGGATGATCGCGAGCGCCGGCGCGTCGAGCAGGCCGAGGTCGAGGAACACGCCCGCCGTCCGCATGAAGGAGACGGTCCAAAGCCCGAGGCTGGGTTTTACGCCCAACTCACGCATGGTCTTGGCGAAGAACATGCAGTTGTCGATGCTGTTAGCATAGACCTTATCGACGCTCTCGAAGCGCCGCTCCCGGATACGAAAGCGATCCAGGTTCGTGCTACCAGGGTCGATGGTCGCAATGTCGGGCAGCGCGACCTGCACGTGCTTAATCCGGTGGGCGGCATCGCCGGCGTTCTCGACGTTCCCGAGCGTCGTGTGGATCAGGATATCGCTTTTCTCGCGGATCTTGCGGGTGATCTCCGCGTAGAGTTCGGGGCTGTTGCTCTTCTCACCGTTCGGCCCGCGGGCGTGCACGTGGACGATGGAGGCACCGGCGGCCCGGCACCGAGCAGCGTCCTCGGCGATCTCGTCAGGGGTGTAGGGGATATTCTGATTGGGACCGCGCAGCTCGAACTCGTTCAGCCGGCAGTTGATGATCAGTTTCTTGTCCACGATGTCCTCCCCGGGATGCGGTGGCGCGGCCCCGCTCACTTTCCCATCGCCTCACGCCGCCAGGGCGTCCGCGCTCAAGGCCGCGCGGATAGCGTCCGCTACCTCGCGGGTACCGGCCGCTCCACCGATGTCGCGGGTCTTCGGACCTCCGGCGAGAACAGCACCTGTCGCCGCGCGGATCGCGGACGCCGCCCGCGAACAGCGCTCGTCGCCGCGCTTCTCGGACAGCCAATCGAGCATCATCGCCGCCGAGAGGATGGTGGCGACCGGGTTGGCCACCCCCGCCCCAGCGATGTCGGGGGCCGAGCCGTGGCTCGGCTGGAACACGCCGTGCGTTTCGCTCACGTCGGCCGAGGGCGCGACGCCGAGGCCGCCGACCACACCGGCCGCGATCTCTGAGGTGATGTCGCCGAAGACGTTCTCGGTGACCACCACATCATACCGTTCGGGATTGGTGACAAACATCATCGAGCCGGCATCTATGTAGATGCGGTCCGTGGCGATGTCATGATGTTGGGCGGCGACCTCGTCGAAGATCTTGCGCATGAAAGCGTTGCTACGCAGCACATTGGCCTTGTCGAGCAGCGTCACGTGACCGGGCGTGCCGTGCAGGCGGCGGCGCTGCTCGGCCTGTCGGAAAGCGAGCTCGAACAGCTGCTCGCAGCCCTTTCGGGAGACGGTCAAGCGATCGCTGCAGCTGTCGTTGCTCTCCGCGATCTTGTCGTGACGGCCGGCGAACAGCCCTTCGACGAGCTCCCGGATGACCAGCATATCGACGTGCTCGGCGCGCACGCGTGTCGGCACGCCGGGGAACAAGCGACAGGGACGCAAGCTCGCGAACAGGCCGTAGTGCTCGCGCATATCGATCTGCGGCGCGATCTCGGTCCCGTCGGGGTAGCGCACGTCTGGCAAACCCATGGCCCCAAGTAGGACGGCGTCGGCCTTGCCGATCGCGTCCATGGTCTCCGGCGCGATCGCCATCTGGGTCTTGCGGTAGTAGTCCGCACCAGCCTCGTGGTGCGTGTAGTTTAAGCTCACGTCATGGCGCACGGCGGCGTCACTTAACACGGAGACCGCGGCATCGATGACCTCGGGACCGATGCCGTCGCCTGGCATCAAGGCGATTTCGTAGGCGTTCCTCGTCACAGCCATCCCTCCGGAGGACCTTGGGCCTCACGATCCCTAGACCGACCGCCTGTTGCATGCAACAGAAGAGTGCAACACATTAGCGCGCGAAACGTCGCTTGCTCGCCAGGCGTTCGAGGATGGGCAGCAGCACGTCCATGCCGCGCCGACGATGTGTTTCGAGCGCCCCCTTCGCAGCCGCGGGATCACGCACCGCGACGGCCTCAAGGATGGCGCGATGGTCGCGGTTGGAGGATGTCGGCGACGGGCGCAGCCGGAGCGTCAGCAGACGCGCACGGTGGGCCTGCTCCATCACGGTGCGCGCCAAGCTTGCTAAATATGGGTTGCCGCTGCGCCCGACGAGAAGTGAGTGGAACCGGTCGTCGCTCTGTGCCCATCGCGCGAGATCGCCGCCGGCCAAAGCCTCATCCGCCTCGACCGCCGCCGCGAGAAGCTCTGCGTCGACCGGATCGTGGGTCGATGTTGGGCGCGCAGCGAGACGCTCGACGGCGATCCCTTCGAGCCCCATCAGGACCTCGTATACGTAGCGCATCTCACCCGCGGTCACAGTCGAGATGGCGATGCCGCGCTTCGGCTGCAGTTTGAGCCAGCCCTCGTTCTCGAGGCGGATGATCGCCTGATGGACGGGGGTGCGGCTCACTTCGAGCTCGGCGGCGATCTGCTGTTCCGTGATCTGCGAGCCGGGCTCCAGATCGTTGTGGATGATAGCGGCCTTGATCTTGGCGTAGACGCTGTCCGCCAGCGGGACATCATTCGTCTGGGCGGGCGCTCGCCTGCGGCTTTCCACGCTAACTGGAGCTGTGGGCATGAGAGGTCGTCCGGTGCGCGGCGCGAGCGTGGCGTTAACTCAAAATCTTATCGCCAGACAGGACACACCTCGGGAAAGCACGCAAGACATGCGTGCACATATTGCACACATGTCTTGCGCATGCGGCTGTGGGATGCTCCGCGCGACGAGCGACACATGCTGGTCTCGGTTAGCAGACGACGCTCGTACCACGGGTTTCCTCGTTCGCGGCCGAACCAACCGGCTGAACTTGGCCGAAAGCCGAACGACCGCTCTCGAGCGAGAGATGCTCTAAATCGGAGTTCTAGACTAGTCGACTATAATTATAACCCCCATCATGTCAAAGTTGTGAATGTAATCAATTTGATCCAATTATATAAGCCGTTCAAGCAGCATGCTTACACTGCTTCGACGCGCCGGACAAATGATGTATGGCCCAACTGTGGCAGGATGCGTGTCCGTCTCAGGCGTTGTGCATGCCCCAGCGGTGGATGGTGCGCGCCTCGACGGTCCGGAAGAGGAGGTTCTCGACCACCAACCCGATCAGGATCACCGTGAGCAGCCCGGCGAACACGTTCGGGATGTCGAGTATGTTCTTGTTCTCGAAGATGAACCAGCCGAGCCCCCGAGCCCGACGACACCCCGAACACCAGCTCGGCCGCGATCAGGGTGCGCCACGCGAACGCCCAGCCGACCTTCAGCCTAGTCAGGATCGACGGGAACGCCGCCGGGATCAGGATCCGGGCCACCAGCCCCGGCTCCGACAGCCCGTAGTTGCGCCCCACCATCCGCAGCGTCCGGCTCACCCCCAGGAAGCCCGAATGCGTGTTGAGCGCGATCGCCCAGGTCACCGAGTGCACCAGCACGAACAAGAGGCTGCCGTTGGCCAGCCCGAACCAGATCAGCGCCAGCGGCAGGAGCGCGATGGCCGGCAGCGGGTTGAACATCGCGGTGAGCGTCTCGAGCAGGTCCGTGCCCACCCGCGAGGCGATCGCCAGTCCGGTCAGCAGGCCCGCCAGCGCCACGCCGGCCGCGTAGCCGACGAGCAGCACCTTGAGCGAGCCCCAGGCCCGCGCCGGCAGCGTGCCGTCGGCGATGCCGCGGAAGAACGCCTCGAGCGTGGTCGTGAAGGTCGGGAACAGGAGGTCGTTGTCGAGGGCGCGCCCGTAGGCCTCCCAGGCCAGGGCCAGCGCGGCGAGGATCACGAGCTTGCGCAGCCACGCGCGGTTGTAGAGCCGCTCGGCCGCCGAGAGGGGCTTCTCGACCACTATGGCGCCGTGGGCGCCGCCCACCGCCCGCACGACCTCGGGGCCCGCGGGCCGGCCGGCGGCGGGCCCGCGGGCGGGCGGGCGAGGGCGGGCGCGTCAGACATTCTCGGCCTCCGCGATCTCTTCCGAGAACAGCATGTGGTGGATGCGGCCTTCCAGCCGCAGCGCCTCCTCGGGGGAGCCGGCGCTGTCGAGTTCGGCCTTCACCTCCCCGGGGTGGGGCGAGAGTAGCAGGATGCGCGTGCCCAACTTGATCGCCTCGGGGATCGAGTGGGTGACGAACAGCACCGTGAAGCGCGTGCCCTCCCACAGGCGCAGCAGCTCGTCCTGCATCCGGCGGCGGGTGAGCGCGTCGAGCGCGGCGAACGGCTCGTCCATCAGCAGGACGTCGGGCTCCATCGCCATGCCGCGGGCGATGGCGACCCGCTGCTTCATGCCCCCCGACAGGGTGTGGGGGTGGCTGTCGGCGAACTTCGTGAGCCCCACCATCTCAATGTAGTGCGCCGCCCGCTCGGCCGCGGCCTTGCCCCTGAGCCGCCCCGAGGCCTCCGGCGCGAACATCACGTTCTGGCGGACCGTCTTCCAGGGCAGGAGCTGGTCGAACTCCTGGAACACCATCATCCGATCGGGGCCGGGCCAGGTGACGGGGCGGCCGCGCAGCCGGATCTCGCCCTCGGTGGGGGCCATGTAGCCGCCCACCGCCTTGAGCAGGGTGGACTTGCCGCAGCCCGAGGGCCCAGCAGCACGAAGCGGTCGCCGGGCCAGACGGAGAAGCTCACCCGGTAGGTGGCGGTCACGAGGTGCCGGGGCGTCTTGTAGCGCAGCGTCGCCCCGTCGACCTCCAACAGCGGGCCGTCCGGCGGCGGGAGCCTGTCCTAGTCCATTGGCGTCTCCTCCCGGGCGGCGACGTCCGCCGCCCGCTCGCCCCGATCCCGTCGTCCTATTTGGCCAGGGACGAGGTCGGCGAGCGGGGCCGTTCAGGTCCTGGCGCAGACCGACATGTCGGACGATCGTAGGACCGAACAGCCAGCAACCGAGTGTTCAATTGCCTTTCAACGAACCTACTTCGGGGAAATACGCCTCGGACCAGTCCGCCGGCAGGCTCTTGATCCGCCCGATATCGTGCATAAACTTGGCGATCTTCATCAAGCCGTGCGGGGCCATGGTGTAGGCGACTTGAGGATCGTCGAGGATCGCGACGATCTCGTCTGTGTCCGTCTTATCGCCGGTCATCCTCTTGTAGGTTTCCGCCGCTCGTCGCTTGTCGGCATTGATATAGGCGGTAGCCTGCTCAATTGCGTTAAAAAAAGCCGCGAACGTCTTTGGGTTCCCATCGCGGAAGCGCGCAGTGCTCCAAAGCGTGATGAAGGTCGCGGGGCCGCCCAGCACGTCGTAGCTCGTGAACAGCACGCGCGCGCCAGGGATCTTGCGCTCCTCCTGCTGGAAAGGCGGCGCCGAAACGTGGGCGACGACGCCCATGGATCCGCCCTTCAGCGCGAGCACGGAGTCGGCATGCGGCAAGGACACCGTAGAGACATCGAGCTTGTCGAAGTGGGCCGCCCCGTACCGCTGCGCCGCGGCCATCTCCAACACCAGCGCTTGGACCGAGACCTTGATGGAGGTGACTGCAATTTTATCTTGAGGAGTGAGATCGTCCAAAGAATTAATGCCATCTTTCTTGACGATGAATTCAAACGGCATCTGGCTGAGAGCCGCGACCCCCTTCACGACGTTGCGCGAGCCTTTGGTCCGGGACCACAGCGTCAAGAGCCCGGGTATGCCCCCGGCGGAGAAATCGACAGACCCCGACAAAAGAGCGTCGTTGACCGAAGATGTCCCACCTAATTTCGCCCAGGTGACGACGACGGGCGGCAGGCCTGCCGCCTCGGCGGCCTTCTCGACGAGCTTCTGATCTTCCATGATCATTAAGGGCAAGTAACCCAGGCCGAACTGCTGAGCGATGCGGATCGCCGTGGTCTCCGCCGAGCCCGCCGCCGGGGTGAACGCGAGGATGCCCGCCAGCACCCAAGCGAGCCGGTGCCGCATACGCTCCATCGACCATACCTCCTGATAATCCCCGGCCCTGGCGATGCCGACGCATTCAATCCATGACGCAGCCGTTGCGTCGCATCGTCTCGTCGACCCACGCGCGATCGAGCGATCCGCGGTCGATCGCCTTCAGGAATCCCTGTTCCCGTTCGGCCAACGCCCGCGCGGCCTCAGCGACCGCGACGGCCATGGCGCTGGGCACGCACACAATGCCGTCGCGGTCACCGACGATAATGTCACCGGGGTGGACGATCACTTCGCCGAGCGTCACCGGCGCGTTGATCGTGCCCGGACCCAGCCTGCTCGGGCCGCGGGCGCTCACGCCGCGGGCGTAGATCGGGAGATCGGCGGTCTCGATGAAGTCCAGGTCGCGGATCGCGCCGTCCACGACGAAGCCGGCCACGCCCCGGGCCGCCGCGTGCCGGCTGACGATCTCCCCGACGAGCGCCCGCTCCAGCTTCCCGCCGGCCGCCACCACGATGACATCGCCGGGCCGTGCGAGGTCGACCGCCTTCTGCACCATCAGGTTGTCGCCGGCGGTCGTCTGGACCGTGAGGGCGGGCCCGCAGAGCGCACCAGACCGGTGCATGGGCCGAATCACGCCCGGTACGGCACAGACAACCCCCGCGGCATCGGAGATGTGGCCCGTAGCCAGACCGCGGAGACCTTCTACGACAGCCGCGTTCGGGGTTGGCGGTGTAGGGTGGATGCGGAACGCCTCCGGCGACGCGCGCATCACACGATCCGCGAGCCGAACTTGGCCAGCGCCCGCTCGGACAGCGTAAGCCCGAGGCCGGGCCGCTCACTGAGCGTCAGCGTCCCGTCTCGCAGCTCGGGTGGGGCCTCGAACAGCTCGGCCTGAAGGGGGTCGCGCTCGGGGTCGGTGAACGATTCCACGATGTAGCCCGCGGGGCTGCCGGCCACGACGTGGGCGTGGATGAAGCAGTCGTGGTGGGGAGCGACCTTCACGTGGTTGAGCTCGCACAGGGCGGCGAGCTTCCGGCCCTCCGTGAAGCCGCCCATCATCGTGCAGTCGAACTGCAGGATCTGGATCGCCTGCTCCTCCAGCATCGCGCGGCAGCCGTAGCTCGTCGTCTCGCTCTCGCCGCCCGAGAGCGGGATGCGGGTCTTGGCCGACAACAGTTTCATCCCGCGCCGGTCGTCCTCCCAGGTCAGCGGCTCCTCTAGCCAGAGGGGGTCCAGCGGCTCGATCAGGCGGGCGCCCTCAATGGCGGTGTCGAGGTCCCAGGCCCGGTTCACATCGACCATCAGATGCCGATCCGGGCCGACGACCTCGCGCATCAGGGCGAGTCTCTCCACGTCCTGGGCCAGCGGCAGGCCGCCGAACTTCGCCTTGAAGCCGGTATGCCCCTGAGCCTTCAACATCTCCATCTCGTCGCGCAGCTCCGCGAGGTCCTTGCCGTCGCGGTAGTAGGCGCAGGTCACGTAGGCCGGCACCTGACCGCGGTAGCCGCCGAACAGGCGGTAGAGGGGCAGGCCCGCCGCTTTGCCGAGGATGTCCCAGCACGCGATGTCGACGGCAGCCGAGATCCGGATCAGCGCCTCGCGCGACCAACCCTTCTCGTTGGCGACGCGCTTCGAGGTGAGGCCGAACAGCTTAGCGTACAGCCTCTCCGGCGCGAGCGGGTCTTCGCCAAGAATGAGGTCGCCTAGCCCCGCCTGGAAGGCTCGGACGGCGAAGTCGATGGGCGTGTAGCTGGTGGCCAGCCCGAACCCGTCGATGCCTTCGTCGGTCCACAGCCGCACCAGGATCTCGTTGGCGGTAGGCACGATGAAGTGGCTCGTCCAGTGCGGTCGCTCGGTGGGCGGCGCACGCAGGACCGACACCTCAAGGCGGGTTATCTTCATCGATCTCCTCCCGTCCTGCCCCCGGGTACAGCCGGGGGTGCCGCCCTCGGCGCTCTTGGGGCGCCTGCGTGCGGTTCGCGATCGTGGCCGGGGTCGATATGGACTGCAATCTGCAATGTCCGTAGGAAGCCTTCGAGATTCTCGAAGGCTCCGGCATCGCGATGACCCTCGACTACGCAGACCTACGGCTCTTCCTCGGCGTGGTCGAAGCCGGCAGCATCACGCTGGGCGCGCGGCGGGCCAACATGTCCCTGCCGACAGCCAGCGGCCGCATCCGCCGGATCGAGGAACGGTTTCGGGTCAAGCTGCTCGAACGCCATCGCCTGGGCGTGCGTCCGACGGATGCGGGTCGGACGCTGCACGCGCACGCGCTCCACGTCCTGGGGACCGTCCAGCGTATGAACGAGGACTTGGCCAGCTTCGCGTACGGCCAGAGGGGCTTAGTCCGCCTGCTATCCAACACGCACGCCCTCTCCGAGTTTCTGCCGGACGACGTCGGCGCCTTCCTGCGAACCCGAGCTGACGTCAGCGTGTCGATCGAGGAACGATCGAGCCAAGAAATTGCGGAGGCCGTTGCGGCAGGTACCGCCGACGTCGGCGTGATCGCGGGGCTGGTTGAGACGAGTGAGCTGAAGACCTACCCCTACCGCGTCGACCACCTCGTCGCGGCGGTTCCCACCGCCTCCGATCTACCTTCGTCGCGCCCCGTCGATTTCATAGAGCTGCTGGACAGTTTCGAGTTCGTCGGGCTCGGGCCGACCTTCGCCCTGCCGCACTTCCTCGATCAGCACGCGCGCCGCGCCGCCAAGTCGGTCCGCCAGCGCGTACAGGTCGGGAGCTTCGACGCCATCTGCCGGCTGGTCGCGACCGGCATCGGCATCGGCATCGTCCCTGGTGCGGCGGCGCGGCGTCTGAAGGCGACCCTGCGGTTCCGCGCCGTCGATCTGTCCAACGGGTGGGCGCGCAGGGAACTGCGCCTCTGCACGCGCGCGAGCGGCGAACTCACCGGGTTCGCCTCCGAGCTGATCGCGTGGCTGCGGGCTGAAGAAGGCCACAACGCGGGGACGCTGGAAGTGGTCCCACGTCGATCGAAGCGGCGCTCCGAGCGTGATCGACGGTAAGATCCACGCGCTATCGTGACGAACGCCTTTCGAGCTACAGCGTGCCGATACCCTGATGCGCCCGGGAGGAAGGCGTCGCGGGGCACGCAGGAGGATCGTCATGGGTCGGAAGCTGATCTTGATGCTGTGCGCCGCCGCCGTCGGATGTGCGATCGCCCGAACCGCCCGCGCGGAGGGTTCGCCTGAAGCCGGGGACAGCGTGGCGATCCGCGATGTGGGCAGTTTCTACGTAGGTGGCCGCGTCGCTACCGTGGAGGGCCTGCCGCGCACGGATATCACCCTGGTCCCGGGGGCGCCGCCCCTGACGATCGATCCGAATGGACAGTTCGAGGTCGAGCAGATGTACGCCCAGTACATCCGCTTGGCCGAACCGAAGGCCAAGTATCCTCTTCTCCTCTGGCACGGTGGCGGTCTGACGGGGGCGACCTGGGAGTCGACGCCCGACGGCCGGTCGGGTTGGCAGATGTTTTTCCTTCGGGCAGGCCACGACGTCTACATCTCGGACGCGGTTGAGCGCGGACGGAGCGGGTGGGCGCGGTTTCCTCAGATCTTCACCAGCGAACCGATCTTCCGCACCATGCGCGAGGGGTGGGGCCTTTTCCGCATCGGCCCCGCCGACGGATGGGATCCAGATCCCGCCAAGCGCCGGCCGTTCCCTGACACGCAATTCCCCGTCGCGGCCTACGACCAGTTCACCAAGGAATCCGTGCCGCGCTGGACGACGACGGACAAGCCGGTGATGGCGGCCTACGACGCGCTGGTCCAGAAGGTCTGCCCGTGCGTCGTCATCGTCCACAGTCAAGGCGGATATTTTGGTTTCAACGCCGCCCTGAACGCCCCGGACAAGATCAAGGCCCTCATCGCCGTGGAGCCATCGTCGACCCCAGAGGCGGGCGCGGATGCGTCGCGGATTAGAGGTGTCCCACACTTGGTCGTCTGGGGTGACCATCAGCAGGGTATACCGTTCTGGACCAACGCGCGAAACAAGGTGACGGCGTGGCAGGGCCGGATCCGGGAAACCGGCGGCGTGGCCGACACGCTCGACCTCCCGGCCCAAGGGATCCGCGGCAATAGTCACATGCTGATGATGGATGCAAACAGCGACGCCATCGCCGAGCGAGTCCAGCGATGGATGGGGGAGCAGGGCTTGATGCGCTGAGGGATGATGACCCCTCCGCGCGACGGTTCACGGTAGCTAACCCTTCAGCAGCCGTCGAGCCGCGGACCCTGCGCCGAGCGGGCGAGGACGTTGGCGGCCGCGCCCAAGGCCAGGAGCAGCCCGGTGCCGAGGAACACCGCCCGCATGCCGAAGTGCGCCCCCGCGAATCCGCCGGCCAGCGGGCCAAGCACCTGACCCGCGAACTGCGCCGACACGGAGTAGCCCAGCACCCGCCCTGCGATGCGCTCGGGCACGCTGTGGCGGATCACGCTCGCCACGCAGGGCAGGAGGCCGCCGAGTGCTAGGCCGAGCAGGAAGCGCAAGGCCACGATTTGCCACCCCGCGCTCGCGAAGGCCTGCGGCACCATCAATAGCGCCGCGGCAGCTAGGCAGCCTATGATCACGCGCCAATGGCCTACGCGGTCAGCCAGCCGACCCAAGCGCGTGGCCGAGAGGATGCTGCCCAGCGCGGTCGCCGACATCGCCAGTCCCGAGACGACGGTGACCTCGCCGGCGCTCACGAACCGACCGACGTAGACCGTGATGATCGGCTCGACCGACATGGTGGCGAACAGGAGCATCGTGCCGGTGGCCAGCATGGCCAGCACCGGCCGCTTGTCAGGGATGTCCGCCCAGCCGCCGGACCGCGCGTGTCCCATGCCCGCCGGCCGCGGATCCTCGCGGATCAGCAGAAGGGTCGCGAGGAAGGCCGCAAAGATCACCGCACCCGCGGCCAGGAATGTGGCGCGGATGCCAATCACAGGCGGCAACGCGCCACCCAGCAGCGGCCCGACGAGGTTGCCAGCCATGATGCCCGACGACAGCAGGCCCAAAGCCCAGCCGGAGCGAGCCTTGGGGGTCTGGGTGGCCACCAGTAGGGTTGAGCCGGACGCGTATCCGCCTAGCAAGCCCGCCAGCAGGCGCAGGCCCACGAGCTGCCATACGTCCTGTGCCATTCCGATGAGGGACATGGCCACGGCCATGCCGAGGCTGGCGCGCACAAGCATCAACTTGCGGCCGTAGCGATCGGCCAACCGACCCCAGAGCGGGGCGACGAGGCCGGCGGCCAGGAAGGTGGCGCCGTAGGCCGCCCCCGACCATTCCGAGACGGCGGCGGGGTCCGCGACGCCGAGCTGCTCGACGTAGAGCGGCAGGAACGGCAGCAGCAGGGTCATCGCCACGATGGTGGTGAAGCTGCCGAAGGCACACACCGCGAGGTTGCGCCGCCAATGGCGGCTCCCGTCCGGTTCGCCCCCCGGGTAGCTGCTGGCGGGGACGGCCACGAGGCTCGCGCCCGCTGCGGATCGGTCCGCGCCTGTCATCCCATGCCTCGGATCACCGCCCCGCCGCCGGCAATGCGGGCTACTGCCTCGGCGACCGCGTCGCCCATCTGCGCCGTCGTGGCGGTCCCGCCGAGGTCGGCGGTCAGCACGCCCCTGTCGAGTGCCTCGCCCACCGCCCGGTCGATCAGCGCAACCCCCTCCAGCGCTGCCGGGTCGGCGTGACGCGTGCCGAGCCAGTCCAGCATCATCCGCGCCGACAGGATGGTCGCGACAGGGTTTGCAACCCCGAGCCCGGCCAGCGTCGGAGCCGAACCGTGCGAGGGCTGGAACATCGCGTGGGCATCGCCGACATCGCCGGACGGCGCCATGCCGAGCCCGCCGCACAACGCGGTGGCCAAGTCCGACAAGATATCGCCAAACATGTTCTCCGTTACCAGCACGTCGTAGCGCCCCGGGTCTTGCAAGACGGCCAGCGAGAGCGCATCGATCAGCGCGTAGTCGTGTTCGACTCCGGGGAATTCGGTCCCGGCTACCTCGGTGAAGACGCGACGGAAGAAGGCGAGCGAACGGAAGATGTTCGCCTTGTCGACGCAGGTCACGCGCGCGCGGCCGTCGAGCGGCCGACCCGACCGGCCCCTAGCCAACGTGAAAGCAGCGCGCGTGATGCGCTCGGTCCCGCGGCGGCTCATCAGCAGGGTGTCACCTACGACGTGGTCGGTGATCTCGGCGCCCCCGTCGAAGGACGCGAACAGGCCCTCCGAGTTCTCGCGCACGATGACGAGGTCAACCGGGCCGCGGTCGATGAACACCAGTACGCCCGGGTAGCGCTTGATCGGGCGCACGCCGGCGTAAAGGTCGAGCCCCTTGCGCAGGCGGATGATCCCCCGCCCCTGCACCTCTGTGCCGTCGGGCATGCGCACGTCCGGCAGGCCCATCGCGCCGAGCAGGATCGCATGCGCGGAGCGCGCGGCTTCGAACGTCTCCGCCGGCAGGGCCTCGCCGGTCCGGCTGTGGAGTGCCGCGCTGGCCGGGTATGCTCGCAGGTCGAGGGACAAGCCCGGCGTTGCCTCCTCGACAGCGCGCAACACTTTGACCGCCTCGTCGAGGACCTCCGGGCCGATCCCGTCACCGCCTAGCGCCACGATCGTGTATGTCATTTCTCTGGCCTCTCCCGCGGACGAACCGAGGGTACGCTTACAAGTCCTGCGCGCCGTGCAGACGGACCGGCTCCACGGGATCGGGCAACCACCGTTTTGGTCCGGCCACACCATCCCCCCTTACGCCGATCAGCGTACGGCGACCGCGTGACGACGAGCGGCGTAGTGGCGGCCCCGGCAGTCGAGGATCCGAGGAGCGCGGCCCTCCAGTGAACGTGAACCGCGATTCATTCCGGTCACCGACCGAGGTGGACTTCCGACGAGAGCCCCAAAGACTCCCCTCGCACGTTGCCGTGGGCGGCCACGATCCGATTTGCCTCCTCGACGCCCATATCGCAGGGTTCCATCATACCTTGGAGGGCGCCGAGAGCCTACTCGTAAGTGGGGAGATTGATGCAGCCCGGTACGCCCCAAGCTCAGGCTGAGGCGGGCGTCGCCAGCCCGACGACGAGGGCGGTCGCCGCGAAACTTTTCATAAACGGCACGGTCACCTCCTTCTTCGTTCCCCGGCCGGACAACGGGGGTCGGGACCATGACGACCCGGGGCGGGGTACGCGGCCGGAGCCCACGGGTGGGTTGGGAACTGGAGCGACCCCGATGGTTCGACGCGTCCCCGCCGTCGACGCTGCGTCGCGGTAGTCCTCGCGTCCTGATCGGGGGCAACTTCTGCACGATAGTGTTTGTCGCGCGGGTACGACCTGAGCCGAGGTTCAGCGGCGCCTTAGAAGACGCCCCTTACGCCAACCGTCCTCTCTGGTGTCCGCTTACGAAACGGTGTGATTGAGTGTTGTATGGCCGGGATGGGCGCGAAGCCGAATGTCTGGTCCTGCGTGCTATCGCGATCGGGCGCGACGTAGTCTGGCCGAAATCGGCCGATCCGCTTTGGAGAAGGCTTCAGGGGAAAGCAGACGGTCCCCGAGTGGCCCGTGTCAGTCTTGCTGAGGTTCGCCAGACCTTCCTAGAGCTTGCATCAATGCGACGCCGTTCGAAGTTGCGTCTTGAGGGGAGCACACCTGCTGCTCGGCCTACCGAAGGAATCGCTTAACAATCGGCGTGCTCTTGAGGACGATGCCGCGCATTGATGCCCTCGGACGCAGGTTTCGGCCGGGCGGCGTGCCCGCGGCCTGGGAACTAGGGCGTGTTGTCGCCTGAACCGACTGGTGAGGCTTGCGTTTTCCTCTCTCCAAGGCGGGAGGGATGATGCTGAGCGACGCGCAATGGTCTGAGCTGGAGCCACTGGTCGAGGCGTGCCGTCCGAAGGCCAAGACGCCACCGCAGGACCTGCAACGCACGCTCTCGGCCATTCTCTGGCGGCATCAGAACGGGGCGAAGTGGCGGGCCATTCCGGAGGATCTGGGTCCTTGGTGGCGGGCCGCACAGATCTTCATCCGCTGGTCCCGTGCTGGCGTCTGGGAACGGCTCCTCAGCCTGGTGCAGGAGCGTGGGGTTCAGCTCGGGATGGTGTTCCTCGACGGCACGACCATACGCGCGCACCAGAAGGCGGCCGGTGCCGCCAAAAGGGAGGATCTGGGGCCGAGCGAGACACCCGTGAAGCTGTTGGCCGCTCACGTGGCGGCTATGGCACCAAGGCTTACGTGATCGCTGACGGGCGGGGCCGCGCCATCGCCTTCCGGCTGGCACCGGGACAGGCGCACGAGCTGCCCCATGCGGTTCCCTTGCTCGACCAACTGCCAGGCGTGCCCAAGTGGGTAGTCGCAGACCGCGGCTACACCAGTCATGCCTTCCGCGAGCACATCTGGGACATGGGTGCGCGCCCCGCGATCCCGCCTCAGCGCCACGAGACCCCCGTCGCCTGCCCGGACTGGATCTACAACAACCGCAATCAGGTCGAGCGCCTTTGGGCGAGGCTCAAGGAATGGCGTGCCATCGCCACCCGCTATGAGAAAACCGCCGCCAGCTTCGTAGGCGTCCTGTCCCTCGCCGCAGCCCTCGACTGGCTCAAGCGATGACACGCCCTAGGGGCGCCCGCCGAACCGACGCTCGGTCGCCTCGACGAACATCGGCTGGAAAATCCTCAGGAACTCTTCCGAGCTCGCGGATAGCGGCCGTTCCGCGCGATGGAGGATGCCGACCCGCCGCCGGATTTGCGGCCGCAGGCGGCAGACGCCCAAGGCCGGTTCTCTGGACGGCGACAAGGCGGAGGCCGGCACCACGGAAACGCCCAGGCCGTTCGTGACGAAGTCGAACAGCGATTGGTACTGGTTGATGACGATGCAGTGGTCCAGCGTGACGCCTTGCTGGGCGGCGGCGGCGTCGACTAGGCGGCGCAGGCCCGAGTCGGTCGGCATGGATACGAACGTGTCGCTTACCAAGTCGCGCAGTGTCACGGCCGAGGACCTCGCGAGGGAATGCGAGCGCGGCAGGATCGCGTAGCAGCTCTCGTCTACCGCTGACCGTACGTCGATGCCGTGCTGCGTTGTGGGCGGGCTCCCGACGCCGAAATCCGCGACCCCACTGCGCACGTCCTCCAACACGCCACTCTGCAAGCCTTCCCGAATACGGATATGCATCTTCGGGTAACGCGTGCGGAACTCGGCTAGAGCCGTCGGCAACACATGGTGCGAGATCGACATCAGGGAGGCGATCACGATCTGGCCGCGGAGCTCGCCGTCGAGCGTACGGACGTTCCGGACCTGCTGGAGCAGCTCGTCCAGGGTCTTCTCGGCCGCTGGGATGAACGCGCGCCCGGCCTCGGTCTGGGCGACCGCGCGCGTTCCCCGGATGAACAGCGCAACCCCCAACAACTCCTCAGCCTGCTGGATGAGTCGGCTCAAGCCCGGCTGCGAGATGCCGAGTTCCGCTGCCGCGGCCGTGAACTTGCCGCTCTTGCTCAGCGTCACCACCGCCCGAAGCTGCTTCACCGTCAGGTCCGGCAACTCTTCCAAGTCGTTCTCCCTATGCGAATCCTTCATCAATCAATGTCATTCCTAGTTTATTGACATAACCCATCGCCCAGCGGAAGTCTTTTCGATGGCAAATCGGGCCAACCGGTTGCCTTCAGGGAGGACGAGCGTTGGACGACGCCGGTCATGTCGCCATTCTAGAAGGCGTGCGCGTCCTCGACCTGACGCGCTTCCTGTCCGGGCCGCAGGCCACGCTCTTCCTGGCCGGGCTTGGCGCGGAGGTGATCCGCATCGACGAACCCGCCGGGGATCCTACGGCCGCCGCCCCCCCGCTGCTCGGCCCACTCGGCGTCTCGCTCGAACGGCAAACGCCGGGAGACATCGGGATCGCCTACCTCAAGCGATCGCGAGGGAAGAAGGCGATCACCCTGAACCTGAAGGCACCCGAGGGCCGCGAACTCCTGATGCGGCTCGTCGAGGGGGCGGACGTCCTCGTCGAAAACTTCAGGGTGGGCGTCACGGAGCGGCTCGGCATCGCCTGGGACGCGCTTCGTGAGCGCAACCCTCGCCTCGTGCACTGCCGCATCACGGGCTATGGCGCCACCGGCCCGGACGCGCCCTACAAAGCCTTCGACCTAATGGTCCAGGCGGCCTGCGGGATTATGAGCATCACGGGCTCGCCCGACTCGCCCCCGTCGAAGACCGGTTCCTCCCTCTCCGACGGTATCGCCGGGACCTTCGCGCTGTCGGGCATCCTCGGCGCGCTGTTGCAGCGGGAACGCACCGGCTGCGGCCAGTCGATCGACGTTTCGATGGTCGACTGTCTCGTCTCTCTGATGATGGACGAGCCTTTCGACGTCTACCACCGCCTCGGGCTCGATCTTCGGCAGGGGAACCGCATCGCGCGATTCTCCCCGTTCAACACCTATCCGACCCTCGACGGGACGGTGGCCCTAGGCGCCGCCACGCCGAGGGACTGGGTCGCCTTGCTGGAGGTAATGCGTCGCGAGGACCTGCTGACCTCGCCGCAGTTCATGAGCATCGCGTGGCGCCTCGCGAACAACGCGGTGGTCGACAGTCTGGTCTCGGCCTTCACGACCGGCCTGACCAGCGCCGCGTTGCTGGGGCGCCTAAATGAGCGCGACATCCCATGCAGCGCCGTCCGATCAATCGACAGCCTAGCGGCGTGGCCGCACCTGCGGCATCGCGAGATGCTCATGCCCTTGCGGCACCCCGAATGCGACGTGGGCGACGATGTCCTAGCGCCTGGGTTTCCGATCAAGTTCAGCGCCGCGGCAGTTGGCTACGGCGGCGCGCCGGCCATCGCCGAACACAACGCCGAGATCCTAGGCCATGGCCTCGGCTTGCGGGCGGACGAACTCGACGACCTGAGGCGGCGCGGCGTGATCTGACCGTCACGCACCGGGGGCCGGTAGGGATCGCGGGCCGGATCCGGCCCCAACGGACCGCGCGGTCGAACGCGCGCAAGAGAGGACCACGACATGAACGCGTCGATCACGCGCCGCGGGTTGGTGGCGGTAGGCCTAGGGCTGCCGCTGGCGATCCCCGCCGTCGTCCGGGCCAGGGTCGCCGAGCCGTTGCGCTTGCGCTGCTCCCTTGACACCGTGCCATCCCACTCCCGGAACGCAGGCGTTCGGGCGTTCCTGAAGCAGTTCGAGGCGGCGGCGGCGGGCGAGGTCCGCGTCGAGCTCTTCGAGAGCGGACAGCTCTATCCCGACCTCGCCGTCTCGAAGGCGCTTCTCCAAGGCCAAGTCGAAATGGCGGTGCCTGGAAGTTGGACGCTCACGGGCCTCATTCCGAACGCGGACTTCTTCCAAATTCCCACGCTCTACGGCCGCACTCGAGAGGAGGTGCACCGCGTCATCGACGGGTCACCCGGTCGGCTGCTGGCCGCCGAGATCTCGCAGAAGCTTCGCGTCCAGGTCCTGGGTCCCTGGCTCGATCTTGGGTTCTTCAACTGGTACACGACCCGGAAGCCCCTGCGGTCGCTCGCGGACCTGCAAGGCCTGAAGATCCGCAACGCCGGCGGCGCCGGGCAAGCATGGCGTGCCCGGTTCTTCGGCGCCATCCCCAATACGACGGCGCTCCCCGACGTGCCGCTGGCCTTGTCCCAAGGAACGTTCGACGGGATCGCCACCACCAACGAGACGATCGCCAGCGGTCAGTTCTGGGAATCGGGCATTGCCTACGCGCTGGAGGACCACCAATTCGTCGGTGTGTACATCCCGCTCGTCAGCCTCGCGTTCTGGAACAGGCTAACGCCGGACCTCCAGGCCAAGATGACGGCCCTCTGGACTGACGGGATCGGCCGGTGGCGCGCCGACATGGCGGCGGCGCAGGACCGCGCACGCGAGACCATGCTGACGCACCGGGTTTCCTTCGCGGCGCCCGACGCCGACGAGATCGCGGCTACGCGCAAGAGGATGCTCGCCGAGCCGGACGGGGCCACCGCCGGCGTGAAGGTCTCGCCGGAACTCCTGGCCGCGATCAAGGCGGCGGTCGGCAATGCCACCTGAGCTCACGCCTCGGCGCAGCGCGCTGGCCCGGATCGAGCGCGTCGTCATCGGGCTCCTCGGCGCCGCGGCTCTAGCTATCGCCCTCCTGCAGGTCGCCGGCCGATACGCGGCGCCGGCTCACGCGATCAGCTGGGCCGAGGAGGCGATCGTCTACCTCGTGGTCTGGGCCGTGATGCTCGCCGCGGGCGAACTCGTGCGAACGGATGGGCACGTACGCTCCGACGTGCTTCTCCACCTGCTGGGGCTTCGGCAGCGGCGGGCGCTCGAATTGTTCAACTGTGTCGTCGGCATCGTCTTCTGCGTCGGGCTCGCCTGGTATGGATGGCAGGTTTTCGACACCGGCTGGCTGCTCGACGAGCGTAGCTCCAGCGGCATCGAGTTCCCGATGTGGATCTACTACCTGGCCCTGCCGGCCGGCGCCGCGTCCATGGCCGTCGCCTACGTCATCCGCCTCGTCCGCTTCGCGTGGCGCTACGATCCCGATCGAATGAACGTCGGACACGTGGCAGCCCACGAGATGCCGATCGACGCGCCCCTAGACCACGATCGGTAGGACACCCGTGATCGCGATCGCTTTCTTCATCCTGTTCTTCGGGCTGCTTGCGGCCGGGACGCCGATCTTCCTCGTCCTCGGGCTGTGCAGCGCGTTCCTGTTCTGGCTGTCCGGCGAACCCTTGGTCGGAGTCGCTCAGGTCATCGTGGACCGGGTCAACTCGACGACGCTGATGGCGTTGCCCCTGTTCGTCATGGCCGCCGCCTTCATGCGGCAAGGCGGCGTCGCCAAGGCCTTGGTCGACCTAGCCGCCGCCTGGCTCGGCGGGGTCCGCGGTTCGCTCGGGCTTGTCACAGTGGTGGCCTGCACCCTGTTCGCGGCGATCTGCGGTTCGTCGGTCGCCACCGCCTTCGCCATGGGGACCATCCTGCTCCCGGCGATGATCGAGCGGGGCTACCCCCGATCGTTCGCGCTGGGCGTTATCGGCGCCTCGGGCACGATCGGCATCGTGATACCGCCGAGCCTGCCACTGATCCTGTACGGGATCGTGGCAGAGCAGTCGGTGCCGCGGCTGTTCCTGGCCGGGATCGTGCCCGGCCTACTGCAGGCTGCCGTGTTCTTCGCCTGGGTCTGGTACGACGCGCGCCGCCGCAACTTTCCGGCGGAGCCGGCGCTGCCCTGGGGCGAGCGCCTGCGCGTGACCGTACGCGCGCTGCCGGCGCTCGGGGTGCCGGTCGTCGTGCTGGTCGGCATCTACGGCGGCCTCGTCACCGTGACGGAAGCCGCCGCCATCGCCGCGGTCGTCTCGATGCTGGTCAGTCTCGTCGTCTATCGTGGCTTCAGGTTAGCGCAGACGCTCGGCGTCATCGCCGACGCGATCCGGAGCGCGGCCAGCATCATGCTCATCATCGTCACCGCGCTCGCCTTCGGACACTGGATGACGCAGTCCGGAATCCCAGGGCAGCTCGTGCGCTGGACGCTCGACCATCAACTGACGACCTGGCAATTCCTGCTCGTCATCAACGTGCTGCTCCTCGTCCTCGGGTGCTTCCTTGAGGTGACGGCGACGCTCCTCCTGGTGCTGCCGATCCTAGCCCCCGCTTTGAAGCCGCTCGGCGTCGATCCAGTCCACTTCTCCATCATCTTCACGCACAACATGGAGATCGGGCTGATCCACCCGCCCGTCGGACTCAACCTATTCGTCCTCTCGACGATCTCTTCGGCCCCGATCGGCGAGGTGATCCGCGGGATCCTGCCCTTCCTCGTCCTGCTCGTGATCGTGCTGATGCTGATCACGTACATACCGGCGATGACCTTGTGGCTGCCCAACGCGGTGCTCGGCTGAGTATGCAAAATTCGCATCAATCCGCTTAATTGAAAGCAAATTGCAATGGCTCGGGGCATCTCTAGGATCCCCCCGTGCGCCGAGGCACCGCCACTTACGCCGACCGGTCGCCGCATGATCCCGACGACAAGAAGCAATATCCCGCCGGCGTCGCGCGATGCCCGGCGGCGACATCCAGGAGGACACCATGTCCGAGGAAGCCGAGCGGCTGCACGAGGTCAAGCTCTACACCGACTTCAAGAGCCCGTACGCGTATCTCGCCTTCGATCCCGTCATGGAGCTGGAATCGAAGTACTGGGTCAAGATCGCCTGGAAGCCTTTCCAGCTGAGGCTCAAGGGTAAGGGGCAGAGGAGCGTCTACTCCGAGTACAAGGTCAAGTATTCGTACATGGACGCCCGCCGTTGGGCGAATCTGCGCGGCGGCCTCATGCTGCGTGGGCCGCTCAAGATCTTCGACACCACGCCCGCACTGATCGGCAGCTTGTTCGCCGAGCGCCACGGCAAGCTCGTTGAATACGGCCGCATGGTCTACGAGGCGTTCTTCAAGCGCGAACTCGCCGCTGACGAGGCCGACGCGATCGCGGGCGTCCTGATGCGGCTCGGCCTCGACGAGGCCGCGTTCCGCGATTTCCTCGCCGGGGAGGGCGCGGCCGAGTACGAGCGGATCCAGGAGGAGTCGACCGCGGACGAGATCTTCGGCGTGCCGATCATGGTTCTCGATGGCGAGAAGTTCTGGGGATACGACCGCATCGGCCTCCTTGAGATGCGTCTGAAGGACAAGGGATTGGAGCGGCGGCCGTGATTGACGTCTATTTCTGGATGACGCCGAACGGCTACAAGGTCACGATCCTCCTGGAGGAGCTGGGTCTCCCGTACCGCGCGGTGCCCGTCCATATCGGCAAGGGCGAGCAATTCACCCCCGATTTCTTGCGGATCAGCCCCAATGGCAAGATCCCGGCGATCGTTGATACCGACGGACCTGGGGGAGCCCCGCTCGCGCTATTCGAGTCTGGCGCGATTCTGATCTACCTCGCCGACAAAGCCGGCGGCCCGCTACTGCCTGCAGATCCGCGGCGGCGCTACGACGTGCTGCAATGGCTGATGTTCCAGATGGGTGGCATCGGGCCGATGCTGGGGCAGGCTCATCATTTCCGCCGCTACGCTCCCGAGCCGATCCCGTATGCAGTCGACCGCTACACCCGGGAAGCCACGCGCCTTTACGGCGTTCTGGAGGAGAGGCTGGGCGAAACAGAGTATCTCGCCGGCGATTACTCCATCGCCGACATCGCCGTCTTCCCCTGGATTAGGCCCTATCGGTGGCAGGGACAGGACTTAGTCGATTATCCCAACATCCGGCGCTGGTACGACGCGATTAAGGCGCGCCCGGCCGTAGAGCGCGGACTCGCCGTCCTGTCGGAGCGCCTGGAGCGGAACAAGCGCAAGCCGGAGGGCGAGGCGTGGAACACCCTGTTCGGCCAGGGAGGGAAGCGCCCTCCGGCCGACGACCCGCAGAACCGATCCGTGGGAGCCTCCGATGACGCCTGACAAGCGCCCGATGCTGACGGGCTACCGCGTCCTGGACATCTGCCAGATCGTGGCCGGACCGACCTGCACCCGCCTGCTCGCGGAGGCCGGGGCCGAGGTCATCAAGGTCGAGCTCGCCCCCGGGGGCGACCGCGGCCGTTCAAGCGGCTTGAAGCCGCGCGATCCCCGGCATAAGGGCTCGACCCTGTCGACCCACTACGTGCAGCACAACCACTCGAAGAAAAGCCTCGCGCTCGACTTGCGCGACCCGCGCGCCCAGGACGTCGTGCGCCGCATGGTGCCGAACGTCGATGTCGTCGTCGAGAACTTTGCCCCCGGCGTCATGGCGCGTTACGGACTGTCGTACAAACACCTCAAGCAGTTGAACCCCGGGCTCGTCATGTGCTCGATCTCGATGGCCGGTCAGGACGGGCCGCTAAGTCAAGTTCCAGGGTTCGATTACATGGCGGCGGCGTATGCCGGTGCGACGGGATTGTTTGGCGAGCCGGACCGCCCGCCGATCCAGTTCGCCATGGCGATCGGCGACAGCTACACCGGCGTGGCCGCCGCTATGGCGGTGGGCTTCGCGCTCCTCCACCGCGAGCGCACCGGGGATGGTCAGTACATTGAGGCCGCGTTGATCGACGCCTACCTGCACATGCAGGAGATCAACCTGCCGCGGGTCTCGCTCCGTGGGCCCGGGGGCGCGCCGGCCCGCAGCGGGTCGCTGCACCCGGACGGGGGGCCAACCGGGGTCTTTCGGTACGCGGACGACGCCTTCGTCGCGATCATGGTCCTGCCGCACCAGTGGCGGCAACTGTTGGCGGCGATGGAAATGCCGGAACTGGAGGAGGATCCGCGCTTCGCCACTCCTCAGGCCCGCCGCGACCACAAGGAGGACATGCGTCACATCCTCGAAGGTTGGTTGAGCCGATTCCCGTCTCGCGAGGCCGCCGTCGCCGCGCTCGAAAGCCACCGCGTCCCGTGCGCCCCAGTCTTGAGCGTCCACGAGGCGATGAACCATCCGCACATGCGCGAACGCGGCAGCGTCCGATCCGTCGACGATCGGCACCTCGGCACCTTCGACGTCCCGGGGCCGCCCGCCCGGTTCTCGGCATGGCCAACGAACGCCGACTTAAGGGCCGACCTGCTCGGCGAGCACAACGAGAGCGTGCTCCGCGAGGTCGCCGGCATGACCGACCGGGACATCGCCGAGCTTTATGCGAAGGGGATTTTGGTGCGCGACAAGCTTCTGGACGACATGGCGTGACTGATCGGCGGGCCATGCGCTGCAGCGCGGCGAAACCCGTCCAGACTCGCACGTCGCGCTCGCCTACACGTACCGCCGACCCGAGATTAGAGAGTAGCCACCATGCCCGCTCACCTGCAGAAGGCCGCCGAGACCTACGAGCCGGCTGCCGTCCAAGCGCGGTCGAACCGTTTCGTTTGGGACGATCCCTTCCTGCTGGAAGACCAGCTCAGCGAGGACGAACGGGCGATCCGCGACGTTGCCCAGAGCTTCGCGCAGGAGCAGCTCCTGCCCGGGATCGTCGAGGCCTACGCCGAGGAAAAGACCGATCCGAACCTGTTCCGGAAGATGGGCGAGCTTGGCCTGCTCGGCGTCACCCTGCCGGAGGAATACGGCTGCGCCGGCGCCTCCTACGTGGCCTACGGGCTCGTGGCGCGGGCGGTGGAGGCGGTGGATTCCGGCTACCGCTCGATGATGAGCGTGCAATCCTCCCTCGTGATG
>NZ_JAKSYM010000337.1 GCF_022829545.1 Methylobacterium sp. J-030 | reverse complement strand
CAGCACCGCCGGGAGGAGGGCCAGGATCAGGCCGAGCAGGGCCAGAGCCGTCAGGATCGTGTCGGTCATGGCCGGTGCCGGGGGTGAATCTCGTCCGGTCCCTGCATCGCACGGGGGCGGGGTGGAGTCGAAGGCCTCACGTGCGGCGGCCTCAACGGCGCCGAAGCTATGATTTGGGCGCTGACCGCGCAAGCTGCCCTATGAATCACGCCCCGCTCGATGAGACGACCCAAGCCGGCCGAGCGCAGCATCCCAATGCCCGACCCGATGAAGGTGCACTGATTATGGGTATCTTCGACTCGATTACGGGCGGGGCCGCGACGACCGCCTACAAGAACAATATGCAGACCATCAACACGGGTCTGAACCAGCAGAGCACAGCGCTCGGCGACAACTACACGCAGGCCAACAACTACCTGCTCGGTCAGGGTCTCAGCGCCCTCCAGGCTGGTTACGGTACCGGTGGTCAGTTGCTGGCGACGGGTTATGGCGATCAGAGACTTGATATAAACCAAGGCGCTCAAGCTGGCATCTCTCAGCTTGGGTCGAGCTACGGTCAGGCGGCCGATGCGATCACCGGCAACTACGGCTCGGCGCTGTCATCCCTGGGCCAAGGCTATGGGCAGGCCAGGGACGATCTGACCGGACAGTACGGGCAGGCCCGGGACGACATCAACACGAAT
>NZ_JAKSYM010000336.1 GCF_022829545.1 Methylobacterium sp. J-030 | reverse complement strand
CGAACAAGCCCATGAAGATGACGCATTCACCGGGGCCGGCATGGGGTGGCGCCGCTCTGCCGGGGCGGTACGGGGCACCGAGCGGGGGCTGAGCCAGAGGTGGCAGTAGGCCGTCAGAGCCCAAAGCTGCGCGTCGGCGCCGTTGCGGCCGCCGCGGGCGCTCCCTTCGTGCTTGAAGCCGGCGCGGCGAAGGAGGTCCGCCAGATCCGTGCGGTCGGCCGGCACCCGGGCAACGACGCGCGACCAGTTGGCGGCATAGAACGCCCAGCGAAACAATGCCCGCAGGACCGTCCGGTTCAGCACGCCGCGATGGGCGACGATGACGAGATCGACCTCACCGTAGGGGTTGGGCGTTCTATGCCGCCAACTGGTCGCGCGTCGTTGCCCGGGTGCCGGCCGACCGCCCGGATCTGGCGGACCTCCTGCGCCGCGCCGGCTTCAAGCACGAAGGGCGCGCCCGCGGCGGCCTCAACGGCGCCGACGCGCAGCTTTGGGCTCTGACGGCCCACGACGCCCTCTGGATCATGCCCCGCTCGATGCGCCGTACCGCGCAGGCCGAGCGCGGCATCCCCATGCCCGACCCGATGAAGGTGCACTGATTATGGGCCTGTTCGACTCGATCACGGGCGGGGCCGCGACGACCGCCTACAAGAACAACATGCAGACCATCAACACCGGTCTGAACCAGCAGAGCACAGCGCTCGGCGACAACTACACACAGGCCAACAACTACCTGCTCGGTCAGGGCCTCAGCGCCCTCCAGGCCGGTTACGGCGCCGGTGGTCAGTTGCTGGCGACGGGATATGGCGATCAGAGACTTGATATAAACCAAGGCGCCCAAGCTGGCATTTCTCAGCTCGGGTCGAGCTACGGTCAGGCGGCCGATGCGATCACCGGCAACTACGGCTCGGCGCTGTCATCCCTGGGCCAAGGCTATGGGCAGGCCAGGGACGATCTGACCGGACAGTACGGGCAGGCCCGGGACGACATCAACACGAAT
>NZ_JAKSYM010000335.1 GCF_022829545.1 Methylobacterium sp. J-030 | reverse complement strand
TCGAGGAATGGAGGTGCCACTACAACGAAGATCGACCCCACACGGCCCTGGGCGGCTTGACGCCCCGAGCCTTCGCCGACCAAGCTGTCACAGCCCGAGAACTTGCATAGGCCGTGGACCACAAACGGGGTCAACTCCACTCGGATCGTAGCCCTCGATGAGCAAAGAGACCGGCACGAGACCGATTGCGCCGATGAGCGTCTCCCAGAAGGCGAGAACCAGGGGGGGCATCGTCTGCGTCAAGGGCCGGCTGATCACAGAGCCCCAGGCGTAGCAGGCCGTACCGACCGCTACTGACGAGAGGGCAAGCACCGCCGTGGCCCCGTCTTGCGCGGCCCCGGCGCGGCCTGAGAACAGGAGCACGAGCCCGACGACACCGAGTCCGATCGCGCCGACCCGACGCGCGCTGAGGTGCTCCTGGCCGTAGAGAGAACCGATAAACGCGAGGAAGATCGGCATCAGCGACAGATTGACGATCGCCGACAATCCACTCGGGGTGATCCACCCCCACGAGAGTGGTCCGCCCTTTGGTATGGCTTTCGAGCCTGGAGGACGGATCGATGTCGAGGAAGCGACCCAAGCCCGAGGAGATCGTCGCAAAGCTGCGGCAGGCGGACGTGCTGGTCGGCCAGGGCCAGAGCGTAGCAGAAGCGATCCGCACGATCGGCGTGAGTGAGGTGACGTACTACCGCTGGCGGCGTGAGTACGGTGGCCTGAAGTCGGATCAAGTCCGGCGGATGAAGGATCTGGAGACCGAGAACCAGCGGCTCCGGAAGGCGATCGCCGATCTCACCCTGGACAAGCTGATCCTGCAGGAGGCGGCCCGGGGAAACTGACCAGCCCCGCGCGCCGCCGCGCCTGCATCGAGCATGTCCGGACCGTGCTGAAGGTCTCCGAGCGCCGCGCGTGTCGTGCGCTCGGGCAGCATCGCTCGACACAGCGCAAGCTGCCGCGGGGCAAAGATGACGAGGCGGCGCTCGTCGCCGATCTGATCGAGCTTGCCCGCACCTACGGGCGCTACGGCTATCGGAAGGTCGCCGCCCTGCTGCGGGCAGCCGGCTGGCAGGTCAACGACAAGCGGGTCGAGCGCCTCTGGCGACAGGAGGGGCTGAAGGTGCCGGCCCGCCAGCCCAAGCGCGGACGGTTGTGGGACGGGGATGGCTCCTGCCTCCGCCTGCGCCCGGAGCACCGCAACCACGTCTGGTCCTACGACTTCGTCGAGGCGCGCACCCATGACGGGCGCAAGTTCCGGATGCTCAACGTTCTCGACGAGTTCAGCCGCGAGTGCCTGGCCATCCGGGTGGATCGCAAGCTCAAGGCGGCCGACGTGATCGATGTGCTGTCTGATCTTTTCAGCCTGCGCGGCGTGCCTGCTCACATTCGTTCAGACAACGGTCCGGAGTTTATCGCCAAATCAGTGCAGGCCTGGATCGCTGGGGTGGGAGCCAAGGCAGCCTACGTCACGCCGGGTTCGCCGTGGGAGAATGGGTATGTCGAAAGCTTCAATGCGCAGATACGCGACGAGCTTCTAAATGGTGAGATCTTCTACACGCTCAAAGAGGCACAGATCATGATCGAGAGCTGGCGACGGCACTACAATACAGTTCGGCCACATGGGGCTTTGGGCTATAGGCCGCCGGCTCCAGAGGTCTTCATGCTGGTCTCGACCGCTTGGCCGGCTGTGCTGGCTCGATCGACCATGCCCCCCATACTGATGAGGCCAACCCTGCACTAACTTTCCATTCGGACCACCCCGTGGGGGCCGATCAGGCACCCGACGTCAGAAATGCGCGCCGATCGTCTCCACGAGGTGCAGGAGATAACCGCTCCACTTCTTCTCTAGCGTGGCGACGTCCATGACGTGGGCTGGCGCGACGCAATTGACGGCTAGGACGGTTCTGCCGTCGCGGGACGCCATCGGGGCGGCGATCGAGCAGACGTTGCGCCGCCACATGCGGTCGTTGTGGCAGTAGCCCTTCTCGCGGACCTCCCTAATCGACGCGCCAATCGACTGGCGCAGCGGCTGCGTCTTGGCGGCCGGATTGCGCCGCTCGATCTCGACTAGAAGCGCCTCACGTGCATCCTCCGCTAGGCCGGCCAAGTAGGCGTGGCCCGTGGCAGTCCTGGCGACCTCGATGCGTGAGCCGGTGCTAAAGAAATACGGCAGGGTCTCGCCGGAACAGCGGTCGAGATAAATCATCTCGACTCCGTCCGGCGCCGCGAGCGACACGCTGCAACCGGACACCTTCGCGAATTGCTGCATGTGCTCGTGCGCCAGCGGCAGCACCTGAAGATTGCTGAGGTAGGAGAATCCGAGGTTGAGCACGCGAGGGCTCAGCCGATACTTCCCCTCCCCCGCTTCGTAGGTCAGGTAGCCGGCGTCGACGAGGGCCCGCGTCAGGCGCGAGACGGTCGCCTTGGGGAGTTCGGTCGCGGCCACGAGCTCAGTGTTGGTCATGCCGCCGAGGCCGGCCCTGAACGCCTCCAGCACCTCCAGGCCGCGCAGGAGGGTGCCGCTCGGCGTCGAGGCGGCATCCGCGCCGTCCCGGCCGCGATCCTCGTCCTCGGAAGCGAAGCCCCCCTTCCCCGACATGCCGCGTTCGTCCCTAGACTTGGCGAACCGAGGCGAGCCCACGGGATGCCGGGATCACTTAAGCAGGTTCGCGCTCGGGCACCAACGCCCCGCCCATGCCCTCTCCACCGCGCTGGCCCTCGGCCTCCGCCGCAGGTCTGGGCGCGACGCCCGTTATGGCTACCGAGCATCGTCATCGAAGCAAATCAAGAATGAACTCGCTTGACGCCCACCCTTTCGAACCCTTAGTTTCGATATATGAAACCAGTGGATCAAAAACAGGGGCTCTGATGTCCGGCGCATTGGCGGGGGTGAAGATCGTCGACTTGTCCCGCGTCCTGGGCGGCCCCCTGTGCACTCAGTATCTCGGCGACCACGGGGCAGAGGTGATCAAGATCGAACCCCCACAGGGCGACGAGACGCGGGGGTGGGGGCCGTTCGGTGAGGGTGGCAGCGCCTATTTTAGCGGCATCAACCGCAACAAGCGCAATGCCGCCCTGGACCTGTCGAAGGCCCAGGGCCGCGAAGTCCTGTTCCGCCTGCTCGAAGACGCCGACGTCCTCATCCACAACTTCAAGTCCGGCACGCTGGAAAGGTGGGGCATTGGGTATGACGTGGTGCTGGCAGAACGCTTCCCGCGGCTCGTCTACTGTCATGTCACCGGGTTCGGGGACGACGGTCCGCTCGGCGGGCTTCCAGGATATGACTCCGTGGTGCAGGCCATGGCCGGGTGCATGAGCACCAACGGTTACCCGGACGGGGGACCGACGCGGGTCGGGATGTCGATCGTCGACATCGGGACCGCCCTGAATGCGACGATCGCGATCTTGATGGCCCTGCACGAGCGGGCGCGCTCGGGAATGGGGCAAAAGCTCGACGTGTGCCTGTACGACTGCGCGCTGACCTTCCTGCACCCGCACGCCGTCGGCTACCTCCAGGCCGGGGTGGAGCCTATGCGGACCGGGAACCAGCACCCGAGCATCGCGCCCTACGAGCAGTTCGAGACGGCGACGGGTCCGATCTTCCTAGGCGTCGGCAACGACGGACAGTTCGCCGCCGTGTGCGGTGTGCTGGGCCTGCCGGACCTCGCCCGCGACGAGCGCTTTCTCACGAACCCGAAGCGCGTCGAGAACCGGCGGGCGCTACGGGAGATTCTCGAACCGCGGCTGGCCGAGCGGGAGGCCGAGGAGCTGTGCACGCTTCTCCTTAACCGCAACATCCCGGCCGGTCCCGTGCTGAGCGTTCCCGAAGTACTCGCCGCACCGCACACTGCGTACAGGCGGATGGTGGTGGAGGACGGCGCGTACCGTGCGCTGGGCATCCCCATCAAGCTCTCCAGAACCCCCGGCAGCGTCCGCCGGATCCCGCAGGGGTTCGGCGAAAGCTCCCGCGAGGTCTGCCGGGCCGCAGGGTACGGCGACAGGGAGATCGACGCCCTGGTGGACGCCAAGGTCGTCTTTGAACGGCGCTGAGCGCCGCACCGGCGGAAGCGGGACCCGACGGCCTCGCGCGCGCCGCCGTTCCCCCGGGCCGGCATCGGGCAAAACAATACTCATCGGAGGGAATCCCGTGTCGAAGAGCCTTCACGCCGCCGCCCTGGCGGCGGGTCTTCTGTCCTGCCCCACCGCCTCCATGGCGGCCGACACGACGCCGATCCGGATCGGCGTCATCAACGACGCCTCCGGCGGCTACGCGGACCTGAGCGGCGCGGGTTCGGCGGTCGCGGCGCGCCTCGCAGTCGACGAGATGGGCGGGTCGGTGCTGGGGCGTCCTATTGAGGTACTATCGGCCGACAACCAGAGCAAGCCGGATATCGCCTCGGCCCTGGTGCGGCGATGGGTCGACGTCGAGGGGGTCACGCTGATCGCGGACGGCGGCCCGAGTTCGAGCGCCGCCTCCATCCAGCAGCTCGCGCGGGCACGCAACTTCGTCTTCGTGAACGCCGGAGGTTACGCGTCGAGCTTAACCGGGAAGGACTGCGCGAGGACCGCCTTCCAGTTCGCCCCGGACACCTACGCCCTGTCATCCGCCTCGACAAAGCGCGCCGTCGCCAGGGGCGACAACAGTTGGTTCTTCATGACGGCCGACTACACCTTCGGCCAGGCGCTGGAGGCGGACGCATCGGCGTCTATCAAGGCGTCAGGCGGGCGTGTGCTCGGCAGCGTGCGCCACCCGCTCCACAACCCGGACTTCTCGTCGTTCCTGCTCCAGGCCCAAGCGAGCCGGGCGAAGGTGGTCGGGCTCGCCAGCGCGGGCGCGGACGTCATCAACTCGGTCAAGCAGGCGCACGAATTCGGCCTGATCGAGGGGGGGCAGAAGCTCGCGGGCTTCCTCGTCTTCCAGTCGGACGTCGACGCCCTCGGCCTCGACGTCGCGCAGGGGCTGGAGTTCGCCACCGCGACGTACTGGGATTCGGACGAGCGCACACGTGCTTGGTCGAGGACGTTCCAGCAGCGCTACCGCGGCAAGCCGCCCACGATGGTTCATTCGCTGACGTATTCCGGCGTGCTCCATTACCTGAAAGCCGTGCAGGCCGCCGGTACGCTCGACGGCCCGACGGTCGCCGCCAAGATGCGCGAGACCCGGGTGAACGACGTGTTCGTCCGCGACGCGGCGATCCGCGAGGACGGCCGGGTCCTTGAGGAACTGATGCTGGTTAAGGTCAAGGCGCCGTCCGCCTCGAAGCACCCCTTCGACGATTTTGAGGTGCTGGACCGGCTGTCCCCGGAGGCAGCCTACCGGCCGCTGAGCGAGAGCGAGTGCCCGCTCGTCCAGAAGAACTAGACGTAGATCGCAGGAGGTGCGCGAACATGGACGCGACGTTCGACCCCGCCGACCATCGGCGGTTTCCGAACCGGTGGTTCGGGGACTTCCGGTTGCACGAGCGCTTCGTGCTGCCGAGCCGCACCATGACGGACGCTCTGTTCCTCGCCTTCCAGACGGCGAGTGGGGACAACCACCCGATCCACTACGACGTCGAGTTCTGCCGGGCCCGGGGCATGCCGCACATGCTCGCGCACGGTTTCCAGGTCCTGATTCAGACCGCGGCCGGCGCCGGCAACTTCCCATTCATGGTCGAGGAGAGCCTTATTGCCTTCTTGGAGCAGTCGTCGCGCTTCTTGAAGCCAGTCTATGTCGGCGACACGCTCTACCCGGCGCTCACGATCGGCGCGATGGAGCCGGGACGGACCACGGGCGTGATCGAGATGGAGACCACCGTTCACAACCAACGGCGGGAGCTCGTCATGTCGGGCAAGCAGCGCTACCTCGTTCGCATGGGCCCGAAGCCGTCGACCGGTTGATGGAGGCAGGGCGCCGTTCGGCGGGCCTGGGCCGTGCTGTCCACCCCCTTCCGGCCGCCCGCCAATGGGCCACGTCCTTCGGTCTGGGACGGTCAGTGATATCGCCGACGGCCGGCAAGCCTAACCGACCCGCACCAAGAGTCCCCGCGTGTCAGTCGCGCGGGGTAGATCCGTTCCGCTCCGGCCATGCCCGCCTCGTCGATCGTTGGCCGAGTTCAAATCGGTCGGCCCGGGGGCAGGGACGCTGGCGCGCCTGCTTTCGAGGCGGTCGGCGAGACGGCCCGGACTTGATAGACATCGTTCCCCGGCGGGGATTGCGCCAGCGGCGAGACCGAGTGTCGGCCCAGGCGCGCCGAAGCCCGCCGAGGCCGTACCCGACGCCCGACACATTGAGCCGAGGACCATGCAGGATCGTCCCTTCGTGCGTTACGCGGTCGAGAACCGCGTTGCCGTCATCACCCTGGACCGGTCGCCCGTGAACGCGTTGAGCCTACCAATGCTGGGCGAGATCGTCGCAGCCTTCCGGCGAGCCTCCGCCGATGAAGCGGCCCGGGCCGTGCTCCTGGCGAGCGCGATCCCGCGGCGGTTCTCGGCCGGCCTAGACCTCGACATCCTCCTCGGGAAGCCGCAGGCCGAGGTCCGCCCCTTCCTTGACAGGCTCTACGTCGAGCTGGCCGACATCCAGTATCACCTGGGCAAGCCGTCGATCGCGGCCGTGAACGGCGCCGCTCGCGGCGGCGGCATGACGCTGTCCATCCTGTGCGACGTGATCCTGGCGGGCGACGGCGCGACCTTTGGCTACCCCGAGATCGACCTCGGCCTCGTGCCAGCCATCCATTTCACGCACCTGCCAACCATCGTCGGCCGCCACCGCGCCTTCGAGCTCCTGTTCTCGGGCCGAACCTTCGACGCAGCCGAGGCCGCAGGCCTCGGCCTAGTGAGCCGCGTGGTGCCCGACGCTGACCTCGACCGGGAGGCGATGGCCCTCGCGCGGACGTTCGCCTCGAAGTCGCCGACCGCGATGCGGCTCGGACGCGCGGCCTTCATGCGCGCCAACGACGCCGAATTCCGGCGGGGCGTCGCGGCGGCGGCCGAACATTTCACCTACGTGGCCGGGACGCCGGACGCCCAGGAAGGGCTGCGAGCCTTCGTCGAGAAGCGCCCGCCACGCTGGTAAGCCGTCCGGCCGGGCACCGCTCCCGACTTAGATCGGCATCAAAAACGGACTCGCCGGCCCCGGGATGAGCGTCGGCGCCGAGAGTCCCTTCATGCCCTTCTCCAGGATGAAGCACCGGATCGCGCCCTCGTGCGCGTCGGACTTCGCCCAGACCACGAAGACGTCGGCGAACGGCGCGTTGGAGATCCACATCTTGGCGCCCGAGATCCGGTAGCCGCCGTCGATCTTCTCGGCCTTGGTCTTCATCCCCGCCGGGTCGGAGCCAGCATCGGGCTCGGTGAGGCCGAAGCAGCCGATCCACTCGCCCGAGGCCAGCTTCGGCAGGAACTTCTTCCGCTGCTCCTCCGAGCCGTAGGCGTGGATCGGGTACATCACGAGGGAGGATTGGACGCTCATCATCGAGCGGTAGCCGGAATCCACCGCCTCGACCGCCCGCGCCACGAGCCCGTAGGCGACGTAGGAGGCGCCGGCGCAGCCGTACTCCTCCGGTAGGGTGACGCCCAGCAGGCCGAGTTCGCCCATCTTCCGGAACAGGCCCGGATCGGTCTGCTCATGGGCGTACGCCTCGACGATCCCGGGCAGGAGCTGCTCCTGCGCGAAGCTGTGGGCCACGTCGCGGATCGCCCGCTCGTCCTCGGTGAGCTGGTCCTCCAGCAGGAAGGGATCGTCTCAGACGAAGCGGGGGGAGGCGGGAGCCTCAACGGCAGCAGCCGGCTCGTAAGTCTCAGAAGCCTTCAAGTGTTGCAGCATCTAATGATCTCCTCACAACCAATGGATGACAAGACAGTATTGGTGCAAATTTCGTTGTAGGATTAGCATTCGTATCGAAAAACTCATTCGTAACTGCGGTCGATACATGTCCTTCGACGCGCGCACGGAAGCAGTATCTATTCGAAAAACTCTAGCCGGGCTGCCTCGGTGTGCTCACCTAGATGCGGCACCGCTCTCAAGCTGCGCTCCTCCTCTCTGAAGATTGCAGGCGGCGCAACGAGGTCCACAGGTCCAACCGGCGTCTCTGCGGTCAGCCGCCTGAGATGAGCGTGCTGCGCGACATCGCGGAGGCGGTTGATGCGAGCGTACGCCACCTCAGCGCGCTTCAGTCGTGCGATGCACTCGTCGACTACAAGTTCCTGCAAGACTGCCTGCACCTCACGATCGAGTTCAGCTTTTCGCAAAACCCTGCCGTTGTTGGTACCGTATTCCTCGCGTTGCGCGAGTTCAGGCAGGAGCAACACGCGCTCCGCGAAGCGTACCCACTCGCGATCGTTTTGGACGCCCACCATGATCTCATCACCCCGCGCGAGCCTGTAAGCGCCGTAAGGAGCGATCGTGGGGTGGCCAAGTCCGACCCGCGGCCATTCTCGGCCCGTATGATCGAAGTACAGGATTGGGACGCTCATCCAGTCCGCCATCGCGTCGAACAGTGAGACGTGCAGGGACGCCCCCTCTCCCGTCCTGAACCGCCGCAACAGTGCCTCGAGGATTGCGGCGTGAGCGAACATGCCAGTCGCTATATCGACGGCCGAGACGCCGACCCGGCCCGGAGCATCGGGCGTGCCGGTGATCGATGCGAGCCCGCTCTCGGCCTGCACCATGAGGTCGTAGGCACGCGAGCCCGCAAGCGGACCCGTCTCGCCGTAGCCCGTGATGTCGCACGTGATCAGGTCGGGCCGCGCCTGCCGCAGGGCTCTCCACCCGAAGCCGGCACGCTCCGCGGCGCCCGGCCCGAGGTTCTGGATGACCACGTCCGCCCGCAGCATCATACGGCGCAGGAGTTCCGCGTCTCTGGCCTGACGGAAGTCGAGCACCACGGACTCCTTGCCGCGGTTCAGCCACACGTAATACGTGCTCTCTCCCCTCACCACTCCGTCGTACCCGCGGGCGAAATCGCCTTCCGGGCGCTCGATCTTAATGACGCGTGCGCCCGCATCGGCGAGGCGGCTCGAAGCGAAGGGAGCGGCTGCAGCCTGCTCGACGGAGACGACGAGAATTCCTTCGAGCGGCAATGACATCGGACCCTCCCCACCGTTCCGCGCGCACCGCTAAGGGGAGCTAGCCAGGAACGAAGTCCGAAATTATACTACTCCGTAGCTTGAGAGATCAACCGAGGTTGCCCGTGCTCGACGACGCCTACCGCGGCCTCAAGGTCCTCGACCTCGCCCAGGGCTTCGCCGGCCCCTACTGCGCGGCGATCCTAGCCCAGGCCGGCGCGGAGGTGGTCAAGGTGGAGCCGCCCGCTGGGGACTGGAGTCGCCTGATGGGACGGGCGAGCGGCCAGCACACCGCGATGAGCCTCGCCAGCAACACCGGCAAGTCGGGTCTGGCCGTCGACGCACGGCGGCCTGAAGGGCGGGCACTGCTGCTTCGGCTCGCCTCCGCCGTGGACGTCGTTACGCAGAGCTTCCGGCCGGGTGTGGCTGAGCGGCTCGGGATCGGGTTCGATGCGATCCGCGCTTGCAACCCCAGTGTCCTCTACGTCTCGGTCAGCGGGTTCGGGGCCGAGGGTCCGTACCGGGACCGCCCGGCGACGGACACCATTCTGCAAGCGATGAGCGGGATGATGGTGATGAACCGGTCATCCACCGGGGTACCCCAGCGGATCGGAATGCTTGCAATCGACGTCGCGGCAGGCGTCTACGCAGCCCAGGCGGTCGGAGTCGCCCTCTTCAAGCGGGCTAGGACGGGTGAAGGTGGGCACATCAACATATCCCTTCTGGAAGTCGCCGCCGCTTTCCAAGCCATGCCGATACTCGATCACGCCATGTTCGGAGGGCAGCCCCGGACGGCGCTTACGGTACCCTCAGGAACTTTTGCGACCGCCGACGGCGCGATCAATCTCGTCTCCGTGCGCGACGACATGTTCGACAACCTTGCCCGCGCTGTAGGCTGCTCGCACTGGGTCGAGGATGCCCGCTTCAGGACGAACGCTGACCGCGCGCTACATGCGGATGAGATCAATGGGCAACTCGAGCGGATTATCCGTGAGCAGACCACGCAATTCTGGACCTCGCGTTTCGACGAGTTCGACGTCCTGTGCGCCCCGGTGAACGATTATGCGGGCCTCTTGGAAGATCCGCAGGTCGCTCATGCGGAGATCTTCGAAGCGACCGAGATCACGGGTTTCGACCCACTCCCATTTCCGAGACTGCCCGGGATGGCGAGAGCCCCCCGACCCTGTCGGCCCCCGGCGATCGGCGAACACAGCCGCGGGGTCCTCATGCGGTTCGGCCTATCCCCAGCGGAGATCGACGAACTTGTCGCGGCAGGCATCGTGATCCAGGCCGAGAGGTGAGCCAGTCAGCTTGCTAGTCCAGCACACACAAAGGTCGCCAGTTCGGTGGCGATCGCCTCACGCTGGCGAACCGTCTCCCGTGGCCTTGGCTGATACCAGCGCGAGGTCCAGTTCAAGGCGCCGAGGACCGGTTTGGCAGCCAGCTTCGGCTCCACGTTCCGGAAGGCGCCCGTGGCGATCCCCTCCCGGATCACATCGACGTACAGCTGTTCGTTGCCAGCACGAAGCGCAGCGATCTCTTTCAAGAGCTTCTGCTCGTCAATCGTCATCCGGCCGGACAGGTAAAGCTCAAGACCTTGTGCCGCGACCCTCAGATACGGCAGCCGCTGTATGATCAGCAGAGTGTGAGCGAAGCTCATCTGCCAAAGCCGCTCGCGTGGATCGCCCTGCGCATGGGCGAAGGGCCCGATGGCCTCTGCAGTGAGTTCCATAGCTCGGCGGTTGACCGCTGCGAAGAGGTCGGATTTGGTGCGGTAGTAGTAGTAGATCGTGCCTTTCGTCGCATCGAGAAAGTCGGCTACGCGGTCGAGCGACGCCGCCGCGAACCCCATCTCCATGAAGGCGCGGGCGGCGGCGTCCAGGATCGCGACCTCGCGGTCCGATCCGCTCTTCTCATCGGGCCGAGGGTCCTCCGTGAGCCCTACTTGTTTGGGACCGCGTTTGTTGACGCGAGATAGGGACACGCAGACTGATCCTCCGGCAGGAACGCCTCCCGCCCGGGAAGCACCTTGAGGATCTTATAGTAGTCCCACGGCGCTTTCGACTCGGCAGGCGATTTCACTTCCACGATCAACATGTCGTGGACCATGCGCCCGTCCGCTCTGATGCGACCGCCGTGGGCGAAAAAGTCGTCGACCGGGATGTCGCGCATCGCCTTCATCACGGCTGCCGCGTCCGTGCCGCCCGCCGCTGCCACCGCCTTGAGGTAGTGTCGGACGGCCGAGTACACGCCGGCCTGATTGGATGTCGGCATGCGATTGACCTTCGCAAAGAATCGCCGCGCGAAGGCTCGGGTTTCATCGTTCTGGTCCCAGTAAAACCCCTCAGTCGACGTCAGACCTCGCGCGACGTCCAGACCGAGGCCATTGATGTCGCTCAGGAACATGAGGGTGGCGACGAGGCGTTGCCGGCCGTCGCCGCCGACCCCGAACTCGCGCGCCTGCTTCACGCTCTTAATGAAGTCTTCTCCCGCGTTTGCGAGCCCGATCATCGCCGCCCCAGAGGCATGAGCCTGGAGCAAAAAGGAGCTGAAGTCCGCGCTGCTCACGGGCGCGCTCACACTCCCAATCACCCTGCCGCCCTCGGCGTTGATCAGGCTCGTCATGTCCCGCTGGATCGCATGGCCGAATGCGTAGTCGGCCGTGATGAAGAACCAAGTGGCGGCGCCAAACCCTGAAACCGACTCCGCGGCTCCTTTCGCCTGTGAGTACGTATCATATACGTAATGAACAGTAGTTGGACTGCAGTACTTGTGCGTCAGATCCGTCGTCGCGGCTGCCGTAAACATCGCGATCCGGTTCTTCTCGTGACTGACATGGTTAATTGCCAGCGCGACCGATGAATTTCCGCCGTCCGTGATCATCTGGACGTCGTTTTCGTCTATCCATTTGCGCGCGATGCTGGAGGCGATGTCGGCCTTGCTCTGATGGTCAGCGTACAGGAGCTCCACGGTGCGCCCGAGTACCGAGCCGCCGGCATCTGCGACGGCCAAGCGTGCTGCCTCGAGCGAACCCTGCCCCCCGTTGTCGGCATAGAGGCTCGACGCGTCCGTGAGCACGCCGATCCGCAGCGGTTCGGCCCCATGCGCGACGCTCGTCGAGAGTGTGCCAACGATGAGCGCGGCACTCAGAGCGCGACGTCGCACCATCTGTTTCCTCCCCTTAAGCGGCTTGAGGCCGCTGTACCATTTTGGCATTTGCATACTACGGCGTATCTTGTATCGCAACATGAGTCGTGTGCCGGTGAGGCTCACAGCGTTCCGCGCATTTCGTTGGAGGTCCCATGGCGATCGAGCAGGGAACCGTTTTGGTCCAGCGGGATGGGCCTGTGACCACCGTCACGATCAACCGCCCGGAAGTGAGGAACGCGCTGGACATCGAGACGGCGGCTCGCCTGTTCGACGCCTTCCAACAATTCGAGGCGGATGCGAGCGCGAGCGTGGCGGTATTAACCGGGGCCGGTGGATCGTTCTGCTCTGGTGCGGATCTTAAAGAACTCGCGACGGGGCGTGTCTACGAGCCCTGGGCGACGGGCGAGCGGGGGCCCACGCGCCCGTTCCTTTGCAAGCCCGTGATCGCGGCCGTTTCGGGTCACGCTTGCGCGGGCGGTCTCGGCCTCGCGCTCTGGTGCGATCTTCGGGTAGCCGATGAAGATACGACTTTCGCCGTCCTGTCACGGCGCTGGGGCGTTCCGATGAGTGAGGGCACAACGGTGCGCCTGCCGCGCCTCATCGGCATGAGTCGGGCGCTCGACATGCTTCTGACGGCGCGTCCCATCCACGGTCGAGAAGCCGTCGAGATCGGGCTTGCCAACCGGCTGGCCCCACGCGGTACCGTCCTTGCCGTCGCCCACGAACTCGCCAACGAGATCGCCATCTTCCCCTCGATCGCGATGCGCTCGGACCGCCACTCTGCTTACGTGCAGTGGGCGTTGCCGTTGGAGGATGCGCTGGCAAAGGAGACCGAACTGGCCGCTGCGGCGCGGGCGCGCGAGGCCGTCTCCGGTGCGGCGCGCTTCGCGTCCGGAGCCGGCAGACACGGAGAGAAGGCGTGACGGGCGGCTCGACATCGATGCGCGCGGCGGTGTGCCGGAAGCACGGCGATTACCGTGACCTGATTGTCGAGGACCTCCCGCGTCCTGTACCCGGACCGAGGGAGATCCTGATCGATGTCGCCGCCAGCGGCGTCAGCTTCGCCAACATCTTGGCAATCGCCGGACGCCATCAGAACAGGTCGGACCCACCCTTCATCCCCGGCACGGAAGTCGCTGGGATAGTTCGAGCCTGCGGAGAAGGGGTGGACCACCTTCGCCCCGGTGATCGCGTCGTTGCGGCGGTCCGGAACGGCGGCTTTGCGGAGGGCGTCTGTTCTCCGGATACCACCGTCTTCAAAATCCCGACCGTCCTGCCGTTCGACGAGGCGGTACTATTCCCAACCATCTATGGGACGGCGTACGCCGCCCTGACCTGGTACGCGCGGCTGCAGGCCGGTGAGACGGTTCTCGTCCATGGGTCTGGCGGTGCGACTGGCTTGGCCGCCGTCGAGATCGCACGGTCGCTGGGCGCGCGCGTCATTGCGACGGCGAGCTCGCCCGAGAAGCGTGCGACGGCGCTGCGGCATGGCGCGAGCGTCGCGATCGACTACACGCGGGACGGATTTCGCGACCAGGTCCTCGACCTGACCGGCGGGCGCGGAGCCGACGTCATCTTCGATCCCGTCGGCGGAGCGGTCCTTTCCGAGTCCATGCGTTGCATCGCGCCGGAAGGACGCCTTCTCCCGATCGGTTTCGCGGGCGGGGACATCCCGCAGATCCCCGCGAGCCTCATCCTGGTGAAGAACATCGCAGTACTCGGCGTCTACTGGGGTTACCATTTCGGCTGGGCGAAGGTCCCGCCGAAGCCGGGCAACACGGAACGCGTACGCACGCTCTTCACCGAGTTGTTCGACCTGTACGAGCGCGGGGCGCTCCGCCCGACAATTCAGCGTCGGCTGCCGATTACCGAATTCGCGGCGGCACTCGCGTTGATCGAAGAGCGGCAGGTCATCGGGAAGGTCGTGCTCGATTGTAGTCCTGGCGACGAGCTCTCGAACAGTGGGCTGCCGTAAGGTCAGCTTCGCCGTGTCTGGGGCTGCTCATCCTTAAACGGGGGATATTCGATGGCGGAGTTTCTCGACTGGCCGTTCTTCAATCGCGATCATGCGACATTCGCCGGTGAGTTCCGGGGATGGGTCAAGAGTGCGGTCCCAGATCTGATCGATCACGCCGATGTCGATGGATCGTGCCGGAAGCTCGTTGCTGAACTCGGTCGGTCGGGGTGGCTCGAATATGCCTGCCCGGACCATCGGACCGACGGCTCGCACGATGTCCGCACCCTCTGCCTCGCGCGTGAGATCTTGGCGTACGAGAGCGGGCTCGCAGATTTTGCGTTCGCGATGCAAGGCCTTGGATCGGGGCCGATCGCCTTGTTCGGCCACCACGCGCTCAAGGAGCGTTATCTGCCGCCGGTGCGCCACGGTCGTCACATCGCGGCGTTCGCCTTATCCGAACCGGAGTGCGGATCGGACGTCGCCGCGATCTCGACCAGCGTGACCCAGGATGGGCCCGACCACGTCAGGATCGAGGGCACGAAGACCTGGATCTCGAACGGAGGGATCGCCGACTTCTACGTCGTCTTCGCCAGATCAGGCGAAGGACCTGGCGCGAAGGGTCTCTCAGCATTCGTAGTCGACGCCGACACCCCCGGTCTGTCGATCTCGGAACGCATCAACGTCATGGCTCCCCACCCGCTGGCGACACTTCGCTTCGACGCTTGCCGCGTGCCGGTGACGAACAGGCTCGGTGCGGCCGGTGCAGGCTTCAAAGTGGCGATGGCCACACTCGATATCTTCCGCACGACTGTGGGGGCGGCGGCACTCGGGCTGGCACGACGCGCGCTGGACGAGGCACTGTCACGCGCCTCTTCCCGAAGGCTCTTCGGCACCCCGCTCGGCGAGCTTCAGCTCACGCAAGCTGCGCTGGCGGAGATGGCGACCGCCGTCGAAGCGTCCGCCCTGCTGATTTACCGTGCGGCCTGGGCGAAGCATTCGGGCAAGGCCCGCATCACGCGCGAAGCAGCGATGGCGAAGCTTTTCGCGACGGACAGCGCGCAAGGCGTGATCGACCGCGCGGTTCAGATCTTCGGCGGCTCAGGTGTGAAGACGGGTTCGAAGGTAGAAGAACTCTATCGTGAAGTGCGCGCTCTGCGCATTTATGAAGGCGCGAGCGAGGTCCAGAAAATCATTATCGCACGCGAGATGCTACGTGGAGCCGTATTGTGAGGTCTAAGAAAGGCGTCTTTGACATGGCGTGAGAGGGAAAGTTGCCAGCGTCAACACTCAGGCTCGGATGAGCTCGTCGAGCTTGGCCTGAATGGCGGCCCCGTCCCGGTTCTGGGTGTTCTGGATGAGGAACACCATCAGGAAGGTCACGATGGTCGTGCCGGTGTTGATCACCAGCTGCCACGTGTCCGAAAAGCCGAACAGCGGCCCCGTGACCGCCCAGACCAGGATAAGGATCAGGCTCAGCGCGAAGGTGAACGGCCGACCTGCGGCGCGTGCTACCCGAGAGGCGAACTCGGCAAAGCCCTTCGGCGTCCTCATCCGACCTGCCCGCCGACTACGGTGTGGTCCATCCTCACACCTCCATTTCGGCGCCGACCTCCATCACCTGTCGGGCCGGCACGCACAGGTAGCTCGCCGTCTCCTCGGCGTTGCGCTGCATCAGCGCGAAGATTTCCTCGCGCCAGCCCGCCATGCCGGGCTTCTTCTCCGAGGCGACCACCGTCTCGTGGCTGATGAAGTAGCTCAGGCGGTCGCAATTAACGCCGGTGAGCCGGCCGTCCTCGACCGCCCGCCGCAGGGCACGCGGAACGTGGACGGTGTCCATGAAGCCGAACCGGAGCAGCACCCGCGTCACGTCCGGCGCCACTGGCACAACCTCGACCTGCTCAGTCTCGGAAGCGTGCGGCACGTCCAGGCTCTGGATCGTCACCAGGAGAACGCGCTCGTGCAGCACGCCTAGGTGGCGCACGAAGTTCATCAGCGGCAGCGGCATGCCGTCCTCGGCCGAGGTCAGGAACGCGCCCGTGCCCGGGATGCGCGGTAGGTGCTTGGCCTCGACGCGGGCCAGGAACTCGTCTTCCGGCATGCGGATGTCCGCTCGCGCCGCCTCCATGAGCTGCGTGCCGCGTCGCCAGGTCAGCATCAGGAACGCCACGGCCGCCGCGAGCAGCAGTGGAAACCAGCCGCCCTCGAACAGCTTCAGCGTGTTGGCGCTAAAGAAGGTCAGGTCGACGATGAGGAACGCGCCGTTGCATGCGAGGACCAGGATCGGGTTGAAGCCCCAGCGCAGGGCGATTAGCCCGGCCAGGACAGTGGTGATCACCATCAGCAGCGAGACCGCGATGCCGTAGGCGCCGGCCAGCGCGTCCGAGGAGCCGAAGGCCAGCACGGCTCCAAGCGTTGCGAAGGCCAGGAGCCAGTTCACGATGGGCACGTAAATCTGGCCGGCCTCGTGCGCGGAGGTGTGGACGATGCGCATGCGCGGGAACAGGCCGAGCTTGATCGCCTGCTCGGTCAGCGAGAACGCACCCGAGATGATGGCTTGCGAGGCGATGACGGTTGCTAGCGTCGCGAACAGGACAAGCGGCACGTGCGCCCAGCCTGGGGCGAGCTGGAAGAACGGGTTGTCGATGGCGGCAGGGTCAGCGAGCAGTAGGCCACCCTGGCCGAGGTAGTTCAGGACCAGCGCCGGCAGCACGATGGCGAACCAGGCAAGCCGGATCGGCAGGCGGCCGAAATGGCCCATGTCGGCGTACATCGCCTCGCCGCCGGTCACCGCCAGGAACGCCGCGCCCAACATGGCGAAGGCGACGGACACATGCTCGGTGAGGAGGTAATGGACCGCGTGGTAGGGGTTCAGCGCGCCCAGGATCGCGGGCGTTCGCAGGATGCCGAGCACGCCGATGGCGGCGATGGCTGCAAACCAGACCAGCATCACGGGTCCGAAAAAGCGGCCGATCATGCCCGTGCCCTTCCGCTGGACCGAGAACAGGCCGATCAGGATCACGACGGTGATCGGCACGACGAAGGGGGCGATGCCGGGCAGATCGAGCTTGAGCCCTTCGACGGCCGAGAGGACCGACACGGCTGGCGTGATCGCCCCGTCGCCGTAGAGCAGAGCCGCGCCGACGAGGCCGACGACGAGGAGAACGGCGCGCCAGGAGCGGGGTGGCGCATGCCGGGCGCCCAGGAGCGCCAGCATGGCCATGACGCCGCCCTCGCCGCCGTTGTCCGCGCGCATGATCAGGACGGCATACTTGGCCGCCACGATGAGGACCAACGCCCAGAGCACGAGGGAGACCGCGCCCATGACTGCGTCGGGCCTCAGCTCTCCGCCCGCAGCAGCCGCTTTGACGGCTTCTCTGAGGGCGTAGAGCGGGCTCGTGCCGATATCGCCGTAGACGATGCCGAGCGCGCCGAGCGCCATGGTCGCGGAAGCGGCTGGCGCCTTTGTGCGGGCCTGGCCCTGTACCATCGTCGCTTCCATAACGGCTTGACCCGATGCACCCGCAGTTGCGGCGTTCTCCAGATACGGCGACTGCACCTTGACCGTTCCATACCCGGAGGGATTGCTGCCTCTGCAGAAGTAAACAGCGCGAGCGGATCAAGGCTTCGACTCAGCGGGCATCTAAAAATTGGATTGCCGAGCCGGAAGTGTGCCTAGCGGTGACGACCATCCAATCGAGTGATCCCGAGAAGCATTACTTGTTGCGCAGTGCTCCAAACGCCAGTCAGGGCAGGGACGACGGCTCCTTGAAGCCAACGTGCGGAGGAAGGGTGTCAACCATGAGCGCAAGGTGCCCTCGGATGGCAATCTTAGCCGCAATGAAGGTCTGCTTCTAAGGTTTGGACGCTGAAAGCGGACCGGCGGCTTTCGGCCATTTCCGGTCGCGTGAGTTGGCGCCGCATAATGGCTGGGTTGGGTGGTTTTCCGTCGGTCCGCTTTCCGGGCAGAAATGGGAAAAGCGGCCACTCGGCAATTGGCCGAAGAAGACCGATCATTGACCGGTAACAACAGGCTGCGTGAACCTTCGTGGAGGGTTTTGCCTGGACCGCTGGACCGCTCGTCTTCTTATGCCCCCATGGTCAAAACAGAGCCACCGTCAACCCGCAGAAACTCGCCGGTGATGAAGCTGGCCCGCTCGGAGCAGAGGAACGTCACCGCCGCGGCGACTTCCTCGGCCTTGCCGCGGCGTTTGGCAACGATGCCCGGACGCTCCTCGTCCAGCGTCTTCTGGATTGCCTCATCGAAGGAGATGCCCTTCTCCTTCGACTTCTTTTCCATCTGCGCGTCGGTCATCGGTGTGGCGATGAAGGCCGGCCCGACCGCGTTCACCAGCACGCCGTCCGGCCCGTAGGCCTTCGACAGTCCCTTCGCGAGGTTCAGGACGCCGGCCTTCGCGGCCGCATAGGGGAGTTCCTCGATGTAGGGCTGCACAGCGTCCTCCGAGGAGAACAGCACGACCCGGCCCCAACCCGCCTTGCGCATGTGCGGGATGAAGGCCCTGGTCGCGCGCACCCCGGCCATGAGGTCGGTCTGTATCGCCTCCAGCCAGTCGTCGTCGGTCAGTTCGAGGAAGTCCCCGGACGCGCCGGTGATGCCGGCGGCGCAAACGAGAATGGTCGGCTTGTCGTCGAAGGCCATGTTGGCGAAGGCCGCGAGCACCTCGATCCCCTTGGCCTCACTGAGGTCGGCCTGGACGGCGCGGACCTGACCCAGCGCCGCCAGTTCCGCGGCGGTCGCCTCCAACTCCGGGCCTTCCTTGTCGGTGAGGACGACGTGAACGCCCTCGCGCAGAAGATGCTCCGCGGTCGAGCGACCCATGCCCGACTTGGCGCCCGTGACGACGGCGACCCGCCCTTTGATTCCGAGATCCATCTGTTTCGTTCCGTTGACATCCATATCCCGCCAAACATGACGAGGACCCTGGATGCATGAGTTGAAGAGGATCGACGCAATCGCTCAGTTCGGGTGGAACACGACCTTCACGCAACCGTCCTTCTTGTCCCGGAACGTCTTGTAGAGGTCCGGCCCGTCGGCGAGGTTGGTGGAGCGGTGGGTGATCATCGACGTCATGTCGATTTTCCCCTCCTGGATCAGCTTGGTCAGCGTCTCCAGGTAGCGCTTCACGTGGGTCTGCCCACTCTTCATGGTCAGGCCCTTCTGAACGATCATGCCCATGTTGACCGGGATCGGGCCGCCGTAGACGCCGGGCACCGAGACGATGCCGCAGGGGCGCACCGCCTTGATCGCCTCCATCAGGGCGTAGGGCCGCTCGGTTGAGGTCAGCTTCTCCTGGATCGTGTTGACGAGGCTGGCGACGCCATGGCCGGCGCTGGCCTCCATTCCGACGCAGTCGATGACGCCGTCGGCGCCCTCGCCCTTGCTGATCTCCTTGATCCGCTCGAACACGTCTTCCTTCGCGTAGTCGATGATGTCGGTCGCGCCGTAGGTGCGGGCCAGCGCGAGGCGCTCCGGCACCGTGTCGATGGCGATGATGCGCTCGGCCCCCATGATCTTGGCCGACTGGATCGCGAACAGGCCGACCGGCCCCGCGCCCCAGACCGCGATGACCTCGCCGCCCTTGATCTCGCAATGCTCGGCGCCCTGCCAGCCGGTGGGCAGGATGTCGGTGAGGAACAGCAGCGACTCGTCGTCCACGCCCTCGGGCGCCAGCATCGGCGCCACGTCCGCCATCGGCACGCGCACGTATTCGGCCTGCCCCCCGGCATAGCCGCCGGTAAGGTGCGAGTACCCGAACAGGCCCGCGGTCGGGTAGCCGAACTGCGCCGCCGCCATCTCGCCGTTGCGGTTCGAGCGCTCGCAGACCGACCAGTTCCCGAGCCGGCACTGCCGGCATTCGCCACAATTGATGTTGAACGGGACGACGACGCGGTCACCCTTCTTGAACTTGGTGAAGCCGGGGCCGACCTCGACGACCTCACCCATGAACTCGTGGCCGAGCACGTCGCCGGCCTCCATGGTCGGCATCTGGCCGTCCATCAGGTGGAGGTCCGAGCCGCAGATGGCACAGGACGTCACCTTGAGGATAATGTCGCGCGCGTCCTCGATCCGCGGATCTGGAACCGTGTCGCAGCGGATGTCGCCCTTGCCGTGCCAGCACAGTGCCTTCATCGGGTGTCTCCGGTCGGGGGCGAGGCCACGCTCGACCGAAGAGGAACGCGCTCGCGAACGAGGATGCCTTTGAGAAGTCCGCCTCCTCCAGGGGGTTCCGTAGCGCCCGTCCACGTCGCCACGACGATTGCGGCCCACGTTCGAATCCTCACTGTCGAAGCCGGAGCGAGGATCGCGATCAGGGGCGTGCGGCTCCACGGAACGTCGGGAGGAACCCTGCTCGTCGAGCCCCTGTTGGCCCGGGCAACCGGAGGATCCCATGTCCGCAGAGACGTCCAAGCCATTCGCCGTCGTGACCGGCGGCTCGAACGGCATCGGCTTCGAGCTCGCCCGCGAGCTCATTGGGAGCGGGTACGACGTTCTCATCGCGGCCCAGGACGAGGGCCACGTTGCGGATGCGGCGCGGCGCCTTTCGACGGAGGATGGCAAGGTCAGCACGCACGCCTCCGACCTGTCGTCCGAGGCTGGCGTCGACAGCCTCGTCGCGGCCATCCGTTCGGAGGGACGGCCCGTGGACGTGCTGTGCATCAATGCCGGCTTCGGCCTGGGCGGCGCCTTCGTGGAAACCGACTTGGGGCGCGAACTCGCGATGATCGACCTGAACGTGCGAGGCGCCGTCCAGCTTACCAAGCCCGTCGTCAAGGAGATGGTCGCGCGTGGCAGCGGCAGGATCCTGTTCACGTCATCCATCGCCGCGTCGATGCCCGACCCGTTCGAGGCGGTCTACGGCGCCACCAAGATGTTCCTGCGCTGGTTCGGCGAGGCGCTGCGAAGCGAACTTAAGGACACCGGGGTGACCGTCACCGTGCTGATGCCGGGACCGACCGAAACCGACTTCTTCCGACGGGCCGAAATGCTCGACACCAAGATCGGGGCCTCGAACGGCAAGGACGATCCGGCAGCCGTGGCCAAGGCCGCCCTCGACGCATTGCAGTCGGGCAGCGACAAGGTGGTCCCGGGGGTCAAGAACAAGGTGATGAGCGCCGTCACAGAGGCACTGCCGGACATGGCTGCGGCGGCGCTCCACCGCGGCTTCTCGAAGCCCGGCTCGGCGGGCTGAGCCCGATCCCAGGGGACGCCGGCTGCCAACCTCGAACGACCAACCCACTTGGCGCCGCTTCAGCATACGCCGATGAACCCGAGGATCTCCACGGCCGCCTGACATGTCAGACATCACAGATGGGGTTTCCCATCGTGGGTAGGTCAGCACCTCCTCCCATCGTCATCCACTTCCGGACGCGATGTATGGTACGTCCCGGGCATCGAGTCGGCGTGGTCATGCCTGCCGTTCCTGACCTGGGCGGGGGTGGGGGGGACATCCCGGTGGCAAGCGCCCTCCCTAGGACGGAAAGCGGCCAGGCCCACAATCCTGGCGGCGACCTACGCGGTCGTGCTGCTTGCACCCTGGACGGCCGAGGGTCCGGACTCCGTCAGGCCGGACCGTGAAAAAAGGAACCTCCACCGGCCTCCACAATTGCCGCCTCGGCATAACGGAGCAAACGATGGCTACGAGCAGCACCCCGCGCACCCACCAGACCCGCAACGACACGAATTCCAACGCCAAGAGGGTGTCCATCGAGGCCCTGAACGCGCGGCTGGCCGACGGCATCGACCTCGCCTTGGCGATCAAGCAGGCCCATTGGAACCTTAAGGGTCCGCAATTCATCGGCATCCACCTGATGCTGGACGGTTTCCGCGCCGAGATCAGCGACCTCAACGACAAGGTGGCCGAGCGGGCGGTGCAGCTCGGCGGCACGGCCCTGGGGACGGCGCAGGTCGTGGCGGGGTCGTCCAAGCTACCCGCCTACCCGACCGGCATCTACGCCATCGCCGACCACGTCGCCGCGCTGATCGACAGCTACGCCGCCTACGCCAATGCCGTACGCGAGAACATCGACGAGACGGACGAGGCGGGCGACCCCGACACGGCGGACCTGTTCACCGAGGTCTCGCGGGCCGTCGACAAGCAGCTATGGTTCCTGGAAGCCCATGTCCAGGAGCCGACGGGCCAGATGCGGGACGGCAACGCGCGCAATTGAGGAAGGTCCGCCCCTCCGTACCCGGTCGGACGGAGGGGTACCGCAGGTGGCGTCGCCCCCGAATATCGGGGAGGCAGGGGCCTGGAGCGGGCGCCAACCCCACTCTCGCTTCCCATCCTTCGCGGATCCTGAAAGGTCCGCTTCTCGGCAGCTTGGTGGACGGTGACCTACGGCTGAATCGAGTCGCCGAAGACGCGTACGCCGTGAGGCGCTCGGGCTGATCGGTGGGCCCACGGGACGCGATGGACCGTCCGGGCGAACGAGCACCAAGGCCGGTTGGTCCTCCGAAAGCGGTCATGCCCCTTGCCGCCGCCCTGGTTTCTCGGCCGCTGAATGACCCTTGCCGCCGCCGAGGCGTTCACTCCCGTAACCCCACCCGGACGGGAGCCCCGATGTCGAGCCTGACCGAGCGCAAGGCACGCCTGATCGTCCACGGCCATCAGCCCTACAACGCCGAACCGCCCCTCGACCGATTGCGGGCCACCTACCGGACGCCGGCGAAGGATTTCTACGTCCGCTCGCACGGCGACCTGCCGGACCTCGACGAGGCAACCTGGCGCCTCACCGTCGATGGCGGAACCAGCACCATGCTTGAGTTGTCGCTATCGGACCTTCGTGCCTGCTTCCCCGAAACCGCAGTCACGGCCACGATGCAGTGCGCCGGCAATCGTCGCGCCGACATGCGGGCGGTCGCCCCGGTATCGGGCGACCCGTGGGACGCCGGCGCCATCGGCACCGCGGAATGGACCGGGGTTCGGCTCGGCGATGTCCTGCGCGAGGCGGGGGGCGCCGACCGCCCAGGCTTCCATGTCGCCTTCGAGAGCCACGACACGGTGGAAGGCCATCCCTACGGGGCCTCGATCCCGCTAAGGAAGGCGATGGCGCCCGAGACCCTGCTGGCTTACGCCATGAACGGCGAGGCCTTGCTACCGGAGCACGGCTTTCCGGTCCGCGCTGTGGTGCCGGGCTTCGCCGGCGTGCGCAGCCCCAAATGGCTCCGGCGCCTGAGCGTCCAGGACCACCCCTCGGACAACCCGATCCAGGCCGGCGACTACAAGCTGTACCCGGCCGACGTGACCGCTGAGACCGCCGATCCGGCCAAGGGGCACACCATCGATACGATGCCGCTGAACGCGGCGATCTGCGAGCCCGGGTCCGGGGCCGTCCTCAAGTCGGGGAGCAACAGGGTCCGCGGCTACGCGGTGAGCGGGGACCGGGCCATCGTACGCGTCGACGTCTCCGGGAACGGCGGCCGGTCCTGGGTGCAGGCCGAGCTCGAACACGAGGCTGACGCTCCGTTCGCCTGGACGTTCTGGAGCGCGGACCTCGACCTGCCGCCGGGCGGGCATGGGCTAGCCGTGCGCGCCTGGGATGAGGCGGGGCAGACGCAGCCGGCACTGCCGGACGAGACCTGGAACCACAAGGGCTACCTATGCGCCTGCTGGCATCGGGTGCGGGTGAACGTCACCTAGGGACGGGCGAGACCTGGGATGTCGGCTAGCGCCGCCCTCGTGGACGACGTCCTAGCCAGCGGCCGACCAAGCACCGCGCCACGGTCCGACGTCATGCCCGTCGGTCATCCCGACCCCGTCGTGCGTGGCGTCGGCAACGTCCGACCATGGCGGGCGTTTCCCGTGCTTTGAGGCGCCGGGCGCGCCTTTGCCAGCCCCGAGCCCCAAGGAACACAATGTCCCAAGAGACCAGCATCCAGGCGACCAAAAAGTTCGGCGAACTCGTCAACGCCGGTCAATTCGACGCCTTCCCCGAGGTCGTCGCCCCGGATTGCCACGACCACGACCCGGCGCCGGGCCAGCATATGGGTCCCGAGGGGTACAAGGCATTCTTCACGCAGCTCCGCACCGCCTTTCCTGACATGCAGGTCGAGGTGAAGAAGCTCGTCGCGGATGGGGACAGCGTCGCCTTCGCCTACACGCTCACCGGCACGCACCAGGGCGACTTCAACGGCCACAAGCCGACCGGGAAGGCCATCAAGGTCCGTGGCATGCAGATCGGCCGCTTCGTCGACGGCAAGATGGTCGAGCGCTGGGGTTCTTCCGACGAGCTCGGCATCCTCAAGCAGATCGGCGCCATCGAGGGATGACGGAGGCTTCCGCGACGGCGTCCCGGCCACGGGACGTCGTCGCGGTTTGGCCCGCCCCGGAGGCTCGATGACCGGCCGCTGGCTGTTCGACTCCTCAGGCGCTCCTGGCCTGGTCGGGATGGCGGCCCTCCGCGAACTCCTCGACGATCTTGGCGCAGAAGGCCGGAAGATCCTTGGGCGTGCGGCTGGTAACGAGACCCTTGTCGCAGACGACCTCCTCGTCGACCCAGGTGCCGCCGGCGTTCTCGATATCGCGGCGAACGGTGGGATAGGAAGTCAGCGTGCGGCCCTTCACGACGTCGGCCTCGATCAGGGTCCAAGGCCCGTGGCAGATGACCCCGACCGGCTTGCCCTGCTCGAAGAAGTCCCGAACGAACGCCACGACATCCTTGCTCGCCCGGAGCTTGTCCGCGCCGACGCATCCGCCCGGGATGACGAGCCCGTCGAAGTCCGCGGCCGAGGCCCCCTCGATGGTCTTGTCCACCTTGTAGCGGCCGGCCGGATCGAGGTCGTTGTTCACGGTCTCCGCCTCGCCGGCCTCCAGGCCGATGACCGTCACGGTCGCTCCGGCCTGCTTCACCGCGTGATGGGGCTTGGCGAACTCCGGCTCCTCGGTGCCGCGCGGTGCGATCAGGATCGCGATCTTCTTTCCCTGCAAGTTCATGTCATCGTCCTTCTGGGTGTTGGGGTTCATCAGAGGCGCCGTCCGCACCGTTCCTCACGCCGGGATGCGGTCGATGCCGGCGGTGTCCTCGGCCGCCACGCCGTTCTCACGGTGGCGGAAATCGCTCAGCGCCCGGTAGACCTGGAGGCGCGCCCGCATCACCGAACCGAGCGGCCGGTGCGCCGCGAGGCTGTGCGCCGGGCGGAAGGTCATGACCTCGTCGAAGTACCGCACCCGCTCCGGCGAGTAGGCGTCCTGACGCGGAAGGCGGAGCGTCGCCACCGTGAGGTAGGGGCTGACCGACACCGGCCAGTCCACCGAGGCGTCCTCGATGGGTTGCCGCTCGGCATCGGCCCAGAGCTGCGCCTTCAGCTCGAACACCACCTCGTTGTCCCTTAGGAAGGCGACCGTGGCGTGCCGGAAGCCGTCCTCGTCCTGGTTCGGGTCCAGCCGCCATTCGGATAGCGCGCGCTGCGCCTCGCCAGTCGGCACGGCCCCGAGCTTGGCCACGTAGTCGCCGAAGCGGACCGGCGCTTGGCTGAAGTAGCTGTCCGCTAGCGGGTGGCTGTAAGGGTGCCCGAAGAAGTCGGCGAAGGCGCTCTCGGTGCCGAAGGCATGCAGCGCCTTGTTGAGGTTGCGCATGGTTGAGGACACCGCGCTCTTCACGCCCTCCGGCAGGCTCGTCGATTTGCCGATGACCGTGCCGTCGCGCAGGAAGCCGGCCGCCGTCCCGGACGGGAAGGTGGTCCCGGTCGCGAGGACGAAATCCTGGGTATCGACGGAATGGCCGGGGAGCTTCTCCCCGGGAACGTCGAAGACCTTGATGGACATGCCGCGATGGGTCGAGACACGGTCGCCCAGGGTCTCGCCCGGGCCTTGAGCGAAACGAACCGCGACGGGGTGGGTGCCGGGCGTGGCGAACAACCCTTGGGCCAGTTCGGGCGGCAGGCCGGTGGAAATCGTCAACTCGCCCGTGACGCAGGCCGAACTCTTGGCGTGGCTGGCACGCACGGCATGGTGCTCGCGCTTCTCCACCGTCTCTGATTGCTGCGTCATGCCGGCGATGATGCCGTCGATGGTCTCCTGCTCGTCCGCAGCAGGCTTCTCGATGTCGGGGGCGTATCGAAGGTAGGTCATGATCTTCCTCACGGTGACCGGGGAACTGAGGCGGACCGCGGCAGGAGAGAACGCAGCGGACTTGGGATTCGGCGTATCGAGTCGGGAACGGGATGCCGTTCCGAATATCGAAGGGGCCGCGGGCTCGGGTGTGCGACAAGCCAGCTCAAGGCGCGTCCTTCCCAACCGTTTCAAGGATCACGCGCGCCGTCTCGGCAGGCTGATCCCAATGCGGGAAGTGGCCGCAGCGCTCGAACCAGTGCAGATGGGCCGACGGGAATGCTACCTGGGCGCGTGCGGCCTGGCGCGGCAGCAGCAGGTGGTCTTGGCGGCCCCAGCCAATGGTGACGAGGCCGGGGGTCGTTGTCGAACCCTGCTGCAACGGCCCGCGTGCCAGCTCACGCAGCATCGCATCGAACACCGGTGTGGCCGCCAGGCTCTGCAACTCCCCGACGACAAGCTGCGGTGGCAGCGCCCACGGACGGGCCGACAGTTGGGCGAGCAGCAGCGTACGGGTGACGGCGTGGCGCGACAGGCCGGGATGGAAGGGCCGCAGCAACCGCACCAGGCGTATCGATGCGGCGAGCGTCCAGTGAAGCCAGCCCGTTTCCCACCCACGCCAGAAGCCGCCGGGATCAAGCGCCACGCAGTGCCGACCGATGCCCCGCCGAGCCAGCTCCAGCACCAGCCGGCCCCCCACCGAACTGCCGACGAGGTCCGCCGTCGTCAGGCCTTGCGACTGCACGAAGCCGGCGAGGGCGTCCGCATGGGCCTCCATCGTCTGCCGACCCGCGAGCGGGGCCGATCCGCCATGTCCCGGCAGGTCGACCAGGATCAGTTCATGCGAGCCGCGCAATGCGGGCAAGAGCGGATCCCAGGTGCGGAGATTGGATCCCAGCCCATGGACCATGAGCAGCGGCCGACCCGTGCCGAGGCGTTCAAAATGCAGGGACATGACGGCATTGTCCTTAACTCGCCACGAGCGGGCTGCGCTCGCAATGCCCGCAGGGACGTCGACGTCCCGTCCGCGCCAACTCAGATGCCGGCGTACCAGGCGTAGCCCTGGTCCTCCCAGTAGCCGCCCTTGCCGTCGCCGATGTGGGCGAAGTTCTCGACGACCTCGATGCGCATCACATACTTCGCCTGCTTGTAGCCGAGGTTGCGCTCGACCCGCAGGCGCAGCGGGGCGCCGTTCGAAACGGGAAGCGCCTCCCCGTTCATGTCGTAGGCGAGGATGGTCTGCGGGTGGAACGCGTCCACCAGGTCGATGCTCTCGTAGAAGCGAACCGGCGTCCCGCCGCTGGCCGCATCGTCCTCCGTCGCCTGTTGGCCGCCGGAGTCCTTCCTGCTCTCTCTGCCGCCCGACTGCTTCGTCATGCTCGGGTTGGCGTTGCCGGCGGGGACCTCGTCGGCCCCCTCGTCGTCTCCCCCGCCTTCGAGCGGACTGCCCTGATCCATGGTGTCGGCGCAGTGGAACACCACGTATCGCGCCTGTGGCTTGAGCTTGGCGCGGTTGAGCAGTTCGGCGAGCGGCACCCCGGCCCACTTGCCGATGGCGCTCCAGCCCTCGACGCAATCGTGCCGGGTGATCTGGGTGCGGGCCGGAAGCTTGCGGAGTTCGGCCAGGGACAGCTTGAAGGGTGCCTCGACCAGGCCGCCGACCTCCAGGTGGTACTTGGCGAACCTGCCCTTCGCCAGGGCCTTGTAGTCCCTGTCGGGCGGGTCCTCGGTCCCGTTCGGCTTGAACCACGGCGAGATGTCGGCCTCTGCATATTCCGGGGCCAGCGTCGCCTCGCCCAAAAGCAGGCGCTGGACGAACAGGTTTGCGTCCTCGCCGGTCTTGAGCGTGCGGCGGAACCACTCCGCGTTGCCGAGGCGGTCGCAGCCGCCGAGCAGGGCCGCCGCGGCCATGGCGGCCCCTCCCGTTAGGAGGGCGCGTCGGCTGGGAAGGCGGCTCATACCCAGGTCTCCCCGGTGACGGGTGCCGGCTCGATCTTGCGCTCGATCACGAACCAGCCGGTGAGCATGCCGCGCATGTTGTTCCAGAAGCCCGACAGCAGGACCAAGGCGACGTGCACGACCACGAGCAGGACGAGCAGGGCCGCCACGACGAAGTGCACCGTGCGGGCCGACTGGCGTCCGTCGAACAGCGTCAGAAGGAAGGGAAAGGCGGCGTCCATCGCCGGGGACATCGCGAGGCCGGCCAGGACCTGCACCGGCAGGAGTACGAACAGCACGACGAGGTAGGTGAGCTTCTGGATGACGTTGTAGCGCTTGGCCTCGTCGCCTTGCGGGAAGCGCAGCGTCAGGTGCTCCCAGATGGACGCGCCGAAATGCCGGATCTGGTCGCGGGACGGGATAACGCGGAACCGAAGCTGCCCGCTGGCCAGACCGTAGAGCAGGTAGGCGAGGCCGTTCAGCACGAAGGTCCAGGCGAAGAAGAAGTGCCAAGAACGGCCGCCGGTGAGGTCCTGGTCGCTCGGCAAGGTCGCCCAGGCCGGGAAGCCTTGGTCGGCCGCCTCGCCGTCGGAGCCGACGGAGGAGCCGAGCCATCCCGTCGTGTCGAAGCCGTGGCCGAATACCGTCGTCATGCCCTTGGGCGGATCGTCCGCGGTCGAGGACATCGCCAGCAGCGGCGCATCGAAGGTCGAGACCTTGCCCCAGTACAGCGCCGGGTGGGCGTTGAAGATCTGCAGGCCGCTCATCAGCAGGACCAGCAGGCACACCGCGTTCACCCAATGGGTGACACGGATGACGAGGGGGTGGCGAAACATCCAGCGGCGACGCTCGACCTCGCCGGTCTCGGGAGCGGATCGGGTGAGGTAGGTTCGAGCCAAACGGTCTTTCCCGCATTCAGGACGGCTTGGGCGGAGGTCCCTGGATCGGGGCCTCTGGAAGCGCACGGCGCCGTGAAATCACATGCCGCGATTCATCATCATCCGCTTCTTCATCATGCGGCGCTTCATCATCTGCTTCCGCATCATGCGCTTCTTCATCATCATCCGCTCGCTGCGGTCCATGCGGACCTGGGTAACCGCGGAGGAGCCGGCCTGGAGACCGTTCGGGCCCATCGGCGCGGCGGAGGCGGCGCCGGCTCCGAGCGCGAGGCTGCCGAGGACCGTGGCGGCGAGGGCAAGGGTAGTGATCTTCATTCGACGTCTCCTGTAGGGGAAGGGATCCCCTTTCGCACATGGAGAGAAGAGAAGGTGCGACCACCAAGTTCCTGTTTTATCAAATAAAAATAGTAGTCCGACAGAGTTTGGGCGCGACAAATCGGACGTCGAGGCAGGGCCTCGCGCCGCGCCCAGGCCGGGCGCACGCCAAGCTGTACGGAGGCATGGAAGGGAAAGTTTCAAACCTAGCCGGGAACGCTGACCGCCCACCTCCAAGTCGACGCGATGAGTTCCCGATCACGTGAGGCCAGGAAGAGAGGTTGATCAGGGAGATGACCGGAACGGGTCCGGGCTTAATCGGTTGTGCACAAGTGAGTTTTGGAGATCGTGTATGCCGGCAGCGCCCGTTCGCTATTCCCCCGACGTCGAGAAGATCGCCGCCGACGAAGGCAAGACCATTGAGGGTCTGAACGAGACCTTCGACACCATCCTGGACAGGGTCGCGAAGGACTCCGGCCACGCGGTGCGCTCGGTCCACGCCAAGGCCCACGGCATCCTGGAAGGCACGCTTCGCATCGACGCGGGCCTGCCGCCCGAACTCGCCCAGGGGCTGTTCGCGACGCCGGGCGAGCACAAGGTCTATATGCGGATGTCGACGAACGCGGGCGACATCCTGCCGGACGCCGTCTCACTGCCGCGTGGCCTCGCGCTGAAAGTCCTGGACGTCGCGGGCGAGCGCCTGCCGGACGCAGAAGGGACGACCCAGGACTTCGTCATGGTCAACGGCCCGGTGTTCCAGGCGCCGAACGCCGAGAAGTTCCTCGGCAGCCTCAAGCTGCTCGCCAAGACCACTGACCGGATCGAGGGTGTGAAGGTCGCCGCCTCCACCGTGCTGCGCGGGGTGAACAAAGCGCTGACCGCAATCGGCATCGAGAGCCCGACGCTCGGCTCGCTCGGCGGTGCGCCGAACGTCGACCCGCTCGGCGAGACCTACTACAGCGTCACGCCATTCCGGTATGGCGATCACGTCGCCAAGTTCTCGGTGGCTCCCGTCGCCCCGGCGCTGACCGCGCTGACCGGCACCGAGATCGACGCTTCGGGTCGCCCCGACGCGATCCGTGAGACGGTGCGGTCGGAGATGGCCGCCATCGAGGGTGTCTGGGAGTTCCGGGTGCAGCTGTGCCGCGACCTGGAGCGTCAGCCGGTCGAGGATCCGACGGTCGAGTGGAACGAGGATGAGGCGCCGTTCCAACGGGTCGCCACCATCACCGTCCGGCCGCAGGACAGCTGGGACGCGGCCCGCGTCGACGCCGTGGACGAGCGCATGCGCTTCGCGGTTTGGACCGGCCTCGCCGCCCACCGTCCGCTCGGCAACATCAACCGGGCCCGCAACGCCCCCTACAGGCATTCGGCCGAATTTCGTCGGCGCTACAACGGTTGCCCGATCCACGAACCCGTGGGGCGCTGAGGGTGGATGCGATGTCAATGGAATCGAACAAGAACCTCGTCCGCGCCTACTTCGTTGCGTTCCGGGACCGGGACGCGGTGTGGTGGGAGCGGTTCATCGCCCCGGACTTCGTGCGCCATGACCCTGGCCTCGACTTCGAGGTCCGTGGCCCGGCGGGCGTCGCCAGGCTCGGCGAGGTGCTGCACGGCGGGTTCTCGGACATCGAGATGCATGTCGCCGAGGTCATCGCCGAGGGCGACCCGGTGCTGGCGCGTCTCCGGTTCACCGGCCGTCATACCGGGACGTTCCAAGGCACGCCCGCCACCGGCAACGCGGTCGATATCGCCGTGATGGATTTCTTCCGCGTCGTGGACGGGCGGCTGACAGAGCATTGGGCCCTGATGGACAACCTGTCCCTGCTCAAGCAGGTCGGCGCCATCGACGCCTGAGGGGTGCGGCGGCGTTTTGCGGACGGTCGGCGCACCGCGACGCTTGGACACCGTCCGCTCCACGACCGCCTTCTTTACACACCGCCGGACTGACCTGACCGGTATTTTGGACCGAGCCGATTGAGAGGCTACTGCATGGTCGCGGCCATGGGTAGCCGGAAGGCCAGATCCGGGTAGCTGACGGGCGCGGGCGGCCGATAGCCCAGCGACGAATGCGGTCGGACGCAATT
>NZ_JAKSYM010000324.1 GCF_022829545.1 Methylobacterium sp. J-030 | reverse complement strand
TTTCTACACTGGCAAGCAGTTCAGCACAGATTGATGCAGCTGGCGCCCGACACGTAATTACCCACCCCGGGAGTTGCAGGGTTTAGGCGCCAACGGTGATTAGGATGGTTCCGAAGGGACGGCAGCCTGTGAGGCGCGCGGTATCGACGACGGTGCGGTGGGCGGCCTCGCCCTCGGCCGCCCACACCGCGCGGTAGCCTTTGGCCACCGTCCGCTGGATGACCGCCGCGCGCAGCACGCCGTCAGACCCCTTGTTGGTCGGCTCGACCGCCCCGGGATGGGCGAGAAGACGAGGAGCTGAGCGCGGGCTCGGCCGATCTTGGCCTGCAGGTCGCGGGTCAGCTCGCAGC
>NZ_JAKSYM010000323.1 GCF_022829545.1 Methylobacterium sp. J-030 | reverse complement strand
CCTGCTCCAGGGCGTGTCGCAGTACCTGATCACCCCGGACTACCGAAGCCGCCACGTGTCCTGGCTCTGAGGGACGGCCCGTGACCTCGGTAGCGTCTACCTGCCCTGGCCGCAGGTGTTCGGAGCTCTCGTCTCGCTGGCGGCCTTCGGCGGCCTGTTCCTCCAGATGCCGCGGACCGATTTCGGCCGGACCCTGGAAGCGAGGCGCGAGGATCAGGGTGCCGTCGCTCTGGTCGGCATCGACCGCAACCGGATCTTCGCCCTCGGCTGGGGGCTCGGTGCGGCGCTTGTCGGCCTCGCGGGCGCCGTGCTGACCGTGTTCTACTACATCCATCCCGGCGTCGG
>NZ_JAKSYM010000319.1 GCF_022829545.1 Methylobacterium sp. J-030 | reverse complement strand
CCTGCTCCTCCTCGACGAGGTGCTCACCGGCCTCACGCCCTCCGAGGCCAAGGCCGGCGTCGCGCTGATCCGGCGCGTGGCGGCCACGGGCGTGACCGTGATCATGGTCGAGCACGTGATGGAGGTGGTGATGCCGCTGGTAGACCGGGCCGTGGTGCTACACATCGGCAGCGTGCTGGCCCAGGGCGTGCCGGCCGACGTGGGGCGGGACGCCGGCGTCATCCCGGCCTCTCTCAGGGAACGTCATCGTGCTGCCTGAGGTCGACCGGTTATTGACCGCCTACCGTGGCGGGCTACGTACGCAGGGTGTTTCGTGGAACGACTGTGTAGGGTAGATCGGTGGTGGTCGGGTCT
>NZ_JAKSYM010000065.1 GCF_022829545.1 Methylobacterium sp. J-030 | reverse complement strand
CGCGTCTATCAATGCGCAAACACAAAGCCATTGATCACGAATAGAACGCCAGCGAATGCCTGGGAACGCCCACGGACTATACTTGTGGATATTAGACAATTTGACGGATCCGCCCTATATTTAGCAGATCACAGTCGAGCGTTCGAATGTCGTTCCAAGCTCAACCTGCAAGTCCTCGCTCCCCCAAGCAGCGCTCTGCGCTCGCCAACGGCAGCCGGCCGTTCCTCGTGACGGTGCCGGGCAGCACCGAGGCGGCCAGACACTACAAGTCCGTGTTGGACGAGGTCGAGGCCGAGCGGGGCGGCAAGGCCGCCATGTCGGTCACGGCACGCGAGGCGGCCCGTGCCTATGCCGGACTGGCGGTCGAGTTGGCCAAGCTGCACGCAGCGATGGCGGGCGGCCAGAACGTCGACGCAGAAGCCCTCGGCCAGATCGGCGACCGGATGGACCGACAGGCCCGCAGGATGGGCCCTCCGAAGGCTCCTGAGCGTCCTGGCGTCCGTGAGCGCTACGCGAGGCGCCCGGCATGAACCCGGCCTGCCGTCCCCTCTGCACGATGCGGGAGGCCCTGGCCGATCCCGCCATCTTCGGGGAGATGCTGCCGGGCGACACCTGGGCGCCGTGGCGCGCCATCCTGATCGCGTCCAGGGGCGAGGTGCTCACCGGCGGCGAGCGGGCGATCTTCACCGACCTGACGGGCCGCGAGCGCGAGCCTGAGCGCCCGGTGGACGAGTTGTGGGGTATCGTGGGCCGCCGCGGCGGCAAGTCCCGGGCCTTCAGCGTTCTGGGCGCCTACCTCGCTGGCTTGGTCGACTACGGCGCTCTGGCGGCTCCTGGCGAGCGTGTAAAGCTGCCGATCATGGCCTCGACCACGGTCCAGGCCGCCAAGGTGTTCTCCTACGTGCTGGGCGTGTTCACGCACTCGGCCGAGATGCAGGACATGGTCGACGGTGACCCGACCGTCGACACGATCCGGCTGCGGGCGGGCGTGGACATCGAGGTCCGGCCCGCGAACTACAAGACGATCCGCGGCGAGACGCTGGCGGCCGCGCTCTGTGATGAGGTGGCGTTCTGGCACTTAGAGAACAGCGCCAACCCAGACACCGAGATCCTCGACGCGATCCGCCCCGGTTTGGCGACCACCGGCGGCCCGCTGTGCATCCTATCCTCACCCTATGCCCGGAAGGGCGAGCTGTATCGCACCTACCAGCGGGACTACGGCGCCGACGGCGATCCGACGGTGCTGGTGCTGCGGGCCCCCTCGCAGACCATGAACCCGAGCCTGGACCCGGCGGTGGTGAAGCGGGCCTACACCCGCGATCCGGCAGCAGCTTCGGCCGAGTACGGCGCCGAGTTCCGCCGCGACGTGGAAGCTTTCGTCAGCTTGGAGGCGGTGCAGGCGTGTATGCCGGGCGACCTGCGCGAGATCGGCCCGATCGCCGGCACCGGCTACAGCGCCTTCGTGGATCTGGCGGGCGGCGGCGCCGACGCGATGACGTTGGCGATCGGGCACGCGGAGGGTGAACTCGCGATCCTCGACGCGGTGCGCGAGATCCGATCTGTCACGCCCGACGCGATCGTGGAGGCGTTCTCGACACTCTGCAAAGCCTTCGGTGTGAGCCGGGTCGTGGGCGACCGCTATGCTCGTGAGTGGCCGCGGCGGGGGTTGCAGATGCGCGGGACCTGACTCAGTGCGCCAGAGCGGTCGCTACTCTCCATCGTACGCTACGATCGTCCGCTGCGTACCTGCATGCGCTTGTGTG
>NZ_JAKSYM010000318.1 GCF_022829545.1 Methylobacterium sp. J-030 | reverse complement strand
CCTGCTCCTCCTCGACGAGGTGCTCACCGGCCTCACGCCCTCCGAGGCCAAGGCCGGCGTCGCGCTGATCCGGCGCGTGGCGGCCACGGGCGTGACCGTGATCATGGTCGAGCACGTGATGGAGGTGGTGATGCCGCTGGTCGACCGGGCCGTGGTGCTCCACCTCGGCAGCGTCCTGGCCCAGGGCCTGCCGGCCGACGTGGTGCGGGACGACGGCGTCATCACGGCCTATCTCGGGGAACGCCACCGTGCTGCTTGAGGTCGACGCGCTCTCCACCGCCTACCAGGGCCTGCTGGCGATCCAGGGTGTTTCGCTGGACGTCGCCGAGGGCGAGATCGTCGTCGTGGCCGGCGCCAACGGCGCGGGCAAGTCGACGCTGCTCAAGTCGATCGCGGGGCTCGAGCGGCCGCGCGACGGGACCGTACGCTTCGATGGCGGCCGTCTCGACGGGCTCCCGGGCCACCTCATCACCGCCCGCGGCGTCGCCTACGTGCCCGAGAACAAGCGGCTGTTCCCGCGCCTCTCGGTCGCCGACAATCTGCGGCTCGGCAGCTACCTGCACCGGAGCAAGGCCGACCGCGAGGCGCCGCTGGAACGGGTCTTCGCGCTCTTTCCCCGGCTGAAGGAGCGGCTGCCGCAGCGGGCCGCAACTCTCTCCGGTGGCGAGCAGCAGATGCTGGCCATCGGCCGCGCCCTGATGACCCGACCGCGACTGCTGATGCTCGACGAGCCCTCGCAGGGCATTATGCCGAAGCTCGTCGACGAGATCTTCGCCGCCGTCACGGCGATCCGCGACGCAGGCGTGACCGTCCTGCTGGTCGAGCAGCGGCTCGCGGAAAGTCTCGCCATCGCCGACCGCGCCTACGTCCTCCAGACGGGGCGCGTCATCCTCTCCGGGCCGGCGGCGCAGGTGCGCGACGATCCGGAGGTGCGGCGGGCCTACCTCGGAATTTGAGACCGTCCCGTGCCGGCACCACCGGCACATGGCGAGACGGAAGAACGTGTGATGACCCGCGCGGACCTGAACTCCGACCTCGGCGAAGGCTACGGCGCCTATGCCTGCAGCGACGACGCGGCGATCCTAGGCATCATTACCTCCGCCAACGTCGCCTGCGGCCTGCACGCGGGCGATCCCGAGATCATGGCCCGCACCCTCGCCTTGGCGAAGGAGAAGGGCGTCGCGATGGGCGCCCATCCGGGCTTCCCCGACCTGTGGGGTTCGGCCGGCGCCGCATCCCGTTCAGCCCGGGCCAGGTCGAGCGCCTGGTGGCCTATCAGGTCGGGGCTGCCCAGGCGCTCGCCGCCTATGCAGGGCACCGCATCACCTACGTCAAGACGCACGGGGCGCTCGGCAACATCGCGGCTGAAGAACGTTCGGTGGCCGACGCGGTCGCCCGCGCGGTCAGACGACCGCGCCACGATCGCCGTGGTCGAGGCCGGCACCTCCAGTCGCCTCGTCGGCTGCATCAGAGCCCGCGACGCGTTCGCGGCAGCGTCATTGCAAGCGGATGCTCAGCGGTGGTCGGACATCGGCGTCCGATAGCAGCGCTGCGGGTCACGATGAGCCGATCACCGAACTGCACTGACTGTCTGCTTGCGTGCCAATCGAGCCTCGAAGAAGCCGGGCCGCTTTCGGCCAGTTTCGGGCGGCTTAACTCGATCTTGTCGCGGGCGTCGTACCGAGCCTCAGCCGACCGGGACCACGTTGATCGGAACGCCCGCTTGCCAAGCGGCGATGACCGCCACCACGTCTCGGAAGAATGAACGGTACGATCCTTCCGTGACGTAACCGAGGTGAGGCGTGAGGTAAGCGTTCCCAAGGCGGCGCAGAGGGTGATCAGCGGGTAACGGCTCCTGATCGTAGACGTCGAGCGCCGCACCACGGATACGGCCAATGCGCAATGCCTCGATCAGCGCATTCTCGTTGATCAAGGGACCGCGCGACGTATTCACGAGGAGCGCCCCCGGCCTCATCAGGCTGAGTTCGAACGCGCCGACGAGATGCTGGGTCGCCGGGCTAAGCACCATGTGCAGGGTCAGAACATCCGAGGTCGCGAACAACCTGTCCTTGTCCACAAGGGTGACGCCGGCGGCCTCGGCGCGCTCGGCGGTGAGATTGGGGCTCCAGGCGATACGATGCATGCCGAAGGCCGCGCCGATCGCCGCCACGCGCTGCCCGAGCTTACCCAGACCGAGCAGCCCAAGCGTGCGACCCTCGAGAACGGTGCCCACTGTGGTCTGCCAACCGCCGTCCCGCATGCTAGCCATCTCGCGCGGCAGATGGCGCATCGCCGAAAGGATCAGGCCCCAGGTCAGCTCGGCTGTCGCCGGCTGCATCTCCCCGCCTCCGGTGTGGCAAGCGACGATCCCCCGCTCGGCGAGCGCCGCAAAATCAATCGAGCGCGTTCGAACGCCCGTGAAGATCACGAGCTGAAGGTTTGGCAGAGCCTCGATCAGCCCGCTTGACAGGGCCATGCGCTCGCGCATGAGGCAGAGCACTTCGTAGGGCGCGAGCGCGACCTTCGCCTCTTCAGGATCGAGATTGCGGTCGAACACAGCCACGTCGAGATCGGGACCGAGCCGCTCCCAATCTCCGTATTCGAGCGCCACGCGCTGGTAGTCGTCGAGAACGGCCACCCGTAGGCGGCGGCACGCGGTGCTGTTCCCGACTTTGGTTGATGCGGCATCGTTCATGTCAGGCGACCACAGCCTTTGAGGTCGGCTCGGCAGTGGCGAGCCGGTCATCGAGGAGCGCGGCGATCAGCGCGGCCAGGAACGCGAAGCAGGCCATCGCGGCGAGCGCTGCCGTGAAACTGCCGGCCCAATCTCGTACGACACCGGTCATCCAGGGACCGATGAGACCGCCGAGCTGCGCCAGCGTGTTGATGAGCGCGATACCGGCAGCGCGGGCACCCCCGGAGAGGAAATCACCGGTGAGGCTCCAGAAGATCCCCAGGCCGCCCCAGATGCCGGCGGCTGCCACGCACAGGGATGCGAAGCTCGCCAGCTTGTCCGGCGCGTAAGCGCTGCCCAGAAGCCCGAGACCGCCCAGACCCAGCGCGGCGGCCAAGTGCCATTTGCGCTCCCGCTTGCGGTCGGAGTGGCGCCCCCAGAGCAGCATCGCAGTTGCGCCACACAGGAACGGCAGAGCCGAGAGCAGGCCGACCTCGACGTCCGTGAGGCCACCGAACGCCTTGACGATCTGGGGCAGCCACAGCAGCACGCCGTAGAACGCCGTGAGGAAGCAGGTGAAGAGCGCAGCCAGGGCCCATACGCGCCCAAGCCGGGCGACCCGCCAGAACGGGAGATCACCCCGCGTTGCCGTGAGGTTCCCCTCCTCGTACAGGCGTCGTGCCAGCCAAGCCTTCTCGTCGGCTGGCAGCCAGCGCGCAATCTCTGGGCGCTCTGTCAGACAGAACAGGACGGCGATACCCAGCAGAACGGCCGGGACGGCCTCGACCAGGAACATCCACTGCCAGCTGCGCAGGCCAAAGACTTCAGGCATGTAGGTCAAGATCGCACCCGACAGGGGTGAGCCAACCACGGAGGCCACGGCGGTCGCCGCGACCACGCCAGAGTTCGCCTTGGATCGGTGTTCGATCGGAAACCACCGGGTGAGATAGTACACGATGCCGGGCAGAAAGCCGCCCTCCGCGACGCCGAGGAGGAAGCGGAGGATGTAGAAGCTCGTCTCCCCCTGGACGAAAGCCATGCAGCCCGAGACCAGCCCCCAGCTGACGAGGATGCGGGCAATCCAGACGCGCGCTCCGACCCTATGCAGAATCAGATTAGAGGGAACCTCGAACAGGGCATAGCCGACGAAGAAGATGCTGGCCCCGAAACCGAACGCGGTGGCGCTGAGGCCGAGATCGGCGTTCATGCGCAGGGCTGCAAAGCCGATGTTGACCCGGTCGAGGTAATTGATGACCAGAAGGAGGAACAGGAACGGGATCAGCCGCCAGTAGACGCGGCGCATCGTACGCGCCTCGATGTCATCGCTCATGCGTTCCTCACTCGATCGTATTCTTGTATGTGCCAAGCTCAGGGCCTGCCGTGCGGACGGAACGGCGCCGCGGTTGGCCATGGCCGCGCCACACGCTTTCGCTCCTGACCTCACAGGGTCGTAACGGGCGAGGAGGGCATTCTTTCGAAGTCTTGTTTCTCAACGATGCGGCTGTCGAAGCGCCCACGGAATCAGTCGCCTCACGAGTGCGTCATCCGGCCGGCCCACGGTCGAAGAGGGCTCGCCGGAAGCAGTTCTATCCGGCAGCGCCGATGCCGTGATCCTGCCGACGTTCGGTTCGATGGGTTCTGGTACGTTCGAAAGGCGGCCGGCCACGAGGATCCGACCGCGCATGCGCGTCGCTAAACAACGGATCGAGCATCGGCCGAATGCGAGGCGGTCCCCGCCGGCGCCAGGGGGGCGAGCCTCCGTGCTCAAGCGCGGGATTTGCGAGCAGTGACGCGATTGTGGTCAGCGCCTGCGCTGCAGGTTGTGGTAGCCGAGGGCTTCTCGCGCCTCTTTGAGGCTCTTGCCCCGCGCGATCTCCTCACGGATCTGATGCTCGACACCCTCGATCTCACGGGCGAGTTTGGCGACCTCGCGGGCGCGTTCCCGCGGCACCACGATCACGCCGTTTGCATCAGCCACGACGATGTCGCGTGGGCCTACACGCGCTTGACCGACGGAGATGGTGACGTTCACCGCCTCCACCTGCACCCGGTCCTTGCCGGTCCGCATGAAGCGGCCACGCGTGAACATCGGATAACCGTCGCCGAGCGCCTTGGCGACATCGCGACAGACACCATCGATGACCGTTCCTGCGAAGCGGTGCGCGCCGGCGTATTGGGTCATGATGTCCCCCCACACCGTACAGTCAGTCCGTCCGTCGTTGTCGATCACGACGACATCGCCCTCGGCAACGTCGTCGATGAAGTCGCCAACCGTGCCGGGCGGGGTCGTCGCCGGCACGTACTTCACCGTGAACGCCGGCCCGACCACCGTCTGCGTGTAGTCGTCGAGGGGGGCGATACCGAAGCATTGTCCCGGTAAGCCGAGCTTGTCCATCGCGTCCGAGACGCTCGGCGTATCGAGCCCCTCAAACAAGGCGACGAGTTCCTTGTCACCATCCGCCATAGCACTGCTTCCGCCTCCCTGAGCTGATCCTACCCCTATCTCCGCCGGATCAAAGCGCCGTGCGCACCGGCTCAGCGCAGGTCCGTTCTTCCTGCGAACCTACGCCTAAGCGGACCTACCGCTTCCGGCCAGCATCTGCCATCACGAAACGCCCGCCTGAACGTCTCAGATGGGTGGAAAGCGTCTGGTCCGCTTTCGGGAGGCGAGACCCGCAAATCGGACGTTCGCGCAACTCGCACCACGGTCACGAGTGCTTTCAGTCCGGCAAAAATCTGCGAATGTGGGAACTCTTGTCCGAAAACGTCTCAAGCTGCCTCTCGACCGCCAAGCTGTCTACACGTGCTGCCTCGCCCGGTGGTGCAGCAGGTTGAGGATCAGGGCTGTCCAGCCGGTCTGGTGGGAGGCGCCGAGGCCGCGGCCGGTCTCGCCATCGAAGAACTCGTGGAACAACAAGGCCTCCTCGGCACCCGCAGCCAGTGGAAGCGGGGTCCGATCGCCGAGAGCTGGCCGGCGACCGACCTCATCCTTGGTGAAGAGGGCGATCAACCGGTCCTGGAGTGCGTCGGCGATTGCGGCAAGGGTGCGCATCTCCCCTGAACCAGTAGGAAATTCGACGAGGAAGTCGTCGCCGTAATAGGTGTAGAAGCGGCGCAGAGCTTCGATGATCAGGTAGTTTGTCGGCATCCATACAGGCCCGCGCCAGTTGGAGTTGCCGCCGAACATGTTCGAGGTGGAATCTGCTGGATCGTACCGGACCGTGAAGGAGGCACCGAACTCGTTCAGGGCATAGGGCTGGTCGCGATGGAACTTCGATAGGGAGCGGATGCCATAGGGTGAGAGGAATTCCGCCTCATCGAGCATCCGCCGCAGCAATGCCTTCATGCGGTGCCCGCGCAGCAGCGATAACAACTTGCGGTCTTGGACGCCGCCCTCGTTCCAGCGCGAGACGAGACGGGCAAGATGCGGGCGGTTCTCTAGCAACCAGTTGAGCCGTCGAGCGAAATCCGGCAGGCGCTGAAGCATGGATGGCTCGATCACCTCGACGGCGAAGAGTGGCACCAGCCCGACCATCGAGCGGACGCGCAAGGGCAGCAGCCCGGCACCGGGGATATCGACCTCATCGTAGTAGAATTCGTCGTCCTCGTCCCAGAGGCCGAGGCCCTCGCCGCCCATGTCGGTCATCGCCTCGGCGATCAGGAGGAAGTGCTCGAAGAATTTGGAAGCGGTGCTCTCGTACACATCGTTGTGGACCGCAAGTTCGAGGGCGATGCGCATCATGTTCAAGGCATACATCGCCATCCAGGCGGTGCCGTCTGCCTGATGCACCATGCCGAAACCCGGTGGCGGGCGCGACCGGTCGAACACGCCGACATTGTCGAGGCCGAGGAAGCCACCTTGGAACACGTTGCGGCCGCCCGCATCCTTGCGGTTCACCCACCACGTGAAGTTGATCAGCAACTTGTGAAAAACGCCTTCCAGGAAGGCGACGTCACCGCGTCCGCCGCGGCGTGCGCGGTCGATCTCGAAAACCCTGTAGGCCGCCCACGCATGGACCGGAGGGTTGGTATCGGAAAACTCCCACTCGTAGGCCGGCAGCTGGCCATTGGGATGCATGTACCATTCGCGCGTCAGCAGCAGAAGCTGCCTCTTGGCGAAGTCCGGATCGAGCAGCGCCAGCGGCAGACAGTGAAAGGCAAGGTCCCAGGCGGCGAACCAGGGATACTCCCATTTGTCCGGCATCGAGAGTATGTCGGAGGCCGCGAAGTGCCGCCAGTGGGTGTTACGGCCGCCCTCACGCTCGCGGGGCGGCACCGGCTGCAGCGGATCGCCCTTGAGCCAAACCCGCACGTCGTAGGCATAGAGCTGCTTCGACCAGATCAGCCCCGCGGCGGCTTGCCGGAAGATCGCGCGGGCATCCGGGTCGGTGATCCCGTCCTGACAGTCGTCATAGAAGGCGTCGGCCTCGGCGACGCGTAAGTCGCGGAGGCTGCCGTCCTCATCGAGCGGGCGTATCCGCGTCCCCGCCGACAGCCGCAGGCGGATCCGCTTCGTTTCACCGGATCTTAGGTTGAACGCGTAGTGCAGGCCGAGCTTGGTCCCGGCATCGCGCCGGATCGCGGTATCGTCGCCACCGACGATGGCCGCGTGGAGTCCGTCCTTGAACGGGCCTTCGGCTTCGGTATGGCCGGCGCGGTGCAGGTTCGTCTCGTTCTCGCAGAACTGGATCTCCGGCTCGCCCTCGTAGGCCAGCCTATAGTGGCCGAGGCGGGGATGCTCGCAGGCGATGCCGCCCTCGGGGCGGACTGCGAGACGCGGGCGTGGGCCGTTCTCCCGCCATGACCACGTGTTGCGGAACCAGAGCTGCGGGACGAGGTGGAGGTCGGCGGCCTCCGGGCCCCGGTTCGTCGCCGAGACGGTGACGTGGATGTCGTCGACATCCGCCTTGGCGTATTCCACTGTGACGTCGAAGAACCGGTCGCCGTCGAAGATTCCGGTGTCGTCGATCTCGTATTCCGGCTCCTCGCGGCTGCGCCGCAGCCCCTCGCGGACGAGCTCGTCGTACGGGTAGGCCGCCTGTGGATAGCGGTAGAGGAACTTGAGGTAGGCGTGGCTCGGGACCGCGTCGAGGTAATGGTAGTGTTCCTTGACGTCCTCACCGTGGTTGCCCTGTTCGTTGGTTAGGCCGAACAGACGCTCCTTCAGGATATGGTCGCGCCCGTTCCACAGGCCGAGTGCGAAGCAGAGCAGGCCACGCTCGTCGCAGAGCCCGGCGAGCCCATCCTCACCCCAGCGGTAGGCGCGCGAGCGCGCATCATCGTGTGTCAGGGAGCGCCACGCATTGCCGTCGCAGCTGTAATCCTCGCGCACGGTGCCCCATTGCCGCTCGCTCAGATACGGACCCCAAAGCGACCACGGCCGCTCGCCGCGTGCCTGCTCGGCGATGCGGCGGCGCTCCGCCCAAGCGATTCCGGCGCTCACGGCCGCCCCTTTCGCATCTGGGCCGTTCGCGGCGGGGCGACTGAGAGGAACGTTCGAACGGCCAACCGAGGAGACAAATCGTGGGTCATGGCGTTCCGAGCGACCAAGAAACGAGCCAGGCCGCGATGCATCATCAAAGCCAAGCGCCACGGGCGCGGTGCCTGGAACAGGGCAGGCCCGCCGGCCAGGATGACCCTACGTTTCGGACGCTGCGCGTTGGGACGTAACCACGCCGCGACGTATCGTGCAGTAGGTCGACAGCTTGACCGCCTTCGCGTTGAATCGTCACCGAAGCCGACCTGGCGCCATCGGACAGCTTCAATCGTGCAATGGTCGCATGCTGAACGTCCGGTTCCGGGCATCGCGCTCTGCTACCCGAACGACTGGTCCGGGTCGGACGCGGAAAAGCCGCTCAGGATGGGCCTGCGACTATGCCCTCTGGACAACGAGTTCGTGGAAGCGAACATCTCATCTGTGCTTGAACAAGCCCTCCTGCCATGAGCTGTCCGACGACCTCAGAGCATCATGGCTGCAAGACAGCCCGGCGGCTCGGGGCCGTGCGGACCGCGGCTTGTGCGTTGGGCGATCCCCACAAACACGGCACCGCCCCGTCGCTCCAGGCGATATGGAAGGTTCGCCCGTGACCAAACCTGTGCCCAGCATCCGCCGAGCGGATTTGCGTTAGCCTATAAGATATCACGACATAAAGACATATAAAGCCATCTTTCTAAGTCCCAATCAAGATCGTAAAGGTCCGTGTGATTTATTACCCAATTACAGATACTATATTCATCGAATTGCCTCAAGGAGAAAAACGCAGCTTTAACCTATTCATGATGATCCAATCTGAGGAATGCAACTATCGATTGAACTTCCGATTGCGCATAAAAATCGGAGGTGCTCGTGTCTTCATCCCCCCTTACCGCCCTCAACCCGGCCCGGTCGCTCGAATGGATCGTCGGCCCCGGTGCTTTGCTCTCGTCCACCGCCCTCTCCACGGGGCAGCTCGCGAGTCTCGGCCCGATCGCCTCGCTGATCGACGGGACGGTCGAGACCGCCCCCGGCAGCGACGGCAGCGCGCTGCTTCCCGAGACGCTGACCGATACGGCCAACCAGATCATCCTCGATACGCACGCGCAGCTCGAAGATGCCGGCCATGAGGTCACGCCGCTGAGCGGTCCGCTGCACGGCCTGACCAATCTCGGCGAGACGGTCGGGCTCGGTCATATCGGTCAGCCTGGCAACCTGATCACCGATCTATCGGGCACCGTCGCCAATCCCGGCGCTGTCGGTGCGGTGGCTCCGCTGCTGTCTGATGCCGGTCATATCACCGACGCGGCCAATACTCTGGTCGATGCGGTGACGGCGGTGCCGGAGGCCGGCAACGGCCTCGTCGGACCCGGCAGCGTCCTCGCGCCGGAAGCCCAGATTCTCAACCAAGCCATCCTCGATCTCCATACGACCCTTGAGGATATCGGCCATCAGAACCCCGAGCTCAACGCGCCGATCCACGCGATCACCGGCCTCGGCGAGACGGTCGGCCTCGGGCATATCGGTGAATCCGGCAATCTCCTCACCGACACCTCGACCCTGCCGGGTTCCCTCCTGAACGGCGGCCTCGCGTCGGCGGATCCCGTCCTGTCGGATTTCGGTCACGTCCTGGGCGCCGGCGATACGCTGCTCAGCTCCGTCACCGGGGCCGCGAATGGCGGCAGCCTACTCGCGTCGGATGGACTTCTCGCTCCGGTCACGAACCTCGCGAATGCGGGCATCCTCGACCTGCACGCGACCCTGGAGAATGTGGGCCACGAGCTTCCGCTGCTGAACGATGCGATCCACGGCTTGACCAATTTCGGTGAGACCGTCGGCCTCGGCCACCTGGGCGAGTCCGGGAATCTGCTCACCGACGCGGCGGGCCTGCCCGGCGGTCTGCTCGGCGGTCAGGGGCTCGGGACGCTGTCCCCCATCCTGAGCGACGCCGGCGCGGTAACGAATGCCGCGGGCGGTTTCCTCGACGGCGTGACCGGGACCCTCGACGGGCTCGGTCACGGCGGGACCGGAACCCCGGCGCTCGGCAGCCTCCTTGCCCCGGTGACCACCACGGTGGACGGCCTGCTCGGCGATCACGCCGCGAGCCCGCTCGGTGGCCTCCTCGACGGCATAACCGCTGGCGGTCAGAACGGAACCGGCGCCCTGCTCGGAGCCGGCGCCCCACTCCAGCCCGTGGGCGATGTCGGCAACACGCTGATCGATACGGTCCATGCCAATCTGGAGCAGGTCGGCCACGACGTGCCGGTCCTGAACGACCCGATCCATTCCGTGATCAACCTCGGGAACACGGCGGGCCTCGGCCAGCTCGGCGAGACGAGCAACCTCATCACCGACACCGTCAACTTGCCCGGGGCCGTGCTGGGTGGGAACGGAGCACCCGCCCTGGGTCAGGTCGCGACCGATGCCGGTCACGTGGCGGATGCGGCCAGCGGCGTCCTGACATCGGTGACGGGTGCCCTCCCCACCGGCGGAGACAGCGGCCTGGGATCGGGCACGGGGCTCGACGGCGTCCTGACTCCCGTGACGGCTGCCCTGGGCTCGGTCACGTCCGGGACGGCGGGAAACGCGGCCGGCTCGCTCCTCGGGGGCCTCACCGGCGGCACGGCGGGCGGGTCCGGGGCCGGGACGCACCCGCTGGTGGATGTGTCCGCGGGCCCGGCCACCGCAACGCCGGTGGCCGACGCCGCAATCCTCACGCCCGCTGACAACACGTCCCACACCGCGCAGGCGAGCGCGGTCGCGGTCGGTGCGGACCAGCCGAGCTTGGCCACGGCGAACCTGCTGACCGGCGACAGCATCCAGCTGCCGCAGACCGGCGGGGGCGGGGCGGATTCCCTGGTCGGTCACCTCGCGGACGTCATCCCGGCCGCCTCGGCTCCCTCGGCTCCCTCGGCCGATGCCGGGGCGTCGCATGCCGCCAGCGTCGATCTGGGCATCGCCACGGTCGATCTCGGCAGCCACGCCGACGTCCAGCACACCGACCCGACCCCGCACACGACCACGAGCGGCCTGCATCTGCTCGGGCTGTGAGACCGACATCCCCCGCCGCACCCGCGGCGGGGGATGCCCAAGCGGTCGCCTGACGTCTCTGCGCCGAACCGAGAAGCCGGGGAAAACCTGTGACCGACGAACGCGTGCTGCGTGTTGCGAAACGCCGGGAATTCTGGGCCGCCATCCGCGCCGGGCGGGCGTGCCTGATCACCGTGATGATCGTCAGCGGTCTCATCAACCTGCTGATGCTGACCGCCCCGATCTTCATGCTGCAGGTCTACGACCGGGTGCTGCCGAGCCGCAGCATCGCCACCCTGGTGGGGCTGGCCGGCATCACGCTGATGCTGCTCGTGATCCAGAGCGTGCTCGAAGTCTTCCGCGCGCGGATCCTGTCGCGGTTCGGGCGCCTCATCGACGAGCGCCTCGGCCACCGGATCTTCCGCACCCTCCTCGCCCGCGGCTCCGAGATGCCGCGCAGCGACGAGGGACCGCAGGCCCTGCGCGACCTCGATACCGTGCGCGGCTTCGTGTCGAGCCTGGCGCTGAGCGCCTTCTTCGACCTGCCCTGGGTACCTCTCTACATCGCGGTCTGCGTCCTGTTTCATCCCTGGCTCGGGGGGGCCATCGCCGCGGGTGCCGTAGTCCTGTGCGGGCTCACGATCCTGACCGACTGGGCCTCGGCCGCGACCACGCAGGAGGTCGTCCGGGCCGCCGGCGACCGCCGGTCCTTCACCGACATGGCCCACCGGACCGCGCCCCTGCTCTCGGCCCTCGGGATGCGCTCCCGCATCGCGACCCTCTGGCAGGTCCGGGCCCGCCGGAACCTCGACGTGGCGACCTACGGCAACGACCTCGCCATCGGCTTCGGCACGACCGCGCGCCTGCTGCGCACGGTGCTGCAATCCGGCATCCTCGGCCTGGGAGCCCTCCTCGTCGTGCGCGAGGAGGCGACCGCCGGGGTGATGCTCGCCGCCACGATCCTGTCGGCCCGGGCGCTGGCGCCGGTCGATCTCGCCATCGCCAACTGGAAATCCTTTACGGCGGCCCGGCAGGCCTGGGGGCGCCTCGTCGCCTTCCTGCCCCGGCGGGAGCCCGCCGCCCCGACGCCCCTGCCGGCGCCGCGCGAGAGCGTGCGCGTGACGGCCCTGTCGATCGCCGCCCCCGGCACCGACACACTCGTGCTGCACGACGTGAACGTCGCCCTCGCCCCCGGCAGCGCCCTGGGGGTGATCGGCGCCAGCGGCTCCGGGAAATCCACCTTCGCCCGGGCCCTGGTCGGGCTGGCGCGGCCGAGCCGCGGCGTGATCCGCCTCGACGGGGCGGCCCTCGACCAATGGGAGCCCGACGCCCTCGGCCGCGCCGTCGGCTACCTGCCGCAGGATACCGAGATGTTCGACGGCACGATTGCTGAGAACATCACGCGCTTCGATCCTGCGCCCGATCCCGATGCCCTCCTGGCCGCCGCCAAGGCCGCGGGCGTCCACGAGGTCGTGCTCCGGCTGCCGGGCGGATACGATGCCCGGATCGGTGCCGGCGGTCTCGGGCTCTCCGGCGGCCAGCGCCAGCGGATCGCCCTGGCGCGGGCGCTCTACGGCGACCCGTTCCTGGTCGTCCTCGACGAGCCGAACTCCAACCTCGACGTCGATGGCGACCGCGCCCTGTCGGCGGCCGTCCAGGGCGTGCGCGCCCGCGGCGGCATCGTGGTGGTGATCGCCCACCGGCCGAGCGCCCTGGCGGCGGTCGACCGGATCCTCGTGCTCGGGGATGGCCGCGTGCAGCTGCACGGGCCCCGCGACGAGGTTCTGGCGAAACTCGGCACCCTGACCCGGCAGACACCCACGAGGGTCGCATGACCGAGGAACACGCCCCGTCCGCGCCGGAGGCCGACCCGACCGCCGGGACGCGCCGCTCCCTACGCCGCCATATCGCGGGCGTCGCCGCCGTGATCCTCGCGGCGACCGGCGTCGGCGCCTGGACCGCGGCGACGGACCTGTCCGGCGCCATCATCGCGTCGGGCTCCCTGGTGGTCGAGAGCAACATCAAGAAGGTCCAGCACCCGACCGGTGGCGTCGTCGCCGAGTTGCCGATCCAGGAGGGGGCCCGCGTGCAGGCAGGCGACCTGCTGGTGCGCCTCGATGCGACCGCGGCCCGGGCCACCTACGACAGCGTCAGCAAGAGCCTGTGGGAGATCGCGGCCCGCAACGCCCGCCTGGAGGCCGAGCGCGACGGCCGCCCGGATCTCGCGATCCCGGCCGAACTCAACGGGGCCGGGCCGGAGGTCGGACGGATCATCGACGGGGAGCGCAAGCTGTTCCGCTTCCGCCGCGACGCGCTCCAGGGCCAGAAGGCGCAGTTGCGCGCCCGGATCGGGCAGCTCGACGAGGAGATCAAGGGCTTGGTGGAGCAGGCGGCCGCCAAGGAGCAGGAGACTGCGATCATCGGCCGGGAATATGTGGGCGTCGAGGATCTCTGGAAGAAGAACCTGATCCAGCTGACGCGGCTGACGAGCCTCCAGCGCGACATGTCGAGGCTCAAGGGTGAGCGCGGCGTCCTCGTGGCCAGCATCGCCCAGACCAAGGGCAAGATCGCCGAGACCGAATTGCAGATCATCCAGCTCGAACAGAACCTGCGCAGCGAGGTTGGAAAGGACCTCGCCGAGAACCGCGCCAAGGCGGCGACCCTGATGGAGCAGAAGATCACCGCCTTCGACCAGCTTCAGCGCATCGAGATCCGCGCGCCGCAGGCCGGCTACGTGCACGAACTCGTGGTCCACACCCGCGGCGGCGTGATCGCCCCGGGCGAGCCGATCCTGCTGATCGTGCCGAACGCGGATTCGCTCGTGGCCGAGGTCCGCGTCGCGCCCCAGGATATCGACCGGCTCCAGACGGGCCAGGCCGCGGGCCTGCGCCTCCCGAGCTTCGACCAGCGGACGACGCCGGAACTCAACGGCCGCGTCACCCGGATCGCCGCCGACGTGAGCGAGGACAAGCGGACCGGCAGCTTCTACTACCTCGTCCGGTTGGGCGTGACGAAGGACGAACTGGCCAAGCTCGACGGGGCGAAGCTGATGCCCGGCATGCCCGTCGAAGCGTTCATTCGGACGGCCGACCGGACGATCCTGTCCTACCTGACGAAGCCACTCGTCGATCAGGCACGGCGGGCCTTCCGCGAGAAGTAGCCCCAGGATCGACACAGTTGGCCAGCGGGTGCGCGCACGCCTCCGTGGCGTTCACGAAGTGCAAATCAGAGGTGAGTTCACCACGGGCATCGGCCTGTGCGTGCGGCCGCGGCTAGAGCCGTTCCCGCTTACGTAGCGACGGCCAAGTCTTTGTCGTAGCCGGCGGCGTCGAGGCAGTTGCGGCCCTCGTCTGGCGTGAAGCGGGTGAAGGCCTGCCGGATGGCCTCCCGGAGGTCGGGTACGGTGCGGGTGGCTGCGGTCCGCAGCAGCGCTTTCAGCTTGGCGAAGA
>NZ_JAKSYM010000311.1 GCF_022829545.1 Methylobacterium sp. J-030 | reverse complement strand
GAGCAGCACGCAGCCCGCGTTCTACGTCGGCAAGTCGGTGACGCTCTCGGCTGGTTACGCCTCCGGCTCCGTGTTCGTCATCTTCAAGGGCAAGATCCTCCAGGCCCGCAACCTGCGTCAGGACGTGACCGACACGGTGCTGGCGATCCTCGCCACGGACGGCGACACGCCCCGCAACTATGCCGTCGTCAACAAATCCCTGTCGGCCGGGTACACCTACTACGATCGGGCGATGGTCGCGGCCGATGCCATGCAGGCCCTCGGGCTCGGCCTCGGCTATGTCGACAAGGATGCTCTGACCAAGACCAAGTTCCCCCGCGGCTTCGCAGCCCATGGCATGGCGAAGGATCACCTCCGGGAGATCGCCTTCGCCACCAGGACATCGTGGTCGATCCAGAATGGCAAGCTCCAGATTCTGGCCAACGATAAGCCGCTGCCGGGCAGTGCCATCGTCCTGAACGGCAAGACCGGTCTCGTCGGTATGCCGGTTCAGACGATCAACGGCGTCGAAGGTCAGTGCCTCCTGAACGGCAACATCGTCCCCGGCAGCGTCGTGCAGATCGATCAAAGCTCAGTCCAGCAGGCGGAGTACGATCCGAGCATCACGGGCGCCCCGAACAACGCGCAGCTCGATGCCTTCGGGGTCGCCGCGGACGGCCAATACAAGGTCATGGCCGTCAGCCATTCGGGCGATACCTGCGGCGAGCCGTTCTTCACGCAGTTCATCGGGGTCAAGCTCTCGGCCGGCTCCGTTTCGCCGGCACTGGCGTCTCGCGGCATAGGATACCCGGGCTGATGATGGACGATCCTGAGAAGATCTTTCTCGCTTCGCCGCAGTGGAAGGGCGCCGTCGAGGGCGCACGGGAAGGCATGGCCCTCAAGGGCTACACCATGGACGACGACACGCTCGGCACGGTCGCCATGTCGGTGCTGATCCGGTTCATCGGGGCCGGCGGGTACGAGATCGAAGGCGTCGAGAAGACCATGGCGATGGTCCTGAGC
>NZ_JAKSYM010000309.1 GCF_022829545.1 Methylobacterium sp. J-030 | reverse complement strand
GGGTGGACCTGGAAGATCTATGGTGTGGTCAAAGCCAAGGTGAAACGACGATCCACGCTCCGTCCCCCTCCCCCTCTGTGGGGGAGGGTGCCGCCCGAAGGAGGTCGGGAGAGGGGAGCGACGGTGCAGAATGAACCGCCGGCCTGCATCACGGTCGCGCCCCTTCCGGCAGCCGGGCTCCCCTCTCCCGACCCCTGCTGACGCAGTGGCCACCCTCCCCCGCAGAGGGGGAGGGGTTGCGTCTTGCTGTATCTGAAGCTTTATACTTGCCAGCGCGTCCAAGTTCTGCTCCAAAATTCCTGATCGACAGTCAAGGCCGGGTGCATTATGCCCCGGCCTTATTGTTTTTCTGTATGTTGCAATGCGCAAACGAATACGGTTCATGTTGCGACTGCGAAAAAGACCCCCTGAACCGGCAGATCAAAAAATTTGACGGGCGTAATCTTTCGACTCAACTAAACTGAAAGGCGTCGAACGGCGGCAACGAACCGCGGAGGAGGCGCCGAATGGACGTCCACGAATATCAGGCCAAGGAGCTGCTCGCGAGCTTCGGCGTGGCCGTCCCGAAAGGCGCCATCGCCTTCAGCCCGGACCAGGCGGTCTACGCGGCCACCGAGCTCGGCGGCTCGTTCTGGGCCGTGAAGGCACAGATCCATGCGGGTGCCCGCGGCAAGGCGGGCGGCATCAAGCTGTGCCGGACCTACAACGAGGTCCGCGACGCCGCGAAGGATCTTCTGGGCAAGCGCCTCGTCACCCACCAGACCGGCCCCGAGGGCAAGCCGGTGCAGCGGGTCTACGTCGAGACCGCCGACCCGTTCGAGCGCGAACTCTATCTCGGCTACGTGCTGGACCGGAAGGCCGAGCGGGTCCGCGTCATCGCCAGCCAGCGCGGCGGCATGGACATCGAGGAGATCGCCGCCAACGAGCCGGATTCGCTCATCCAGGTGGTGGTCGAGCCGGCGGTCGGCCTGCAGCAGTTCCAGGCGCGCGAGATCGCGTTCCAGCTCGGGCTCAACATCAAGCAGGTCTCGGCCGCGGTGAAGACCATCATGAACGCCTACCGGGCGTTCCGCGACTGCGACGGCACCATGCTGGAGATCAATCCGCTGGTCGTCACCAAGGACGACCGGGTGCTGGCGCTCGACGCCAAGATGTCGTTCGACGACAACGCCCTGTTCCGCCGGCCGGGCATCGCCGACATGCACGACCCGTCGCAGGGCGATCCCCGCGAGGCCCAGGCCGCCGAGCACAACCTCAGCTACATTGGCCTCGAGGGCGAGATCGGCTGCATCGTCAACGGCGCGGGTCTGGCCATGGCCACCATGGACATGATCAAGCACGCGGGCGGCGAACCGGCGAACTTTTTGGACGTCGGCGGCGGTGCGTCTCCGGAGCGGGTCGCGACGGCCTTCCGGCTCGTGCTGTCGGACCGCAACGTCAAGGCGATCCTGGTCAACATCTTCGCCGGCATCAACCGCTGCGACTGGGTCGCGGAGGGCGTCATTCAGGCGGCCCGCGAGGTGAAGATCGACGTGCCGCTCGTGGTCCGGCTGGCCGGCACGAACGTGGAAGCGGGCAAGAAGATCCTGGCGGAGAGCGGCCTCGACCTGATCACCGCCGACACGCTCGCGGAGGCGGCCAGGAAAGCGGTCGACGCCTGCGCGGCCGCCAAGACCAAGCATTGAGGGGAGACCGCGCCATGAGCATCCTCATCGACGAGACCACCCCGATCATCGTCCAGGGCATCACGGGCGACAAGGGCACCTTCCACGCCAAGGAGATGCTGGATTACGGCACGAACGTCGTCGGCGGCGTCACCCCGGGCAAGGGCGGGCGCACCCATCTCGGCCTGCCGGTGTTCAACACCGTCAAGGAGGCGGTGGCGGCGACCGGCGCCACCACCTCGATCACCTTCGTGGCGCCGCCCTTCGCGGCCGACGCCGTCATGGAAGCGGCCGATGCCGGCCTGCGGCTGGTCTGCTCGATCACGGATGGCATCCCGGCCCAGGACATGATGCGGGTGAAGCGCTACCTGATGCGCTACCCCCGGGACCGCCGCACGATGGTGGTCGGCCCGAACTGCGCCGGCATCATCTCCCCCGGCAAGGCGATGCTCGGGATCATGCCCGGCCACATCTACCTCCCCGGCAATGTCGGGGTGATCTCCCGCTCGGGGACGCTGGGCTACGAGGCGGCCGCGCAGCTCAAAGAGCTGGGGCTCGGCATCTCGACCTCGGTGGGCATCGGCGGCGACCCGATCAACGGCTCGTCGTTCCTCGACCACCTCGCCCTGTTCGAGACCGACCCCGATACCGACGCCGTGCTGATGATCGGCGAGATCGGCGGCCCGCAGGAGGCGGAGGCCTCGGCCTGGATCCGCGAGAACATGTCGAAGCCGGTGATCGGGTTCGTTGCCGGACTGACGGCACCGAAGGGCCGGCGCATGGGCCATGCCGGGGCGATCATCTCGGCGGCCGGCGACAGCGCCGCCGAGAAGGCCGAGATCATGCGCTCGTATGGGCTGACGGTGGCGCCGGATCCGGGCTCGTTCGGGCAGACCGTGGCCGACGTGCTCGCCCGGGCGGCGTAACGGCGGCAACCAAAAGCGTGCCGTTCTCCCTCCCCCCTCTGCGGGGGAGGGTGGCCCCCGAAGGGGGTCGGGAGAGGGGAACCCGGCTTCCGGAAAGCGCGTGACCTTCACGATGGGCGGAGCTTGGTTCTGCACCGTTGCTCCCCTCTCCCGACCCCTGCTGAGGCAGGGGCCACCCTCCCCCGCAGAGGGGGGAGGGGGCGCGTCGCGCCTCGTCCTTCCAAGAAAGTGCGCCACGAGGTGGCCCCATGACCCGTACCCTTCACGCGACCCCCGGCCTCGTCGACGCCACGGCCTTCGCGCCGCCGGTGATCACCGGCACGTCGTCGGAGCAGGCGCTGGACATCCTGTTCCAGGCCCTGCTCGACGTCGCCCGTCGGCACGACCCGGATCTGGAGGCGGTGCTGCACGGCACGGCCGACATCTCACGCTTCTCGCCGCAGATGCTGGCGCGCGCCCTTCAGGTGCAGGGCATCTGGTTCCAGCTGATCTCCATCGCCGAGCAGAACGCCGCGATGCGCCGCCGCCGCCACGTGGAGCGGACGGAAGGGCGCGGGGCCCTCGGCGGCTCCTTCGCGAAGGTGTTTTCGGACGCGCGCAAGCAGGGCGTGCCGCCTGAGAAAATCCAGGCGCTGCTCACCGACCTGCGCATCCGCCCGACGCTGACCGCCCACCCGACCGAGGGTAAGCGCGTCACGGTGCTCGAAAAGTTCCGGCGGATCTACCTCGTGCTGCGCGAGCTGGAGATGCCGCGCTGGACCGACCGCGAGCGCAACGGGCTCATGAACGCGCTGCGCGACCAGATCGAGCTGGTCTGGATGACGGGCGAGCTGCACTTGGAGAAGGCGACCGTCGAGCGGGAAGTGGCCTGGGGGCTGCACTTCTTCGACGAGACCCTGTTCGAGATGCTGCCCGAGACCCTGGAGACGCTCCACGAGGCGCTCGCCGAGACCTATCCGGACACGGAGTTCAAAGTCCCGCCGTTCTTCCAGTTCGGCTCGTGGATCGGCGGCGACCGGGACGGCAATCCCTACGTCACCGCCGCCGTCACCCGGCAGACCCTGCACCGGAACGCGCTCGCCTCGCTCACCCGCTACCGGGACGGCGTGCGCGAGCTCGGCCGGACGCTGTCGCTCACCGAGCGCTCACTACCGCTGCCGGACGGTTTCCGCGCGGAACTGGACCGGCAGCTCGCCGAGAGCGGCCAGGGGCGCGCCATCACCCGGCGCAACCCGGGCGAGCCCTATCGCCAGTATCTCTCCTGCGTCCTGCGTAAGATCGAGGCGACGATCGCCCGCAACGAGGGCGAACACCCCTCCGGCCCCGACTACGCCAGCGCGGACGGCCTGATCGAGGATCTGCGCGTGCTGGAGCGCGGCCTGACGGAGGCCAAGTGCGGGGCGCTGGCTCAGGACCTCGTGCGCCCGGTCCGCCGGATGGTGGAGATCTTCCGGTTCTCGACCGTGCGGCTCGACCTGCGCGAGAACACCACACGGACCACCGACACGCTCCACGCCCTCTGGCGCCAGCGCAACGGCGACGGCGAGCCCCCGGCCCTTGGCAGCGCCGCCTGGCGGCAATGGCTCGACGCGGAACTCGCCCGGCCGCGCGATCCGGAGCGCTCCTTCGAGGATCTGCCGGACGCCGCGCGCGAGACGCTCGCCACCTTCGCCCTCGTCGCCGAGATGCGCGAGAGCCTGGACCGCGAGGCCTTCGGCGCCTTCGTGCTCTCGATGACGCGCTCGGTGGAGGACGTGCTCGGCGCCTACCTGCTCGCCAAGGAGGCGGGGGTGTTCCTCGACGCGGCCGGCACCGAGATCTGCCCGCTGCCGATCGTCCCCCTGTTCGAGACCATCGACGACCTGCGCGCCGCCCCGGCGATCATGCGGGCGCTGCTCGGCACGCCGGTGGTTCGCCGCTCGACCCGCTGGCAAGGCGGGGTGCAGGAGGTGATGATCGGCTATTCCGATTCCAACAAGGACGGCGGCTTCGTCGCCGCCAACTGGGAGCTCTACAAGGCGCAGAGCAAGCTGACCCGCCTCGGGGAGGAGCTCGGCGTCGGGATCGCCTTCTTCCACGGGCGCGGTGGCTCGGTGAGCCGGGGCGGCGTGCCGACCCACCGAGGCATCATGGCCCAGCCCCCGGGCTCGATCCGCGGGCGGTTCCGCACGACCGAGCAGGGCGAGGTCGTCTCGTTCAAGTACGCCAACCGCGGCACCGCGGCCTACCAGATGGAATTGCTTGCCGCCTCGGTGTTCGAGCATGCGCTCGCCGGCGACGGCGAGCGGGCCGGCCCCGGCCACGACGACGCCCTGGAGGCGTTGGCCGGCGCCTCGCGGGCGGCCTACGTGCAGTTGCTCCAGACCGACGGCCTCGTGGACTATTTCCAGGCCGCGAGCCCGCTGGACGAGATCGCGCTCCTCAACATCGGCTCGCGCCCGGCCCGCCGGTTCGGCGCCCGCTCGCTCTCGGACCTGCGGGCGATCCCCTGGGTGTTCGCGTGGTCGCAGAACCGCCACGTCATCACCGGCTGGTACGGCGTCGGCTCGGGGCTGGCGAGCTTCCTCGACGTGCGCGGCCGGGACGGCGAGGCGACCTTGAAGCGCCTGTTCCAGGACTCGCGCATCCTGCGCCTCGTCCTCGACGAGGTCGAGAAGACGTTGATGATGGTCGATCTCGACATTGCCCGCGCCTATGCCGGCCTCGTTCCGGATGCGGGCGTCCGCGACCGGATCTTTTCCGCCATCGAGGCCGAGTACGCTCTGACCCGGGAGATGGTGCTGCGGGTGAGCGGCGGCACGGAGCTGGCGGAGCGCTTCCCGCTGTTCCGCGACCGGCTGAAGGGTCGGCTGCCGACGATCAATCAGGTCAGCCGCGAGCAGGTGGAACTGCTCGCCCGCTACCGCGCCGAGACGGACGAGGACCGGCGCGAGGCGGTGAAGTCGGCTCTGTTGTTGTCGATCAACTGCATCGCGGTCGGCTTCGGGTCGACGGGATGAGGGCGATGCAGAAACTTACACGCGCCCTCCCTCCCCCGCAGAGGGGGGAGGGAGACGCGGCCCCCCCTGATATCCGCTCTGTCCCCAAGCCCGACGAGCGCCATTTTCACCGCTGAGCGGATACCCCGCACCGGCATCAGAACCGTCACCAGGAGAGAGACCCCCGATGAGCTTCACCCTGATCCAGCAGGCCAAGGCCCGCCTGCACCGCTCCGAGCTGGCCGTTCCGGGCTCGAACCCGACCTTCATGGAGAAGGCGACCTCCTCGGCCGCCGACGTGATCTTCCTCGATCTGGAAGACGCCGTCGCCCCCGACGACAAGGAGAAGGCCCGCACCAACATCATCCAGGCTCTGAACGACCTGGATTGGGGCAACAAGACCATGATGATCCGCATCAACGGTCTCGACACCCACTACATGTACCGCGACGTGGTCGACATCGTCGAAGCCTGCCCGCGGCTCGACATGGTGCTGATCCCGAAGGTCGGCGTCCCGCAGGACGTCTACGCCATCGACGTGCTGGTCACCCAGATCGAGCAGGCCAAGAAGCGCGAGAAGAAGCTCGGCTTCGAGGTGCTGATCGAGACCGCGCTGGGCATGGCCAATGTCGAGGCGATCGCCCAGTCGTCGAAGCGCCTGGAGGCGATGTCGTTCGGCGTGGCCGACTACGCCGCCTCGACCCGCGCCCGCTCCACGGTGATCGGCGGCGTGAACCCGGACTTCTCGGTGCTCACCGACAAGGACGAGGGCGGCAACCGCCAGACCCACTGGCAGGACCCGTGGCTGTTCGCCCAGAACCGGATGCTGATCGCCTGCCGCGCCTATGGGCTGCGCCCGATCGACGGCCCGTTCGGCGATTTCTCCGATCCGGACGGCTACACCTCGGCGGCCCGGCGCTGCGCGGCGCTCGGCTTCGAGGGCAAGTGGGCGATCCACCCGAGCCAGATCGATCTGGCCAACCAGGTCTTCACCCCGTCCGAGGCCGAAGTGACGAAGGCCCGCCGCATCCTCGAGGCCATGGAAGAGGCCGCCAAGGCCGGCCGCGGCGCCGTCTCGCTCGATGGCCGCCTGATCGACATCGCCTCGATCCGCATGGCCGAGGCGCTGATCGAGAAGGCGGATGCGATGAAGGGCTGAGCCGGCAGGGAGGCGCGACGGCGGTTGCGCCTCTCCCGGACGCATTGGTACGGATATCCCGCGGGCCTAACCAGCCCGCCCGTGATTGGCCGCAAGTTCTTGTGTGACCTGGGCCGGTTGCGGCCGGGAGTCGAACGAATGGTCATCGTTCTGACGATCGCCAGAAAAGAAAGCGGCGAGTGAAGTTTCACCCTCCGCCTCGCCGCCTATTCTTTCTTCTGGAAATGGCTGAACCCTAACGGGTGATCGCCAGGAGCCGGTGCGCCATCACCGGCTCCACGCCCGAAGATGAGCGAAGTCTCCGGCCACGCCAAGAACTAGCGCGCGAAGCGCCGATCCCTCCCGATCCGCGCTGGGGACGGACGGTTTCGTTCAGAACGGCCGGTCGTCCGGCAGGCGCGCCGCCGCCATCTCGTCCAGCGTCGGATCCCGGCGGACCACGATTCCCTCGCGCCAGTCCGCCGCGATCAGCCCGAGCCGGGCGAAGCCGTCGAGCCAGCCGTCCATCGGCCAGATCCCGTGGCGGGCGTGGAAGCGGCCGGCATTGGACACGATGTCGCGAAAATGCTGCAGCGGCGGGTCGTAGCCCGGGTGGTGCTGGTGATAGGCCCGCGGGCCGCCGAGGAACAGGATCGGCACCCCGGCCGCTGCGGCCCGGAATGCGAGATCGGTGTCCTCCGCACCGTAGCCCGAAAAGGTCTCGTCGAAGCCGCCGAGCCGGTCGTAGGTCGCCGCGCGCACCGCGAAGGCCAGCGACCAGAACAGGCCGGGCTGCGGCGCGGGCGTCACCACCCCGGCGGGCGGGAAGGCGCGAACCGGATGCGGATGCCCGAGCCGGCCCAGGTCGGCCTCGCTCCAGCCATCCGCCACGGCCCCGGCCGGCAGGTAGCCGATCTCGCAGCAGATCAGCCCGTCGTGCTCGGCGACGGCCCGGGACAGGCCGGCGACGAGACCCGCGGAGGGGATGCAATCCACGTCGAGGAAGATCAGCGTGTCGGTCCGGGCCGCCCGGCGGCCGGCGTTGCGCGCGGCCGCGAGCGGCAGGCCGGCACGGGGGAACGGGATACGCTCCACCGGGAGGGGCGGCGCGGGCAGGGGCGCCGCATCGCCGATCTCCACCACGATGCAGGACGCGGGCGGCGCTCCCCGGGCGAGCCCTTCGAGCAGGCGGACGAGATGCGCGTCCCGACCCTTGTTGAGGGTGATGACCGTGGCGCTCACGCGGCGGACCCGGCGCGCAGGACGTCGAGCCGGTACTCGGCCGTCCGGGACTGGTGCAGGAGGCCGGCGAATGGCGCGGCCTGTGCGATGAAGCCCTCGGCGGCCTGATCGCCGGATTGCGGGTAGTCGGTCACGCCGAGCCAGTGGACCAGAACCATGTCGCCGCCGGGCTCGATCGCGTCCCCGACGCGGCGCACGAGCGCGGCCAGATCCAGCGGTGCCAGGAAGTACAGGAACTCGGACAGCACGATCAGGTCGAACCGGCCCGCGGGCCAGTCGGCGGGCACGGCGCCCTGCCGGACCTCGACATGGGGCTGGTCGGCGCAGCGGCTGCGGGCGGATTCCACCGCGACGGGGATGATGTCGGTCGCGAGCAACCGGTCGCAGCGCTCGGCGAGGGCGCGGGTGAACACGCCGATCGAGCAGGCCGGCTCGAAGGCCGACCGGTAGCGCGGCCGCGGCAGCGCGGCGAGCGTCGCCGCGTATTTGTCGCGCTCGTAGGCCGAACTGGTGAAGTGCCAGGGATCCGGGTCGCTGGCGTACATGCCGGCAAAGTAGTTGTCCGGGAGCGTCTCGGCGCGGCGGCTCATGCGGGGACTGCCACGAAGCGCTCCCAGGGGCCGCAGAGCCGTTCGATCATGGCGGGCTCCAGGCGGAATCCTTGCGGATCATCCGCGATCAGGTCGGTCGTCTGCGACGCGTGTGCCGCGACCGCACGGGCCTTGCTGGCGCGATACGCCGAGACGTCGACGCGCAGGCCCTCCGGGGCGGGGCCGACCTCGGTGTCGGGCGGCAGGGTCCAGCCCCAGACCGGATATTCGTAGACCCGCACCCCCGGCATGTGGGGCCGGGCGAGTCCCACCACGGCGGCGGCTGCCTTGTGGTCGCAATGCGGGTCGTGCCGCCATGTCACGAACACGGCGCCCGCCTCGCAGGCGGCCGCGGCCCGCGCGACCGCGCGCGCGGCGTCCTCGGCGACCGGCCCGTCGCCCGGCACGTGGGCGTCGGGCAGGCGCAGGAAGGTGACGTCCTCCGCGGCGAGGCCGAGGATCGCCACCGCGCGCAGGGTTTCGGCCTCGCGCAGGGTGCGGAGCGTCTCGGGCGGGTAGAGACGGGAATGCGTGTGCGAGCCGCAGCCGTCGCTCACCACCACCAGGCGGACGGGCCGACCGGCCGCCCGCGCCGCGGCGATCAGGCCGCCGCAGCCGAGGCTCTCGTCATCGGGATGCGGTGCGACGACGACGAGGCCGCCGCCTCCGACCAGCGTATCGAGGCTTCCCAGGGGAAGGGCATCGGCCGCTGCCAGGAAGGCATCGGCGCGCATCACCAGGACGCCTTCCGGGCGGGTGCGGGCCGCGCGGCGTTCCGGGATCGGAGGCGGAGGTGGTCGGTCACGGGTCGCTCCGAGCGGCGTGCAGGGCGTGAACCCGGCTATCGGCCCGCGCGCCTGAACGCGCCCTGAGCGGCGCGTTCGGCCTGCCGTCGGCTACCGGTCGTTCTCGGTGGTGAGCGCGCCGAGGCGGGTGCCTTCGTCGGTCCCCGACGCCTGTGCGAGGTGGACGCCCTGCGTCGGCGCGTCGGTAAACACCGCCCCGGCGGAGCCGAGCGCGCTGCGCAGCGCCTCGATCTGCCCGCTCGGTGGATTGCCGTAGCCGGCCTCGAAGTCGCGCACGAGTTGGGCGTCGAGCCCGACCTTCGCGGCGAGGTCCGCCTCGGACCATCCGAGCAGCCCGCGCGCCGCCCGCGACTGCGCCGGGCTCATCGCTGGCGCGCTCGTACCGCTCTGCGCCCCCTCGTCCGATCCTGCCAAGGCCACCCTCCCGATCTCCGATGATCAACAACGATGGCCGTCGCGGATCGTTTCCGTCCCGGCGCGCACATGGGGCGTTCGACCCGCTTACGGAGCGCCCCGCGCCGGCGCCGTGCCGTACGGCGGCCTGATCTCCGGGAACGCGGTCCAGGCGATCCCCCTCGACCGGCCGAACGATGGGATCGCGATCACCGGGCGCGTCGGCCACCCGGTCGTCGGCCCCGTCCGCGACGCGATCCTTACGGAGGTGCCCCGGGGTTGGGGCGATCTCGCATCGTTCGAGACGGCCATCTGCGAGCCGCCGGATCGAACGTTCGGTCCGCCGCTCACCGCCGGAGGATGGCAAGGTCAGCGATACCGGAAAGGCTGAAATCGGGGGCGCCACATCGCAAAAACCTGATGATGCCGGATCCTGCTTGTCGCGGCACGCGTGAAGGCAATCAACTTACAAGTTAGATGCGGCCTGATCGACACACTTCTCAGCCTCGTGATAGAAAATTCTGTGGGCGTTCATCGTTTCAGCAGAGAGGCTTGCTGAAGTGAAAGCGAATACGCAGATCAAATACGAAGAACCGTGGCGGGATACGTCCGAGCGATCTTCCTACTGGTATCACTCCCTGGTCTTTCCGGACGGGATGACTGGCTGTGGAAGCTGGACCATCGATGATTTCTGCGAGTACATCGGCGGTTATGACCTGAGCGGTAAATGCGTCCTGGATGTCGGTACCGCCTCAGGCTACCTCGCCTTCAGCGCCGAACAGGCTGGCGCCGATGTGACGGCGCTCGATGCAGCCTCGACCCATGAATTCCGGCATGTGCCGTTTTCCGACAGCCTATCCTACCGTGATGTCCGGCAGTTCCGAGAGATTTGGGACAATCAGAATCTTATTCCGATCAAGAATTCCTGGTGGCACGCTTGGCATAAGTATAACAGCCACGCCAAATGCGTCTACGCCCCGATGTCGGAATTGTACGAGTGGCCTGAGGGGATGTTCGACGTTGTCATGGCGGGCGCGATCGTCGAGCACCTGTCGGAACCGGTCTACGCGATCGGTGCGTGGGCTCGCCTCGCGCGAGAGGCGGTTCTGATCCCGTTCACCGATGTCATACCGGTTGACGATCTGATCTTGCAGCCCATCACCTTACTGAATGACAGTCGAGTCAACCATGTTTGGTGGCATCTGTCACGCGATCTATATCGAAAGATTTTCGAAAACTTAGGTTTCGATGTGCATTTCGCAGTCGCCCACGCTCGACACAACGATGATGCGAGTGGTGCTGTACATGCGCAGCGCCCGTCACTTGTTGCAGTGCGCCGGTCATAAGGGGGCGTCATGACGCGGCAGAAGATACTTTTGGATGGCCTCAACACGACGGATCGCATTGTCGAGATCGGTCCGAGCTTCAACCCGCTCGCACCCAAGCGAGACGGCTGGAATACCTTTGTCATCGATCACGGATCGCGCGACGAGTTGATTGAGAAGTATCACGATCAGACAGTCGACCGCATCGAGGATGTCGATCTCGTTTGGACTGGGGGCTCTCTTGGAGACGCTGTTCCGGGAGAAATGCACGGGACGTTCGATGCCTTTATCGCAAGCCACGCCATCGAGCACACGACCGATATCATCGGTTTCCTTCGCGCAGCCGAAACCCTACTCCGGCCGGACGGCATCATCATCCTGGCGATCCCAGATAAGCGGAAATGCTTCGATTTCTATCGTCATCCTTCCACGACAGGTGACGCGATTGCAGCGTTCGAGGAACGTCGTGACCGACACGATGTCCGGACACACCTCAACTACGGTCTGCTGATGGCCATCAAGGGCGACGGTTCATCTTGGCATGAAGACGACACCCGAGAGCTGAGATTGCTGAATGGTCTCAACGAAATCTCCGGCTGGATCGCGTCAAGCACGTCACCTCAATACCTCGACGCCCACAACTGGGTCTTCGTGCCGGCCTCGTTCCGGCTGATGATTCTCGAATTGAGCTTGGCTGGCTATCTCGATCTGCGGATCGAGCGCTGGCAGGAGCAGCGGTGCACCGAGTTTTTCGTTTGGCTGCGCCGTGGTGCGGAGAGGGTGCCGATCGAAGATCAGCCCGCGATGCGCCGCGCGCTGATGAACGAGACGCTGATCGAGATCGCAGATCAGACGCGGCAGATCGTTGGTAGCCCTCTGCATTCGTCGTGGACGACCAAGCCGCCAGCGGAACGCAGGGCTCCATTCAGTCCGCCATTTTGGTCCCGGCTCGTAAAGTTCGATGCCGCGAAAAAACTGAGCTCTAAATTGGGTCGCCAGGCTCAATGACAGGATATTTTAAAAAGCCGCTCGCAGTCGTGACGATGGTGTACAATGAAAGCACGATGCTGCCGATTTGGCTGAAGCATTATACGAGACAGGTCGGTTATGGGAATTGCTATGTGATCGACCATGGATCGACGGATGGTTCGACACATAAGATCGAGGCCCAAATTCTGAGATTGCCTCGATTCCCGATCGATGAAAACACGCGTGCTGGATCTACCGATAAATTCTGCTCGGCTTTGTTATTTGCGTACGAACGAGTTTTATTTACGGATGTCGACGAGATCGTCGTCGCAGATCCAGGCAGGGCGGCCAACCTTATCGACTACGCGAAGGCTCATAGCAAGGATCTTCCGTCCATTGTCAATGTGTTCGGTGTTGATGTGCTGCACGATCGCCGCAGGGAAGGTGTCGTTGATTGGGATCGCCCCATAACGTTGCAAAGAAAACTCATTCGGCCTTTTTCCGCTCTTTGCAAGCCGACTTTCATTTCTGAGCAAGCCCAATGGCACGCTGGGTTCCATTTTAGCGATAAGGCGCCGTCTGCTTTTATTGCTGACCTGTTCCTTTTCCACCTGGCCTTCTGTGATAGCCAATTCCTGATGCACCGTCAGGCAAGCCGTAACATTTTTGCCAAGAGCAAGCTGATCTACGATCACCACGCGATCCCGCCCGAACAGCTGCTCGCTCATGTTCAAGCCTATGTGGAGAGCTTGCCGCGTACCAACGTGAGGCTCGCGCCTGCCAATCCGCAATTCGAGCGCGTGAAAACAGAATTCACGGACCATATCAACGAGAAAAAGCTCGTGCAATTGCAGGAAATTTGGGAAATCCCCCGTCAATTTCGAGGTCTTTTCTGATATCTGTCGGCCGAGAGGTGGCTATTAGTCCGGCCGTTTTATCGTCTTTGCCGAGCTGGCACGCTCTCCGCCAAAGTGGATACCGGACGGCGTATCAGAGCGCGCACGACGAAAGGCTTGGAGTCGCGCGCTTGCAACACGATCGGACGCGGCTCAAGCTCAGCGTGCCGTTAATGAAGAGCTTGGGCGCCGTTAGGGCTTGCTGATGCGCCTGCTGCGATGATCGCCTGCCAATCGCCGTGCCGACCGGATCGAAGGCGGTGATCCAGGCCCGCAGGCTCAGTAACGCCCGGCACGACGCGAGCAGGAGCAGCGGGCAGGCGCTGCTCGATGGGAGCGCGTTCGATGGCCGCGATGCGCGCGCATCCGGCACAGGGAAGAAAAACGACAACAACATCAATTACTTTTCAGGCCTGCCTCATTTGTGCTGAATTCCTATCGCATCTGCCAAAGTGCAGGGATTCGGACCGCCGCGGGCGGCGCGTCGGGATCCGGGATGACCTGAGCGCTGAAGCGCGCGAGATGGGGAAGAACGATGAGAGGGGTGCTGATCGCAACCTTGGCCTGCGCGGTTCTGGCTGCGGGCTTGACCGCGGCGACGCAGGCACAGGCCCAGATGGGGTCGCCCACCGGCTTCGGTAAGGGCAACCGCCGCCCCGGCGGCGAGGACGAGAAGAAGCCTCAATATGTGCCGGGCGCCAAGGCCAGCGAAAAAATCTTCCCGCTTGATTCGACCTGGACGGCCGTCAGCCTCAACGGCAAGCCGTTCTCCGGCGGCGACCGGCCGAGCTTCATCATCGACAAGCAGTACCGCGCCCGCGGCTACGGCGGCTGCAACACGTTTGCGGCCACCGCCTTCCCGCTCAAGGAGCAGCACATCGCGGTCGGCCCCCTCGCGCTGACCAAGAAGAGCTGCGACAAGGGCCTCGCGGCCACCGAGCAGGCCTTCTTCATTGCCCTGCGCACCTCGGCGGTGTGGGATCTGGTCGGCTCGCAACTGGTCCTGAAGAGCCCGAACGGCGAGCTGAAGTTCGATCGCGCCCTTTAAGCGGCCGTTCACCACGTCCCACGAAGGCGGACGCCGATTCAGACGGCCTTGGCGGGTTTCGAGCCTCACTCCTCGCGTGTCGAGGAGGCTACGAATGCCAGTCGGGATCGGTATCGGGATGGGGCGCGGGGCGGATCCGCGCCCGGGCGTGGCGCGGAGCCTGCGTTTCTCAGGCCCCGACGGGTTTCATGTCGGTGCGCTCTGGCTCGCCGCCAGCGCCCCGGTGATGGCGACGCTGCTTCTTCTCGCGAGGCTCGCGGCCTGAGGACGTTGCCCGCGGCGGCGCGACCCGATCAGGGATCGTTGGCGGTACCCCGGGCCTTGTCCGATGCCGCCGACCGGACGGGATCGCTCGTATTCCTGGAAGCCGACACAGGCGGGAACAGGGCCGCCAAACCCGCCGCCACGCCGTACAGAACCGGATCGGAATTCAGCCCCGCTCCGGGTGGCTGAAGATCACTCGTCCGCATCATCCGCTTGCGGGCATCGCGCGCATTCGCGAGCATCCGACCGCGCCCCCATCTCTGCCAGTCAACACTTCGAGACTGGTCAATGCCGGGTTCCGCGTTTTGTTGCCGCGGGCGCTTGATTTTTCCTGTTCCGGGACGGTCTGGGTTTCTGCAGCGCTGCAGCGACGTGCCCTCACCCACGCCGCTGGAGGACCGTGATCGGCCGGCCTTCCGGGCGCCGGCAGGCATCCGGAATCACGCTCATGATGGCCGCGCTCGGGCAGCGCGACTGGCAGTTCTGGGCCGCCTCGATCTGATCGCGGCCGCAGGCGTCGGCGAAGCAGAAGGTCCCGAGATCCTCGCAGGTCGCCCGGAAACCGTCCCGGGGCTCGACCGCGCCCAGGTCGGCTGCGGATGCCGTGCGCGGGATCAGCAGGAACCCCGCGAGGCCGAGAAGTGCCGGAAGCCGCGCCATCGCTGAGCCCATTCGCGTCCAGACATCCACCGCGCCGCCCTCGGAACGCACTCCGCCGAAGGGCAGACCGGTTCGACGCCGGAGAGCGTCTAGCATCGATGGACGGACTGCGCCGTGCCATTCCCGCGACAGCGGATGGCCGCGGGCCATCTCAGGAGCGGACACGGCGCGCGGACCCATCCCGACGCTGGATTACGCTTTAACCTTTTACGCCTTGGCCTTGCCGCGCTCGATCGCCTCTTCGATCAGCCGGTGGGCCTCCTCCTTGTCGCCCCAGCGGACGAACTTCACCCACTTGCCGGGCTCCAGATCCTTGTAGTGCTCGAAGAAGTGCTGGATCTGGTGGATCGTGATCTCGGGCAGGTCGGTGTAGTTCTCGACCCGGTCGTAGCGCTTGGTCAGGTGGCGGGAGGGGACCGCGATGATCTTCTCGTCCTCTCCCCCCTCGTCCTGCATCACCATCACGCCCACGGGGCGGGCGCTGATGATCGCCCCCGGCACCACGGCGCGGGTGTTGGCCACCAGCACGTCGCAGGGGTCGCCATCGCCCGACAGGGTGTGGGGGATGAAGCCGTAATTCCCCGGATAGAACATCGGCGTGTACAGGAACCGGTCGACCACAAGCGCGCCGGACTCCTTGTCCATCTCGTACTTGATCGGCTCGCCGCCGAGCGGCACCTCGATAATCACGTTGACGTCGTGCGGCGGCTTCTTGCCGAGCGAGATGGCGTCAATCTTCATGGCGTTCCGCTTCCAGGATCCGGGGTGCCGATGGCGTCCCGGTTCTCTTAGAGGCGCGGCCCGAACTTGCAAATCAGGCGCCGCTACGGTTCGGCAACGGGCTTGGGAAAACGTTAGCCGAACAGGAAGCCGACCTTCGGCAGCGGAACGCCCGCCACCCGGTCGAGCGTCCGCGGGCCGGGTTTCCCGCCGAGACCTTCGTAGAAGGCGCCGGCGCGGTCATTGTCCTCCAGGCTCCAGACGCCGAGCCGCGTCAGGCCATGATCGGCGAGATCGTTGCGGACCGCCCGGAACAGGCGGCGGCCCAGCCCGACGCCCTGGTACTCGGGCAGCAGGTACAGCTCGTCGATCTCGGCTTCGGTGCCGAGCGTCCGGCTGCGCGTCCGCCCGTAGGCTGCGTAGCCGACGACCTGCTCCGCCGTCTCTACGACCGCGATGGGCCGGCCCCGGCGCAGGGCGCCGCGCCACCAGGCCCGGTCGCGGCCGGCGATCAGGCGCTCCAGGGCGACGCCCGGAATGATCCCGCGATAGGCCTCGCGCCACGACGCATCGAACACCGTCGACAAGCCGCCGAGATCAGCCTCGCGGGCCCGGCGGATGCTCGTGGTGCGCGTGCTCATGGGCTTCGGGCCTCCCCTCGTCCGACCGGCGGATAACCCGCGCCGTCCGCCCAGGTTCGATGCCGATCCGGGCGGAGTGAAGGCAAGATCGGCGCCGAAATCCAGCGCCTCGCGGCCGGGAGGCCGGTTCGGCGGTGAATTGCCGGCCCGGCGGGCGGCTGGTAGAGCCCGCGCTCCTCCCCCGCGGCAGCCCGGCCTTGTTCAACCGCTTCCTGAAGCCCGAGACGCGCTACGCGCGCCGCATGGCCCGAATCGCCCGCTTCGAGCGGCCGATCGCCGGCCCGGGCGACCGGTTGCGGGCCTGGGCCAACATGCTGCTGATGGATCACGGCGTGTTCCGGCTCGCTTATCTCAACCGCCACCGGGTCGGCTCGCGGGGGCTCTGGCGCTCCGCCCAGCCCGGCCCGCACCAGCTCGCCCGCTTCCGGGCCGAGGGGGTGCGCACGGTCATCTCGCTGCGCGGCGGGCGCGAGCACGGCTCCTGGCCGCTGCAGCGGGAGGCCTGCCACCGCCACGGGCTGACCCTCGTGGAATTCGTGCTCCGCTCCCGGGAGGCGCCGGATCGGACGACGATCCTCGCCGCCAAGGCATTCTTCGCGGGCATCGAGTACCCGGCCGTGATGCATTGCAAGTCGGGCGCCGACCGGGCCGGCCTCGCCTCGGCCCTCTACCTGATCCTGCACGAGGGCCGCCCGGTCGCCGAGGCCGCGCGCCAGCTCTCGGCCCGCTACGGCCATCTGCGCTTCGCCAAGACCGGCATCCTCGACGCCTTCTTCGCGCGCTACCGGATCGAGGGGGAGGCGAAGGGGATCGACTTCCTGACCTGGGTCGAGACGATCTACGATCCGGAAGCGCTCAAGCGGGATTTCCGGCCGGGATTCTGGTCGGATCTGGCGGTGGACCGGGTGCTGCGGCGGGAGTGAGACTCATCGCGCTCCGCCTGTCTGCCGGCCTTCAAGAATTTACACACGCATTCCACATTTCCTCTGAGCGGCGCGGATACGGTGGGTCCGGAGCGTTTCCTGCGAGCGTATCGTGGATTCGAGAGATTTGATCCGCATGCTCGAAGCCGATGGCTGGATCTGGCATTCGACGACCGGAAGCCACCGACATTTCAAGCATCCAACGAAATCGGGAAAGATCACAATCCCGCATCCCAAGAAGGACATGCATCCGAAGACGATCAAAGCCATCCTGAAGACAGCTGGTCTTTGATAGGCGTTTCAGGCGACAGGTGTGAGCAGAAATGAACGGCTATATCGGTCTCATGCATCCACCCGATGGAGCTTCCGAATGGGGCGTTACGTTCCCGGATGTTCCGGGGTGCGTCTCAACGGGTGCGACCTTTGAGACCGCCGCTGAGTCGGCACGGGAAGCCCTGTCCGGACATCTTGCGATGCTGACGACGGAAGGGCTGGTACCGCCGCCGCCTCGGACGCTCGCTGAACTCCGCGCGGATCCCACAATCGCCGGGGATCTTGAGGCCGCCCTAGTGCAGCTCATCGCCCCGCGGCGGGTTCCGGGTGAGCGGGTGCGCGTCAATATCATGATCGACAAGGGGCTGCTGCGACTGACCGATGAGGCGGCCGAGGCGCGAGGCCTCAGCCGTTCGGCCTTCATCGAGGCGGCCCTGGTCAGCGCGGCCGGTTGTTAGGAGGCTCGATCACTCCGCCGCCGGCCGCGCCGCCTCGCGGAACGGGTGCGCAGAATAGGTGCCGATCACCCGCAGCTCGCGGGAGAAGTAGCCCAGTTCGTCGAGCGCCCGGGCGAGGCCGGGATCCTCGGGGTGGCCGTCCACCTCCGCGTAGAACTGCGTGGCGGTGAACTCGCCGTCCATCATGTAGCTCTCGAGCTTCGACATGTTGACGCCGTTCGTCGCGAAGCCGCCCAGCGCCTTGTAGAGGGCGGCCGGGATGTTGCGCACCCGGAACACGAAGCTCGTCACGCAGGGACCTGTCCCGGGGGCCACCGGCTCGGCCTCGGGGGAGAAGACCACGAAGCGCGTGGTGTTGTGCGCCTCATCCTCGACGTCGCGCTCCAGGATGTCGAGGCCGTAGACCTCGGCGGCCGAAGCCGGCGCCAGCGCCGCCCGGGTCGGATCGCCGAGGTCCTTGATCTCCCGCGCCGCCCCGGCGGTATCGCCCGCCACCACGGCCTTCAGCCCGAGGCGGCGGATGATCCGCCGGCACTGGCCGAGCGCGTGGACGTGGCTGTGCACGCTCTTCAGCGCCGCGATCTGCGTGCCCGGCAGCACCATCAGCTGAAAATGGATCGGCAGGAAGTGCTCGGCCACGATGTGCAGCGGCGAGGTCGGGATCAGGTGGTGGATGTCGGCGACACGGCCGGCGATCGAGTTCTCGATCGGGATCATCGCCCGCTGGGCGCGGCCCTCCGTGACCGCCGCGAAGGCGTCCTCGAAGCTGGGGCAGGGGAGCGGCGTCCAGTCCGGATAGGCCTCCGCGCAGATGATGTGCGAGTTGGCCCCGGGTTCCCCCTGATAGGCGATGGTGCGGTCTGTCATGGCTCGGGAATGCGTCAGAGGGTTCAGTTCAGGCGCCGGCCCTGGAGCAGGGCGCGGGCACGCTCCAGGTCGGCTGGGGTATCGACGCCGAGCGGCAGGTCGTCGACGATCACGGCGTCGATGCGCATGCCGGCCTCCAGCGCCCGGAGCTGCTCGAGCTTCTCGCGGCGCTCCAGCTCGCCCGGCGGCAGGGCGACGAAGCGGCAGAGTGCCGTGCGGCGGTAGGCGTAGAGGCCGATATGGTGCCAGAGCGGCCCGTCGCCCCAGGGGGCGCGGGCGCGGGTGAAGTAGAGGGCGCGCAGGCGGCCGGGGCCGACCGTGTGGCCGACGAGCTTCACCACGTTCGGGTTGTCGGCCTCGTGCGGATCGGTGATCGGGGCGCAGAGCGTCACGATATCCACCGTGCGGTCGGCCAGCGGCAGGACGGAGGCGCCGATGATCGCGGGATCGATCGTCGGCAGATCGCCCTGCACGTTGACGACCACGTCGTGGCGGCCCTCGGGATCGACGATCTCCAGCGCCTCCGCGAGCCGGTCGGATCCGGACGGGTGGTCGGCCCGGGTCATCACGGCAAGCCCACCCACCGCCTCCACGACGCGGGCGATCTCCGCGGTGTCGGTGGCCACCACCACGGGGCCGATCCCGGCCTCGACGGCCCGGCGCCAGACATGGACGATCATCGGCGCGCCGGCGATGTCGGCCAGCGGCTTGTCGGGCAGGCGGGTCGCCGCGAGGCGCGCCGGGATCAGGACCAGGGGATCGGACATCGCGTTCGGACCCGACGATTCACACCGCACGCGAAGACCGGAGCGGTCGCACCCGTGTGCGGGCCGGCTGCTTAACAGGCCGGCCTCCGATTGTCGTCCCCAGGTCGTCGTCGCGGCCGGCACACACTCTCGGCGAAAGGGGGCCGCCCGGTAACAAGCTTGACGATTCGCCGGCACAATTCTGCGCCTGAGCGACGCGGAGGGCCTCGCCGGCATTGTCAGGGGCCGCCCGGAACGGCTAAGGCAACCTCGAAATCTTCCAATGTCCGGCGTCCGCGCTCGCTCGCCCATGATCGGGCGCGCGACGGGGCCGGGCGAGACGCGAGAAGAGCATGAACGCGTTCGAGGTGAACAAGGTCCTGGGCGCAGTCCTCGGCGCTCTTCTGTTCGCGGCCGGATCGGGTTTCGTCGCCGAGTTGATCTATCATCCGCGGCCGGCCGGCAAAGCCGGTTACGACCTGCCCGAGCCGGAGCCCGAGGCCGCTGCGGCCGCGGCGCCGGAGGCCAAGATCGAGCCGATCGCGGTCCGCCTCGCCAGCGCCAACGTCGAGAAGGGCGAGGCCGGCACCAAGGCCTGCCATGCCTGCCACAACTTCGAGAAGGGCGGCCCGAACAAGGTCGGCCCGGACCTCTACGGGGTCGTGGAGCGGCCCAAGGGCTCGCACCCGGGCTTCGACTACTCGGCGGGCATGAAGGAGAAGGGCGGCGCCTGGACCTACGCGGACCTCGACGAGTTCCTGACGAACCCGAAGAACTACGTGAAGGGCACCAAGATGGCCTTCGCCGGCATCGCCTCGCCGCAGGAGCGCGCCAACGTCATCGCCTATCTCCGCTCGAACGCGGAGAGCCCGAAGCCGCTGCCGGCCGTCGAGAAGTCCGACGCGCCGCCCGCGGCCACCCCGGCCGCGGCGAAGCCGGGGGACAAGCCGGCCGAGACGCCCGCCGACAAGCCGACGGCCGCGCAGCCGGCCGCCGCCAAGCCGTCCGAGGGCAAGGACAGCCCGGCCAAGCCGGCCGATACCAGCACCGCCAAGCCGGTCGAGGCGAAGTCGCCCGGGAGTCCGCGCGCGCCGAGCGAATCCAGCGACCGCAACGCCCCGTCGCCGCCGGCCGACTCCCATGACAGCGACCAGCGGGGCCAGCCCTCGGGCGCGATCCCCGCCGAGCCGACCGCGCCGTCGGCCCCGGCCGCCACCGAGCCGGCGGCCAAGGCCAACCCCGAGGCCGTGGACCGGGCGAAGGAGCTCGACGTCACCGTCCCGAGCAAGGACCCGAATGCGCCGAAGCCGTAGCGGGGTGAACGGCCCGCGCCCTCGCGTGTCAGGCGTGTTCCGCCAGCATGGCTGCGGGCTCGACCCTTGCTCCCGGGCAGTCGCCTCCGGCATCCGGTGGGAATGAGAACCGCGTAGGACCCTTTGGCTGAGCGACGTCCCGATGGGGAGGAGCGTCGGGCGCCCCTCCCGCTGCTCGTCGCCGTGACCATGACCGGGACGGTGGCCCTGCACATCTTCGTGCCGGCGCTCGCGACCGCCGCCGTCGATCTCGGCACCAACGCGGCCGGGGCGCAGCTCACCATCACGGTCTACCTGATCGGGCTCGCGGGCGGGCAGCTCCTCTACGGACCGCTCTCGGACCGCTACGGAAGGCGGCCGATCCTGATCGGCGGGCTCGGCCTCTACCTCGCCGGGCTGCTGCTCGCGATTCCGGCGCCGAACATCGGCGTGCTGCTGGTGGCGCGGGTGCTCCAGTCGCTGGGCGCCTGCGGCTCGCTGGTGATCGGCCGGGCCATGGTGCGTGACGTCTCGACCCGCGAGGACGCCGCCCGCAAGCTCGCGATCCTCACCACCGCGATGACGCTCACCCCTGCCCTGGCGCCGGCGATCGGCGGCGTGGTCAACGGGGCCTTCGGCTGGCGGGCCGTGTTCGTGGTGCTGGCCGCCCTGGTGGCGATACTCGGCGCGATGGTGGTGTTCACCCTGCCCGAGACCAACCGGCACAAGGTGGCGCTGCCCGGGTTCGTCGCGGTGCTGGCCGGCTATCTGCGGCTCGTACGGATCCCGGTCTTTCGCGCCTATCTGGTGGCGGGGGCCTGCGGCGGCACCAGCCTCTACGCCTTCCTGGCGGTGGCGCCGTTCCTGCTCGTGGACCGGCTCGGGCGCTCCTCGCAGGAGGTCGGGTTCGACTGCCTGATCGTGGTGTTCGGCATGGTCGGCGGGGCGGTCCTGGCGAGCCGGCTCGCCGCGCGGGTGCCGATCCGGACGGCGGCGCGGAGCGGCAATTTCCTCTGCATCGCGGCGGCGCTGACGTTGCTGGTCGTCGACCGCACCGGGATGCTCGGCGTCGTCAGCCTGATCGTGCCGCTCTTCGCCTACGCGGTCGGCGTCGGCCTGCTCAGTCCCAACGCGGTGGCGGGGCTGATGAACGTCGATCCGCACGCGGCCGGCTCGGCATCCAGCCTCTACGGCTTCACGCAGATGACTTTTGGGGCGGTCTTCACGGCTGCGGCTTCGGCTTGGCCCGCCACCTCGGCGACGCCGGTGGCGCTGGCGCTGCTCGCGGCCGGCCTCATCGCTGCGTTGGCGCTGCGGCGGGCGTGAAAATGGTTTCGAACGGTCGAGACCTTTCGCGGGTGCAGGGCAAAGCCCAGCGAAGACGCGTCAGGGCTCCGCCCCGACACCCCGCCAAAGGGCTGAGCCCTTTGGAATCTCAATTCAGGCCCGGATCGCCTCGACCGGGCCGGAGACACGGTCACGGAACCCCTCGGACAACTCCAGCCACAGGAGGCGCGCCGGGTCGACCGGCCCCGGCAGGATCAGCCGTCCGGCCGGGACCGGGCTGAAGTCGAAGCGGCTGTAATAGGGCGCGTCCCCCACCAGGATCACCAGTCCTTCCCCCGCATCCCGCGCCGCCTCGATCGCCGCGCGCGTGAGGGTACCGCCGATGCCGCGGCCTTCGAAGCTCGGATCGACCGCCAGGGGCCCCAGCATCACGAAGGGCGTCGCCCCGGCGCGCACCGGGCCCATCCGGACCGAGCCGACCAGGAAGCTGCCGACCCACGCGGTGACGCCGAGATCCAACCGCTCGGCCGCCCCCTCGCGCAGGCGGTAGGCGGTGCGGGCGAAGCGGCCGGGGCCGAAGGCCCGGGCATGGAGGCGCGCGATGGCGGGGGCGTCCTCCGGCTGCTCGGGCCGGAGGACGAGGGACAGGGTGGTCACGGTGCGCTCTCGGATCGGACGGCCGCCGCGTAGCAGCGCAGGGCCGGACCCGCAAACCGAAGCCCTACTCGGCGGCCGCCAGGGCGGGCCGGCCGCTCTCCTGCGTCAGCTTCAGGAAGCCGATCGCCGAGAGCCAGATCACCGCGCCGCAGGCGGAGGCCGCGCCGAGCACCAGTCCGAAGCCGCCGCGATCGTGCAGCAGGGCGATCGCCGGCACCACGAAGCCGCTCGCCGTGAAGCCCACGAAGTAGCGCACGCTGTAGGCCCGGGCCCGATAGGCCGGGGGCACGTAGCGGGCGATCATCGCGTCGTTGATCACCACCTGCCCGTAGATCGCCGTCATGGCGAGCACAAGGCCTGCGAGGAGCGGCAGGCCGGTGCTGACGGCCGCGATCCCGAGGCCCAACGGCTGCAGCACCGACAGCGCCACGAACAGAGCCGGCAGGCTGTAGCGGTCGATCAGGCGGCCCATGGCGAGCTGCATCAGCGCGCCGAACAGGAACACCACCGTAGCGAGCGACCCGATCAGCGCGAGGGGCAGGGCGTGGCCGACGCCCTCGTCGATAACCTTGGGCAGGCTGATCGTCGTCAGGTTGAAGGTCAGGCCGCCCGCGAAGATCGCCACGGCGAACATCGCCATCAGCGCCCAGGGCCGGGTCACCGGGATCACGGCGGCGCCACCGGCCTTCTTCCCCGCCGCGTCGCCGTCGCCCGGCACCAGCGCCACGAAGGCCGCCCCGCAGGCGAGGCAGATCAGGCCCGGCACCACGAAGGCCGCGCGCCAGCTGATCGTGGCGGCGAGCAGCGCCGTGACGCCCGACGCCGAGGCCGCGCCGAAATTGCCCCAGACGCCGTTGAGGCCGAGGTCGCGGCCGAGCCGCCGGGCATGGGTCACCAGCATGGCCGAGCCGACCGGGTGATAGATTGCCGAGGCGAGCCCGAGCACGCAGAGCCAGAGGGCGAAGGCCAGCGGCGTCGAGGCGGTGGCGACGCCGAGGCACGAGAGCCCGTAGCCGAAGAAGAACACCGCCAGCATGTTGCGGCGCCCGAACCGGTCGGCCAGCGACCCCATCGGCAGCGAGCACAGGCCGAAAGCCACAAAGGCGCCGGTGGCGAGTCCGATCAGCTCGCCGTAGCCGAGCCCCGTCTGGCTCGCGATGGCGATGACCGCGGTCGGGTAGATCAGCAGCACGAAATGGTCGAGGGCGTGCGCCACGTTGACGAAGCGCAGGGTGCGGCGGGACAGCGTATCCGGATCCATCGCGGCGTATCCTCCAGGATCGGACCCTGATAGCCTGACCCGATGGAGGCGTCGGGCCGGATATGCATGCGAACGGGCCAAATGTGCCGCCGAACGGACGATCCACGGATGCCGCCGACTACCAGAACGTGCCCCGTGCCGTCGCGGTGATGCCCAAGGCCTACGCGGCCGGGATGGTGCTCGATCGGCACTTCCACCCGCGGGCGCAACTCCTCTACGCCACCGCGGGCCTGATGATGGCCTCGGCGGAGGACGGAACCTGGGTGGTTCCGGAGGGGCATGCCCTCTGGATTCCGCCGCGCCTGCCGCACGCGGTGGCGACCCATGGCGCCGTGTCGATGTGCTCGGCCTATCTCGACCCCGCCGCCGTCGCGGGTTTCCCGACGGGTTGCCGGGTGATCGCGGTGTCGCGTCTCCTGGCGTCGGCACTCACCGCCCTGGCCGAGGAGCCGGTGCTCTACGCGCAGGACGGCCGCGGCGGCCACCTCGCCGCCCTGGTGCTCGACGAGATCGGCCGCGCCCCCGCGACGCCGCTCACGCTGCCGCTGCCCCGCGACGCGCGCCTGCGCCGGGTCTGCCTCGGGATCATCGCGGATCCGGCCTCGGAGGACGATCTCGACGCCTGGGCCGACCGGGCCGGGGCGAGCCGGCGCACGCTGACCCGGGGGTTTCGTGCAGAGACCGGCCTGAGCTTCGGTGACTGGCGGGCGCGGGCTCGGGTCATCCGCGCCCTGGCGCTCGCCGCCGAGGGGCCGCCGCCGCGGGCCGTGGCGGCGGCGGTGGGGTATCGAAGTGCGCAAACGTTGCGGCTTACGGTGGCGCGGGTGCTCGGACCCGCCTGATCCTGGCCAATCCCTGCTGCCGTTCTACCTTCGGGGCGCGATCAATCCGGAGGCCAGGGCATGCTCTACGAATTCGCGACCCTGTCCTGCCCGCTGCTCGCGCTCGGCGAAGTCTGCCAACGGGCGCAGTCCTGGGCCGCCGAGGCGGAGGCCGGGACGCTGCTCGGATGCTGGCGGGCCGATATCGGCACCCTCGGACAGGTGCTGGTTCTGCGCGCCTTCGACACCCCGGAGGCGATGACGTCCGAGCGCCGGCGCGCCCTGATGAGCGCCGCGCCTTTCCACGGCGGCGATCTCCTGGCGGCCCTGACGATGGAGAGCTACGCGCCGTTCCCGTTCCTCCCGCCGCTGCGGACGGGCGCGCGCGGCGGCGTCTACGAGATCCGCACCTACCGGCTCCGGCCCGGCGGCCTCGCGCCGACGCTGGCCGCCTGGGAGGCGGCGATCGGCCCGGCCGCGACCTATACCGACCACCTCGTGACCAACCTCTACGCCCTCGACGGTCCCCCGCGGATCACGCATGTCTGGGCGTTCACCAGCCTGGAGGAGCGGACGCGGCTCCGCGCGGACGCCTACGCCGCGGGTGTCTGGCCGCCGAAGGGCGGGCCGGACCAGATCCTCTCGGCGACCTCGACCATCGCGCTGCCGGACCCGGGTTCGGCCCTGTCGTGACGCAGGCTCAGGTCGCCCGCGCGGAGAAGTCGATCCGCGGGTCGATCCAGACGTAGATCAGGTCGGAGAGCAGGTTCACCGCGAGACCCAGCAGGGAGAAGATGTAGAGCGTGGCGAACACCACCGGATAGTCCCGGCCCACGATCGCCCGGAACGACAGCTCCCCGAGCCCGTCGAGGGAAAAAATCGTCTCGATCAGCAGCGAGCCGGTGAAGAAGGCGGAGATGAAGGCCCCTGGAAAACCCGCGATCACGATCAGCATGGCGTTGCGGAAGACGTGGCCGTAGAGCACGCGGCGTTCGGACAGGCCCTTCATCCGCGCGGTGAGCACGTATTGCTTGCGGATCTCGTCGAGGAACGAGTTCTTGGTGAGCAGCGTCGAGGTCGCGAAGGCGCCGATCACCAGGGCGGTCAGCGGCAGCACCATGTGCCACGCGTAGTCGGTGACCTTGTGCCAGGTCGAGAACGTCTCCCAGCCCTCGCTGGTCAGGCCGCGCAGCGGGAAGACTTGGTAGAACGAGCCGCCCGCGAACAGGATGATCAGCATCAGACCGAACATGAAGCCGGGGATCGCGTAGCCGATGATCACCACGAAGGAGGTCCAGCGGTCGAAGCGCGCGCCGTCCGTCACGGCCTTGCGGATCCCGAGCGGGATCGAGATCGCGTAGGACAAAAGCGTCATCCACAGGCCCAGCGAGATCGAGACCGGCAGGCGCTCCTTGATGAGCTGGATCACTGTCACGTCGCGGAAGTAGCTGCGGCCGAAATCGAAGCGGACGTAGTCCCAGAGCATCTTGGCGAAGCGCTCCGGCGCCGGCTTGTCGAAGCCGAACTGCTTCTCCAGCTTGGCGATGAATTCCGGGCTCAACCCCTGCGCACCGCGGTAGCGGGAGCTCGCATCGCCGCCGCCTCCGGACGTGCGTGCGCCACCGCCGAGATCGCCGCCGCCGCCGGTCACGCGGGACATCGCGCCGTCGCGCTGGCCCTGGAGCTGGGACAGCACCCGCTCCACCGGGCCGCCGGGGGCGAACTGCACGATCGTGAAGGTGATCAGCATGATCCCGAACAGGGTCGGGATCATCAGGCCGATGCGGCGCAGGATGTAGGCGATCATCGCGTCACTCCCGCCCGATCCGCTTCGCCTTCGCGGCGTCGAACCACCAGAGCCCCGGCGCGCCGAGGTCGTATTGCGGCGGATTCGCCGGGCGGCCGTAGACGTCCCACAGGGCGAGGCGGTGGGTCGAGGCGTACCACATCGGCACCCAGTAGCGCCCGGCGCGCAGCACCCGATCGAGGGCCCGGCAGGCGGTGGTCAGGTCCGCCCGGGATTTCGCGTCCGCGATGGCGGTGAGGAGCGCGTCGATGGCGGGATCGGCGATCCCCGACAGGTTGTTCGAGCCCGACGTCCCGGCGGCCCGGGAGCCGTAGGTCTCGCGGAGTTCCGCGCCGGGCGTCAGGCCGCTGCTGTAGCGGCGCGGCGTGACGTCGAAGTCGAAATCCTTGAGCCGCGTCTGGTATTGCGAGGGATCGACCACGCGCAGGCTCGCCTTGATGCCGAGCAGCCCGAGGTTGCGGATGAACGGCTGCGTCACCGCGTCGAACACCGGATCGTCGTCCAGGAATTCGATCGTCAGCGGACGCCCGCCAGGGAGCAGGAGGCTGCCACCGGAGCGGGTGCAGCCGGCCTCGCGCAGCAGCGCGTCGGCGCGCTTGAGCAGCGCCCGGTCCTGGCCGGAGCCGTCCGAGACCGGCGGCGTCCAGGCCTCGCCGAACACCTCCGGCGGCAGATCCTTCAGCGGTTCCAGCAGCGCCAGTTCCTCGGCCGAGGGCTTTCCGGTCGCCTTGAGATCGGAATTCTCGAAGAACGACGCGGTACGCAGATAGGCGCCGTACATCAGGTTCCGGTTTGACCATTCGAAGTCGAAGCACAGGTCGAGCGCCTCCCGCATCCGCGGATCGCGGAACGCGTCCCGGCGGGTGTTGATCCACCAGCCCTGCGTGCCGCTCGGCCGCGCATCCGGGACGGTCTCGCGGATCACGCGGCCCTCGGTCAGCGCCGGGAAGTCGTAGCCGGTCGCCCAGACCCGGGCGGTGAATTCTTCCCGGAACGTGAACGCCCCGCTCTTGAACGCCTCGAACGCCACGGTGCGATCGCGAAAATACTCGTAGCGGATCGTGTCGAAGTTGTTCTGGCCGATGTTCACCGGCAGCTCGGCCGCCCAGTAATCCGGCACCCGTTCCAGCCCGATGGAGCGGCCGACATCGACCGTGCCGACCCGGTAGGGACCGGAGCCGAGGGGCGGTTCCAGGGTCGAGGCTTCGAAGTCGCGGCTGCCGTAATAGGCGGCGGAAAAGATCGGCAGTTGCGCCACGAACAGCGGCAGATCCCGGGCGCGGCCCGGCTCGAAGGTCACGACGAGCCGCTCGTCGCCATCGGCGCGGGCGTCCTGCATGGCGCGGATGACCTCGGAGATCTCCGGGTGGCCCTTGTCGCGCAGGAGCTTGAGGCTGAACGCGGCGTCCCGCGCGGTGAGCCGCAAGCCGTCGTGGAACCGGGCCTGCGGGCGGAGGAAGAACGTGTAGGTCAGGCCGTCCGGGCTCACCGTGACGGCGCGCGCCACCAGCCCGTACACCGCGTCCGGCTCGTCCAGGGCGCGGACCATCAGGCTGTCGAAGGTCAGGGGCATGCCGGCGGCGCCTTCGCCGCGCAGCACGAAGACGTTGAGCGTGTTGAAGGTGTTGAATGCCTGGTTGCCGGTGGTGGCCGAGAGCGTCGCCGAGAAGCGGCCGCCGCGCGGCGCGATCTGGTTCACGTAGTCGAAATGCGCGAAGGTCGGCGGGTACTTCAGCTCGCCGAAGCTGGAGAGGCCGTGGCGCTCCCCGTCCTCGGCCCGCGCCGGCCCGATCGCCGCG
>NZ_JAKSYM010000299.1 GCF_022829545.1 Methylobacterium sp. J-030 | reverse complement strand
CCCGCGCCGGCGGCCGGGACGCCGTGGGACGGGTTGAGGAAGGAGCGGTTGCCGAGCGGGACCCCCGCCCCGCGCTCGCGGGAGATCAGGTAGAAATGGGGGCGCCGGTCCTCGCGGGCGCGCGGGAGGACGCGCTGCGGGTCCGCCGGGACCGCGGGGTGAAGCCGGGTCAGGCTGGTTCCTCCGGGCTCGGGGCCGACGGGAGGGGCCGAGTCCGCGCCTCGACCCTGTAGACGCATCCGTGGTACTGGCCGGTATCTAAGTGGTGGGCCACGGGATGTAACCCGGCCGGCGCGGCCCCCTCCCCCGCAGAGGGGGAGGGGGATTTCCGGCCACGACAAGGCAAGTGATGCTGCTC
>NZ_JAKSYM010000266.1 GCF_022829545.1 Methylobacterium sp. J-030 | reverse complement strand
CGGAGCGCAGCGAAGGCTTCGAAGGAGCCCTCCAGCGGCCACCGCGATCCCTGGAGCCCTCCTTCGAGGCCCGCTTCGCGGGCACCTCAGGATGAGGGGTCTGGATGGGATCCACCCGGTCATTCGGCCACAGGGTGCTGTCGCGTACCGTTTTGCTTGCGACCGCCTCATCCGTCCCGCCCGTAAGCGTGGCCGCAGATCCCGCCCCGGTGTTGCCGCTTCGCCCGTGTATGATCACGGGGTTTTCCGGCTCCTCGGCGGGTGGGAGGCGAGGGGGGCGGGCAGGGTGAAGGCGGCGCGCGCCCGGACGGACGCGCGGGCGAACAATTTCGGGACGCTGCGCCTGCTGTTCGCGGCGCTGGTGATCCTCGCCCACGCCCCCGAACTGGTGGACGGGGACCGGTCGCGCGAGCTGCTCACCCGGGTGTTCG
>NZ_JAKSYM010000297.1 GCF_022829545.1 Methylobacterium sp. J-030 | reverse complement strand
CACCAGCGGCGGCGCCTCGGTGCCGGCCGCCGCGACCGGCGCGGTGTCGCTGATCCTGTGGTCGCTGATCCTGATCGTCTCGCTGAAATACGCCGTGCTGATCCTGCGCGCCGACAACCGCGGCGAGGGCGGCATCGTGGCGATGCTGGCCCTGCTCGGCGCGCGGCAGGCGCGGCCGGGCTCGTGGAAGGCGCTGCTGCTGGTGGTCGGCCTGGTCGGGGCGGCTTTGCTCTACGGCGACGGGGCGATCACCCCGGCGATCTCGGTGCTCTCGGCGATCGAGGGCCTGAAGGTCGATGCGCCTTCGCTCGGGCCGTACGTGGTGCCGATCACGCTGGTGATCCTGGTCGGGCTGTTCCTCGTCCAGCACAAGGGCGTGGCCGCCATCGGCCGGGTGTTCGGGCCCGTGATGCTGGTCTGGTTCGTCGTGCTGGTGCTGCTCGCGATTCCCAGCATCCTGCGCACGCCCGAGATCCTGGCGGCGGTCAATCCCTGGCGGGCCGTGGATTTCCTGCTCCATGCCGGCTGGCACGTGAGCTTCCTGATGCTCGGCGCGGCGTTCCTGGCGGTGACGGGCGGCGAGGCGATGTATGCCGATCTCGGCCATTTCGGCGCCCCGGCGATCCGGATCGCGTGGTTCGTCCTCGTGTTGCCGGCGCTGCTGATCCACTATTGCGGGCAGGGCGCGCTGATCATCGCCGATCCCGGCGCGGTCGAGAACCCGTTCTACCTGCTCGCCCCGGACTGGGCGCATTACCCGCTGGTGGCGCTGTCCACGATGGCCACCGTGATCGCCTCCCAGGCGGTCATCTCGGGCGTCTATTCGCTGACCCAGCAATCGATCCAGCTCGGCTTCATGCCGATGATGCGGGTGGTGCACACCGACCAGGAGGAGCGCGGCCAGATCTACGTGCCCGGCGTGAACTGGCTGCTCGCAGCCGCGACGCTCACCGCCGTCGTGGTGTTCGGCTCCTCCGACGCCCTGGCCGGGGCCTACGGCATCGCGGTCTCGGCGCTGATGGGCATCACGACGCTGCTCGCCGCGCTGATCGCGCTCCGATGGGGCTACAACCCGATCCTGGTCTTCGCCGTGAACGGGTTCTTCCTCGCCATCGACGCCGTGTTCTTCGCGGCCAACAGCGTGAAGCTGTTCGAGGGCGGCTGGTTTCCGCTGCTGCTCGCCGGCATGGTCGCCTTCCTGATGCTGACCTGGATGAAGGGCAACCACGTCCTCGAATCGGTCCGCCACACGATGCGCATGTCCGAGGCGGCGTTCCTGTCGCGCCTGGCCACGCACCCGCCGGTGACGCTACCCGGCACCGCCGCCTTCCTGACCGCCGCCACCGAGGGCATCCCGATGGCGCTCGGCCGGCTGATCGAGCGCAGCCGGTGCCTGCATGAGCGGATCCTGCTGATCACCGTGATCTACGAGGAGGAGCCGATCATCCCGGCGAGCGAGCGGGCGCAGGTGACCCTGGTGGCGCAGGGTATCCGCAAGGCAATCTCGAAGTACACGCCCGGTATGGAACGGGTCGTCCTGCGCTACGGCTTCATGCAGACCGCCTCGATCCCCGAGGGGCTGCAATGCGCGGTGGCGAGCGGCCTGCTGCCGCCGGAATATCTGGAGGACATGACCTACTTCGTCGGTCACGAGGTGGTGATCCCCGCGCCGATCAACCCCGGCATGGCGCCGTGGCGGGAGGGCCTGTTCGCCTTCATGAAGCGCAACGCCGAGCGCACCGGCGCTCATTTCGGCCTGCCGACCCGCCAGATCGTGGAGGTCGGGACCGAGATCGAGATCTGATCGAACGCCGCCGCGATCCGCATTGATCGAGTGCATGCTGTGCACTATTCTCTTCGGACGCGGCGTTCGGTGGATGGGCCGTGCCCATGTTTTACTGCTTCGATGGGTTCCGGATCGAGGTGCGCTCGCGGGCTCATAGCCCGCCGCACTTCCACATGATCGGTTCTGACTTCCACGCGCTGATCGACCTCCGAACCTTGCAGGTCATCCGAGGGACCTACACACGGCGTTCCCTCGCCGAGGTCGTGGCATGGGCATCCGGACAGACCGAAGCTCTGATGGCTGAGTGGAGGCGCCCCAATGAACGTGGATGAGGCCGACGCGATCGTAACCATGGGGCAGCCCCTGCCCAAGCTGGCGAGCGTGGTTCCGGCGGATCGACCCTACACCGTGATCGTGACATGGGCGGCGGGCGCTCGTCTCGGCTGCACCGATAAGGTCGATCTCGCGCCGGTCATCTTCACCTTCAAGGTGTTCCGCCCCCTGCGGGACGGGTCGGTCCCGTTCGACGCCGTCCGGCTCGGTGCCTGGGGCGGTTCGATCCGGTGGGAGGGCAATGACGACCTCGAGATCGGCGCCGAGACGATCGAGGAACTGGCCGCGGCGGCGATGACGAACGTGGAGTTCTCGGATTTCCTCCGGCGCAACGGCCTGACCCTCGATGCGGCAGCCGCGCATCTCGGGATCGCCCGGCGCCGGGTCGCCTACTTCGCGAAGGACCGGGAGATTCCGCGCTACATCGCGTTGGCCTGTCGACAGTTGGACCACATTTTGAGACCCGGAACACGGTACACGACGCGAGACCGGGACGGCTTCGGGGCGGCTGTCCAACCCCCCACCTCATCCTGAGGTGCCGGAGCGCAGCGCAGGCCTCGAAGGAGCCCTCCAGCCGGCCGCGCGATCCCTGGAGCCCTCCTTCGAGGCCCGCTGACGCGGTCACCTCAGGAGGAGGGGGGTGGGTGGGATCGGCCGATGGCCCTGCCGCGATCCGGAACCGCCTGATGGCGGTGATCCAACCCGCCCGCCGCATTGAAAACGGCGCCGTTCGCCGGCATATCGCCACCGCGAATTTTCCCCACAGCGGAGGCATCACCCGTGAGCGAGACGATCGAGCGGCATGAATTCGGGGCGGAGGTGGGACGCCTCCTCGACCTCGTCGTGCACGCGCTCTACTCCGACCGCGAGATCTTCCTGCGCGAACTCGTCGCCAACGCCGCCGACGCCATGGACCGGCGGCGGTTCGAGGCCCTGACCTCGGCGGCGAGCGCCCTGCCGCCGGACGCCAAGGTCCGCATCGCCCCCGACAAGGAGGCGCGGACCCTGACGGTCTCGGATGCCGGCATCGGCATGACCAAGGAGGATCTTGCCACCAACCTCGGCACCATTGCCAAATCGGGCACGCGGGCGTTCTCGCAGACGTTGGAATCCGCGAAGGCCGAGGATCGCCCGAGCCTGATCGGCCAGTTCGGCGTCGGCTTCTACTCGGCCTTCATGGTGGCCGACCGCGTCACCGTCACGTCGCGCCGTGCCGGCAGTGACGAGGCCTGGACCTGGGCCTCGGAAGGGCAGGGCAGCTACACGCTGGAGCCCGCGACGCGGCCCGAGCCCGGCACCGACATCGTGCTCCACCTCAAGGCGGATGCCGACGAGTATCTGGAGCCCTACCGGCTCGACCACCTCGTGCGGAAATGGGCCGACTTCATCACCGTGCCGATCGCGGTGGTGCGCGACGGCAAGGACGAATCGGCCAACCAGGGCACCGCGCTCTGGCGCAAGCCGAAGTCCGAGGTCACCGAGGAGCAGTACGAGGAATTCTACCGCTCGATCGGCATGAACTTCGACAAGCCCTGGGCCACGCTCCATTGGCGCGCGGAGGGACAGCTCGAATTCTCCGCGCTGCTGTTCATCCCGGGCTCGAAGCCGTTCCAGGCGCTGGACAACGAGCGGCAGAGCAAGGTCCGCCTGCATGTCCGGCGGATGTTCATCACCGACGAGGCCGAATTGCTGCCGCCGTGGCTGCGCTTCGTCCAGGGCGTTGTCGACACCGAGGACCTGCCGCTTAACGTCTCCCGCGAGATGCTGCAATCGACCCCGGCGCTGGCCCGGATCCGCCGCGCCGTCACCGGCCGCGTGGTTTCCGAACTGGCCACCCGCGCCAAGGATGCCGAGGGCTATCAGCCGTTCTGGGAGAATTTCGGCGCCGTCCTCAAGGAGGGCATCTACGAAGATTTCGAGCGCCGGGGCGAGATCGCGCCGCTGCTGCGCTTCCGCTCCTCGGCGGTTGAGGGCTGGACCTCGCTGCCCGACTACGTGTCCCGGATGAAGGACGGCCAGGAGGCGGTCTACTACCTCGTGGCCGACGATGCCGAGGCGCTGAAATCCTCGCCGCAGCTCGAGGGCTTCAAGGCCCGCGGCCTGGAGGTTCTGCTGCTCTCCGACCACGTCGACGCCTTCTGGCCGGACCAGCTCGGCACCTTCGAGGAGAAGCCGCTCCGCTCGATCACCAAGGGCGGCCTCGACCTGTCGAAGTTCGCGCTCGAGGGCGAGCCGCCGGAGGCCCCGGAGGGCCTCGACGCCTTCGTGGTCGCCGTGAAGGCCGCGCTCGGCACCGAGGTTTCGGACGTGCGCACCACCGACCGGCTGGTCGATTCGGCCGTGGTCCTCTCGGCCGGCACCGCCGGGCCCGATCTGCAGATGCAGCGGTTGATGCGTCGGGCGGGCCGGGCGGGCGCCGGGCAGCCGGTGCTGGAGATCAACCCGCGTCACCCGCTGATACGCGCGCTCGCCGCAGCGCCCGAATCGGAGATGCCGCAGGCGGCCGGCACGCTGCTCGACCTCGCCCGTATCCAGGACGGCGACAGCCCGCGCGACCCGGCGGCCTTCGCCCGCACGGTCGCGGCGGCGCTGGCGGCGGCCCACGGCGCTTAGGCGATCCCGCATCGGATCGCGACGTGTGCCCGCGCACATGCCGCGAAGAGATTGATAAGTCCGGTTGATCAAACGGAAATGGTCAAGCCATAACTTTGCCACCGGTCGGGATCATTGCCCGGCCGGTGGCGCGGGCGCGGTGGGGGCCGCAGGCGTCTGATCCGATTCCTTTCGTGCGCGGCACGCCGCGCCTCACGGACGCTGCATGAACCCGGTCGAGGCTGAAGCCGGCACCAGACAGGCGGTCGCGGCGGCGCGGACCCGGGCCCATGCCCGGGCCTACCGGCACAGCGGCCGCGTGCGCGCGATGCGGCGGCTCATCCCGGTGGCGGCCGGCGGCGCGGTGGCGCTGCTCCTCGCCTACCTGCTCAATCCCTTCGCGGCCAAGCTCCCGGGCATCTCGGTCGGCCCGGTGACGCTGGCGGGCACGAAAGTCCGCATGGAGAACCCGCGGCTCGCCGGCTTCCGCCAGGGCACCCGCGGCTATGAGGTGACGGCCGATGCCGCCTTGCAGGACGTGCGCAAGCCGAGCCTGATCGAGCTGCAGCAGATGCGCGGCCACATCGCGACCGACGATCAGGGCGGCATCGCCCGGCTCTCGGCAGCCTCCGGCCTGTTCGACAGCGCCCGCGAGTCCCTCGACCTCAAGGACGATATCCGGATCTGGACCGACAAGGGCGAGGAGGCGCGGCTGCGCTCGGCCGCCGTGACGTTCAAGACCGGCGCGATCACGTCCCAGGAGCCCGTCACCGTATCGAGTCCGCGCGCCACCGTGAACGCCGACACCCTCGACGTGGTCGAGAGCGGCAAGCGGATCTCGTTCGTGGGCAACGTCCACGTGGTCATCGTCAATGCGGACCCGGGCGACAGGCCGCACGATGGGCCGGTCGAGACATCGGCCCTGCGCATCCGGACCTCGGACGCACAGCCCGCGGACGGTTCGCGATGAGCGCCGCCCGCGTGGTCGGGGCCGCTTTGGCGGCGTGCCTGCTGCTCGTCGTCCCGGCGCTCGCCGAGAAGCCGGCGGCGCGCAAGGACTCGCCCTTCGGCAATATCGGCGGCAGCGGCAAGGACCCGATCAAGATCGACGCCGACCGGCTCGACGTGTTCGATCGGGAGAACAAGGCGATCTTCGCCGGCAACGTGGTGGCGGTTCAGGGCGAGAGCACGATCCGGTGCTCGACCATGACGGTCTATTACAAGCGCGGCAAGGAGACGCCGGGCAAGGATACGCCGGGCAAGGACGCCAAGGGCGATGCCAAGGTTTCCGAGACGGCGACCGAGGCCGCGCCGGCCCGGAATCCGGCAGAGAACGGCATCCAGAAGGTCGACTGCGCCGGCCCGGTGACGGTGGTGCAGAAGGATCAGGTCGCCACTGGCGACCACGCGGTGTTCGATCAGGACGCCAAGCGGATCGTGCTCACCGGCAACGTCGTGCTGAGCCAGTGCCAGAACGTCACCCGCGGCCAGCGGCTGGTCTACGACATGAATACCGGCCGGGCCAACATGGACCCGGTGGCGGGCGGCCGGGTCTCGGCCCTGTTCGTGCCGGGCGAGAAGGCCGACGCCAAGGACGGGAAGGCGAAGGGCTGCACGCAGCCGCCGCCCAAGCCGAAGGCGCAGGTCGATTGAGCGGCGCCGTGGCGTTCCAGGCCGGGCCGCAGGAGCCGGCGGCCCGGGCCGGCTGGCTCGGGCGCCTGTTCGGCCGGCGCACGGGTCAGCCGGACGGGACCGAGAACCGGTCCGCCGCCGACGATGGCGGCCCCGGCATCCTCTGCGTGCGCGGCCTGCGCAAGAGCTACGGCGCCCGCACGGTGGTACACGAGGCGGGGCTGACGGTCCGCACCGGCGAGGCGGTGGGGCTGCTCGGCCCGAACGGCGCCGGCAAGACCACGATCTTCTACATGATCACCGGGCTGGTGGCGGCCGATCGCGGCGACATCACCCTGGACGGCCTGCCGATCACCCACCTGCCTATGTATCAGCGGGCGCGGCTCGGCATCGGCTACCTGCCGCAGGAGGCCTCGATCTTCCGGGGCCTCACCGTGGAGGACAACATCCGCGCCGTGCTGGAGGTGGCCGAGCCCGACCGCAAGGAGCGGGCGCGCAAGCTCGATTCCCTGCTGGAGGAGTTCGACATCGCCCGCCTGCGCAAGTCGCCCTCGATCGCGCTCTCGGGCGGCGAGCGGCGGCGCTGCGAGATCGCCCGGGCGCTCGCCTCCTCGCCAACCTTCATGCTGCTCGACGAGCCGTTTGCCGGCATCGACCCGATTGCGGTGGGTGACATCCAGGATCTGGTGAAGCACCTGAAGCAGCGCGGCATCGGCGTGCTGATCACCGACCACAACGTGCGCGAGACGCTGGGCCTGATCGACCGCGCCTACATCGCCCATTCCGGCCGCATCCTCACCGAGGGCACGCCGGAGGAGATCGTGGCCAATCCCGAGGCGCGGCGGCTGTATCTCGGCGAGGATTTCAAACTCTGAGGGGTGCCGGCGCCTCCGCGCTGGGCCGGCGCCGCGTCAGCAGCAGGAACGTCGCCGTCGCCGTCACGACGCATCCGGCGGTGAGGAGCAAGACGGCCTCCCGGCCGAACGTCGTCAGGACCATCGCCAGGATCGGCGGTGCCGCCGCTGTCACGAGGTTGAGGGGCAGCGCGATGCGGGAGGCGGCGCGCGCGTAGGCGGACTTGTCGTAGAAGGCCAGCGGCAGGGTGGCGCGCACGACGGCCAGGACGCCGCTCCCGAGACCGTAGATGAGGATGAAGAGCATCACGGCGCCCGGGGTCCAGCCGCCTGCGGCGAGCAGGAGCAGCGCCGTGACCACGAGAATGCCGGCGAACAGGCCGCTGGTCAGCCCGTCCCACCGGGCGCCGCCGAGGAAGTCGATTCCCCGCGCGCCCACTTGGACGATGCCCAGCATCGATCCGTATCCGATCGCGTCCGGCCGGCTCAGGCCTTCAGCGATCAGCAACTCGATCAGGATGGCGCTGAGGCCGAACGTGACGAAGGCGTTGAGGGTGATTCCGCAGGCGATCATCCCGAACGTGCTCGTCCGCGGCGGCGCGGTCGCGTCTGGTCCCGGCTCTATCGCGGCAGCGGGCCTCGCGCGCGGCGGCAGACCCCAGCGGTACAGGGGCAGGCAGAGGAACCACATCGCCCCGGCGTAGATGAGGCAGGTCGCCCGCCAGTCGCCGAGGCTGGTCAGGAACGCCGTGGTCGGCCAGAACAGGCTGCTCGACAGGCCGGTGGCGAGCATCAGCGCCGCGATGGCCCGGCGGGCGCCGCGCCCGGCGATCTCGGTCAGGAGGATGCTGGCCGCATTGGTCAGCGTCGCGCTGCCGGCCACGCCGAGGATGATCCAGGCCGCGAAATACGAGACCGGACCGCTCGCCAGGGCCAGCCCGACGAAACCCGGGCCCGCCAGCGCGCTCCCCGCGATCATCACGGCCCGGGCGCCGTACCGGACGAAGGCGCGCCCGAGGACCGGCGCGGCCACGCCCATCGTGGCGTAGAGCACCGAGTTCCCCGCGAACACCGCGGCCAAATCCATCCCGAGATCGGCCGCGATCAGGGGCGCGACCACAGCCGTGAGGCCGACGCTGCCCCAGCCGATGACCTGGGCGACCGCGAGGACGATCAGGACGCTGAGGCTCGTGCGGTCGGGGCGCATGGGTGATCGTGTCGCTTCAGTCCGTACGGCGGCTCCGTCCAGCCCCGGGGGATACCTTCGGTTCGGTGCGCGACAAGAGGATGTCGAAGCGGCAGGAAACGATATGTCGCATCGCGATGGAGGCAGGCCGTGGGAACGGTCCGCATACGATGGAGCAATCACGTCCTCGGGCGCATGCGGCTGCGGGAGATCGAACCGCTCTGGGTCGAACGGGTCCTGAACTCGTCGAGGCGGATCCCGATCATCCGAGCCGACACCGCGCCTTCGCACGGGTGCCCGAACGCGACGGTCGTGATCTGCGCGTGGTATACGAGCCGCTCCAAGACGGCGCGGAGGTCTTGGTCGTCACGGCCCTGCTCGATCGAGGCCGTACGCGCACATGGAGGAGGACATGATGAGGTCCGAATCCGATCTCATCGTGGACGCGCTCTCTATCCACCTCGCCGAGACGCGCGTCGTCGAGAGCGAGGAGATCCGCCCCGGTTTCATCGTGGATCTGGATGCGGAGGGCCGCATCGTCGGCGTCGAGATCCTTGACGCCAGTAAACAGGTTGCGCCCGGAACCGCGCTGGACCGGCCTCACGCGGCATAGATCGCAGCGCGAAGCCAACCTCACGGGCGTGCTTCGACGAGCCTCACCCCTTCCAGTTCTTCAGTGCCGCGAACGGGCTGTCCGAACCCGGCGGCTTCTCCGGGTTCAGCACCGGCTCGACCTGCGCGATGGCGTCGGCCATCGAGAAGGCCGAGCCGCTCTGCAGGCGGCCGCCGGCGGCGTCGCGGTGGCCGCCGCCGCGGAACAGGCGGGCGCCGTCGAGCGCCGTGCCGTCGTTCGAGCGGAACGACAGGTTCCCCATCCGCTGGACGTTGACCACGCGCTTCGCCCGGCCCGCATCCATGATCAGGTCGGAAACCCGCTGGAAAGTCCCGGAATCGAGAGCGAAGGACAGGAGTGTCCCGTCCTTCAGCGGGCGGAACAGCGTATCCGAGCGGGCGAGCGCCCGGGCGAGGCGCATGCGCGTCGTGAGCGCGGGAGCGTCGTCCGGCGCCGCGCGGAGCAGGGTGTCGACCACCCCGGTGCGGATCGCCGTGGCACGCTGCTCCAGTTCGGCCGGGCTCGCCCCCGTGCGTAAAACCTCGGCCGCCGCGAGCAGGATGTCGGACACGAACCGGTCGTGCCAGGGATGCCCCACCGGCACGAAGCTCGACACCGCCTCCCAGAACATCTCGTCGAGCGCCAGACCGCCCCGGAAGGCGGGGCTCTCCTTGCGCCAGAGATCGACGGCGTCGATCGCCGCGAGCAGGCTCGACAGGTCGGTCCCGGGCTCGTGCGTCGCGAACAGGGCCCGGTGCTCGAAGGTCATCCGCGTGGCGCAGAGATCCTCCTCGATCAGGATCGTGATCTCGGGATCGCCCATATCGACCCGGTTGAGGCCCGGCCGCGCCGGATCGGGGACCGGCTCCAGCCCGAGGCGCCGCAACTGGTCGAGGGACGAGGCGTGGTGATCGAGCACGACGAGGCGGTGCTTGCGGCCCTCCTCGCGGCGCTTGTTCAGCGCGGCGAATTTCTTCAGCCCGGCGATGGTCTGCTCCTCCAGTCCGAGATCGGTCATCAGCAGGACCTCGCCCTCGGCCGCCCGGCCGAGGCGCTTGATCTCGTCCTCGAGGACCGGGCCGACATCGCTGTAGCGCGGCACGTGGACGACGCGCTCGACCGTCGCGCAGGCGGAAGCCACCGTCGAGGCGCCGTAGCCGTCGAGGTCGTGATGGGTGATCTGGATCAGGCGCACGCGGAGCGGTCTCGAAGGGTGTCGGAGGAGGGCGGTCTACGACGGCGAGAGCCGGGAGGCGAGGGGCGGCGGCTCTTCCGTCCGGCGGGGTTCGGTGCAGAATGCCTGCGGGCCGCCATTGAGTCGCAAACGACCGGGTTGGCCCCGGAGACCCGAACGGGCCCGTCACCTCGGAGGAACGCCATGGCCCTGGCCGCTTCACCGCGCGTCAAGCGCATCCAGACCGTATCGCTCGCGTTGCTGGTGACGGCCGGGGTCGTCAACTACGTCGACCGCGCGACGCTGGCGGTGGCCAACCCGCTGATCCGGGAGGATCTCGGCCTCTCGATCCCTGAAATGGGGCTGCTGCTCTCGGCCTTCCTGTGGGCCTACGCCTTCGCGCAGCTCCCGGCCGGCGCCCTGGCGGACCGGCTCGGCCCGCGCCTGACGCTCACCCTCGGCCTGACCTGCTGGTCGCTGGGCCAGATGCTGGGCGGCGCCGTCACCTCGTTCTGGCAGTTCGTGAGCGCGCGGATCGTGCTTGGTATCGGCGAGGCGCCGCATTTCCCGACCTGCGCCCGCGTCTCCCGCGACTGGTTCAACATCCGCCAGCGCGGCACCGCCACGGGGATCTGGAACTGCGCCTCCTCGCTCGGCACCTTCATCGCGCTGCCGCTCCTGACCTTCCTGATGGTCAGTTTCGGCTGGCGGGTCATGTTCGTGATCATGGGTGCGACGGGGCTCGGGCTCGCTGCCCTGGTCTACGCGGTGTTCCGCAACCCGCGCGAGTCGAATCTCACGCCCGCCGAGCGCGCCTTCCTGGAGGAAGGCGACGCCCCGAACGCGAGCCGGCCGGTCACCTGGAACGCGTGGCGGCGGCTGTTCGGCTTCCGCACGAGCTGGGGCATGATCGTCGGCTATTTCGGCTGCATCTACATGACGTGGCTCTACACCGCGTGGCTGCCGAGCTACCTGGAGATTGAGCGGCACTTCACCCTGCAGAAGACCGGTCTCGTCGGCTCGATTCCCTTCGCGTTCGGGGTGATGGGCGGCATCCTGGGCGGCCGGGTCGTCGACATACTGGTGCGCCGCGGCGTCGATCCGATCCGCAGCCGCAAGATTCCGATGGCCGCCTCCCTGGTGGCGACCGCCGCCTGCACCGTGGTGGCCGCGCTGACGCCGAGCGATACGCTCGCCATCGCCTGCATCTCGGCCTCGCTGTTCCTCGTCTACATAAGCTCGTCGGCCGCCTGGGCGATGGCCTCGGTGGCGGCGCCGGCGAGCTGCACCGCCTCGCTCGGCGCGATGCAGAATTTCGGCGGCTATATCGGCGGCGCCCTGGCGCCGACGGTCACCGGGTTCATCGTGGGCGGGACGGGCCATTTCTCCATGGCCTTCATCACCGGCGCGGTGATCGCCCTGATCGCCGCCCTCGGATACTGGACGCTGATCCAGGAGCCGATCCCCGACGAGGACCTGGCGGGGGGCTTCGTGGGCGGCCTGCGTCCCGCCGAGTAGGTCGGCAGGGCCGGATCAGGCCTCAGACTCGCTGGTCCCTCTTGAAATCAGTACCGCGTTAGGGAGTGACTGTAACAATGTTACCTAAATAAGTATATCTCACAAATTTGTGTGGATTCTAAGAGCGGGTGTGTATAGTGCTCTCCCGAGCATAGGGCTCTGAAGAAGGTTCTTTCGGAGACCGGTTCGATGTCCGGCCTGACTCGCGATCACGTAACTCGATTGCGGGATGACCTGGAGGCGAGCTTCCGCGAGGATCTCGAGGAAGCGGTGATCGATGCCACGCGCTGGCCAGATCTGATCGAGCGCGCCTCGCGCAGCTCCGGCAGCGTCGGGGCACTCCTGCTGCGCACGGATCGGACGGGGCTCGACGCGCTGTGCACGCAATCCATCGCCGAGCCCGCGCGTCGCTACTTCGACGAGGGATGGCATCGGGACGACCATCGCCTGCGCGGCCTGCCGACGCTGCGAACGCGCGGCATCACGGTCGATCTGGATTTCACCTCGCCCGACGAGATCGCGCGGCTGCCCTACTACCAGGACCTGCTCGGTTCCTGCGGCCTGCGCTGGTTCGCGGGCGTCGGGTTCGCGGTGAAGGGCCGGCTCTGGTGCCTCTCGCTGCAGCGGACGGTGGCGCAGGGCCCGTTCGAGGCGCACGAGCAGGAACGCTTGGCGACCCTGTCGCCGCTTCTCCGTCGGGCGGGTCTGCTCACCATGATGGTCGAGAAGGCGCGGCTCGCCGGACTGAACCAGGCCTTCGACGTCATCGATCGCGCCGCGCTGGTCCTCGATTCCGAGGGCAGGGCGCTGTGCTGGAACACGGCGTTCGAGGCGCTGCTCGGGCCCGATCTGAAGCTGACGGGCGGACGCCTCGTCGCCGAGGATCCGGAGGCCGCGCGGCAACTTGAAGCCCTGACGCGCCCGTGCGGGCGGGCGCCGATCTCGGCCGTCGTGGTGGCGCGGCGCGATGCGCAGCCGATCGCGATCCACGTCGTGCCCCTGGTCGGACAGAGCCGGGGCTTGTTCGCGGGTGGCCGGACGCTGCTCCTGTGCCGCGTGGCCGGGGCCACGCCCGTTCCGGCCGCGACGATCCTCCAGACCGCCTACCGTTTGACGCCCGCTGAGGCGCGTCTCACCCAGGCCCTGTCCGGTGGTGATTCCCTGGCGGAGGCGGCCTCCCGCTTCGCCGTCACGGCGGCGACCGCCCGCTCGCAGTTGAAGGCGATCTTCGCCAAGACCGGCGCGACCCGACAGGCGGACCTCGTCCGGCTGGTTGCGGGGCTCGCGCGCTGATCGCGCCGCCGGTCGGACCTGAACCGATGCCGCAATCGAGGACGGAACGGCCCGGCCCGCAAAGCCGTTTCGCCTCCGACGTATAGGAGAAACCTCGATGACCCAGCGGTTCGCACTGATTTCTGCCCTGACCATCGGCGCATTGCTGGCCGGCGCGCCGGCCGAGGCGAAGGGTTGCCTCAAGGGCGCCGTGGTCGGCGGCGTCGCCGGGCACATGGCCGGTCACGGCAAGATGGGCGCTGCCGCGGGCTGCGCCATCGGTCACCACAACGCCAACAAGAAGGCCAAGCAGGGCTGACAGGCGGCACGCAAGACCGCGTTGCGGTGATCCCGGCTGATAATCGGGATCACCGCGCCCAGCGGACGACCGCCGCTGCGCCTGTGCGCGGACGAACGGCGATGAGTCGGGCGCGTCGCAACTCGGTATAAGCCGCGGCTCGGCCGTTGAGCCGATCCGATCCTCGTTAAGCCGGGTCCTGCAAAGGGATCCGGCTTTGCCGCATCTGGCCGCTCCCTTGACGGCCGCGCCGTCTGCCGTGATCCAGAAGACCGTTCGGCGGTGTTCCCGATTCAGGCTCCATCCCCATGATTGCCGCGATACGCCCCGCCACCGAAGCCGATCTCCCCACCATCACGGCGATCTACGGCGACGCCGTCACGACCACCACGGCGAGCTTCGAGACGGAACCTCCGACCCTCGACGAGATGGCCCGACGCTTTGTGACGCTACGCGATGCCGGCTTTCCCTATCTGGCGGCCGTCCACGACGGGACCGTCGTCGGCTATGCCTATGCGGGGGCCTATCACCAGCGGGCCGCCTATCGCTCGACCGTCGAGGATTCAATCTACGTGGCGCGCGACGCCCGCGGCGGCGGGATCGGCCGCGCCCTGCTCGAAGCCCTCATCCCCGCCTGCGAGCGGATCGATTGCCGGACCATGGTCGCGGTCATCGCCGAGAGCGGATCGCCCGCTTCCGCGGCGCTGCACGCGCGTCTCGGGTTCAGGTCGGTCGGCACGTTGGCGGCGGTCGGATACAAGCATGGCCGCTGGCTCGACGTGAGTCTGATGCAGCGCCCCCTCGGCCCTGCGCACGGCGCGCCGCCGACCCGTCTGTGAGGTCGACATGAGGCCGCACGCTTTCAGCCCTGGGCTGTCGTGTCATGATGCGGACAACTTCGCGCGGGAGAGGGCGGGGCAGAGGCGCGTCCCACCCGGTGCTCGGCCCGGTGCGAGCGCGATGACGCGAGGCAGGGGCCTTCCCGCACGCGAGCGGTCCGGTCCCCCCACGGCCCGCGAGGCATAGGAGTTCGGGTATGCGGTTTTCTTCGATCGGTCGCCGGATTGCACCGCTCGCGATCCTGGCGCTCCCGGTGCTGGCGGGCGCCGCGCAGGCGGCGACCCCGATCGATCCGACCGGCACGTATCTCACCGAGGATGGGCGCGCCCGCGTGCGCTTCGAGCGATGCGGGGCCGCGGGCGACCGCCTGTGCGGTTACGTGGTCTGGCTGAAGGTGCCGCTCAACGACAAGGGCGAACCGCGGATCGATTTCAAGAATCCCGATCCGAAGAAGCAGACCCGCCCCTCGCTCGGCCATCAGCTCGTGATGGGCCTGAAGCCGAATGCCGACGCCCGTTACGAGGGCAAGATCTACAATTCCGAGGACGGCAAATCGTACGATGTCACCATCTGGACTGAGTCGCCCGGTGAGCTGACCGTCCGCGGCTGCCTGATCGCGTTCCTGTGCAAGTCGCAGACCTGGACCAAGGTCACCGACCTCGCCTCGGGTCAGCTCGCCGGACCGACCAATGGCCCGAACGGCCCGCGCACCGATCCGGAATTCGCGACCCCGGCCACCGGCACCACCGCCGGCGCGCGGCCGGCCACCGCGAAGGCGGCCGCGAGACCCGCCCCGAAGCCCGCGACCGGAACCCCAGCTCAGGAGTGAGTGGGGCTCACGCCGCGAGCGCCGCATAGGTTAGGACGCGCAGCTCCCGCCGGATCGGCAGCGCCGAGGACGGCACGAGCTGCGTCATGAGCACGACCGAGAGATCCTCGGCGGGATCGATCCAGAACGCCGTCGAGGCGAGACCGCCCCAGGCAGCCTCGCCGGGGCTGCCGAGGATCTGCGCGCGGGCCGGATCCAGCATCACCGAGAAGCCCAGGCCGAAGCCGATCCCCGTGTAGGAGGTCTCGGCGAAGCGTGGGGTCCCCATCGCGGCGAGGTCGCCGGACAGGTGGTTCGCGAGCATCAGGTCGACGGTCTTGCGGCCGAGGAGGCGATGGCCGTCGAGCGTGCCGCGGTTGAGGATCATCCGGCAGAAGCGCTGATAGTCGGCGCTCGTCGAGACCAGGCCGCCCCCGCCCGACGCGATGGCCGGCGGCTGTGCGAAGGCCGTCTCGACCGAATCGTCGAACCGGCGCAGCCGACGCTCGCGGTCATACGCGTAGGCCGCGCAGAAGCGCGGCATCAGCGCGGGTGGGACGTGGAAGTCGGTGGCGGCCATGCCGAGCGGCTCGATCACGAAATCGCGAAGATAGTCGGCGAACGGTCGGCCGCTCACGGCTGCCACGTACTGGCCGAGCACGTCGGTGGCGACGCTGTAGTTCCAGGCCGTCCCCGGCTGGGCGAGGAGCGGCAGCTTCGCCACCCGGGCGGTCATCTCGGCGAGCGTGCCTTCGCGTGCGAGGAAGTCGATCCCGTGCTCGCGGTACTGTGCATCGACCAAGGTGGCCTCCATGAAGCCGTAGGTCATGCCGGCGGTGTGGGTGAGGAGGTCGCGCACGGTGATCGGCCGGCGCGCCGGCTCGGTCTCCAGCTTCGCCCGGTTGCCGCCCACGGCGACGCGCATCTCGGAAAATTCCGGCAGCACGCGCGCGATCGGATCGTCGAGCTGGAACAGGCCCTGCTCGTAGAGCTGCATGACCGCCACCGAGGTGAGCGGCTTGGTCATCGAGTAGATTCGCGCCACCGTGTCGAGGGTGAACGGCGTCTCCCGGGCGAGGTCGGCTTGGCCGCAGGCGCGCGCGAAGGCGATCCGCCCCCGCCGCGCCACCGTCACAGACAGGCCCGCGAGCCGTCCATCCGCCACGAGGCGGTCCATCCAGGGCTCGATCCGGGCGAGCGCCCCCGGATCGAAGCCGGCGCCCTTGGGATCGGTGTCGGTCAGCGCGCTCATGCGGTCTCCACGCCGTGTCTGTCCTCAAGCGTAAGGGGACGGGAGGTGAAAATCACCAGCCCATCGTGCCCGGTGCACCTTTGAACGGGCCGACGATGCCCGGGGTGATCCAGCCGCCGTAGAAGGTGCCGGGCTGCGGCGTGGCCCGGTCCGGGCCGACGAAGCAGGCATCCATCGGCCCGGCGTAGAACGCGACGTAGCCGGCGATCGCGCGGAAATCCGGTGTCGGATCCGGGTAGGTCCAGGCGGCCCCGGATGCGGCCTTGCCGCCGCCCTGAACGTCGAAGAGCCGCGCCTGACCCTTCCATTCGCAGATGCCGCCGCGCCGCGGGTTCACGAGCGTACCCGCCGCGATGTCGCCCGGTGGCAGGTAGTAGGTCGGCGGGTGGGAGGTCTCCAGAACCCGGAAGCCGGCCTCCGTCTCCGCGATCACAGCGTCGCCGAGCACCACGCGCAGCCGCGCCCGCACCGCCTCAAGCCGCGGCGGGCGCGGATAATCCCAGACGCTCTCCTCCCCCGGCCTGACCGGGTCCGGTGCGGGGCGTGTCGGCGGCCAGATCATGCGGATCCCCGTGCAATGCGTGCGCGACCGGATATAGGGCGGTCGCGCCGCCGTTTGTCGGGAGGCCCGCTCGTGCTAGCCCGTGGCGCACATTCGAGCCCGGGACCGCCCGCGATGGACATCGCCCTCTTCCTCGACTTCGACGGCACCCTGGCCGAGATCGCACCGCGGCCGGACGCGGTCGTGGTCGAGGCCGGCCTCGTGGAAACGCTGGAGCGGCTGCGCGAACACCTGGGCGGCGCGCTGGCGATCGTGACCGGCCGCCCGGTCGCGGTAATCGACGGTTTCCTGGCGCCGTCGCGCCTCGACGCCGCCGGGCTGCACGGCGTCGAGCGCAGGCTCGGCGGCGCGCTGAGCGGCGGACGGGCGGAGGATCATCCGGACCTGCGCCGGCAGGTCGCACGGCTCGAGGCGGAGAGCGCCGCGCTGCCGAACGTCCTGATCGAGGACAAGGGCGCCTCCGTGGCGGTGCACTGGCGTCTCGCGGATCCCGACGATGCGGCGCGCGCCGAGGCGCTGGTGAAGGCCGCCGCGGAGGCGCTCGGCACGGATTACCGGCTGCAGCTCGGCAAGGCGGTCGGCGAGATCGTGCCGGCCGAGGCCACCAAGGCCCACGCGATCCGCGCCTTCATGGAGGAGAGCCCCTATCGCGGGCGGGTGCCGGTCTTCTTCGGCGACGATCGGACCGACGAGATCGCCTTCGCAGTGGTCAACGCGGATGGCGGCATCGCCGTCCGGGTCGGCGACGGCGAGACCGTCGCGCGCCGCCGCCTGCCCGATCCTGCCGCCGTCCGCGCCCTGCTGCACGACTGGGCCGCGGGCGGCCTCATCGATCCGGCATCTCTGCCGACGGCCTGACCCGAGCAGCGTCCGAGGGATATCGCGATGTCGGACGGTTTCGTGGGCGGCCCCCGGACCATCCTGCGGATCGAGGGGGCCTGTCTGCTCGCCTGCTCGGTCGCGGCCTATGCCTGGCTCGGGCAATCCTGGTGGATCTTCGCGGCCCTGCTGTTCGTCCCGGATCTCAGCATGCTGGGTTACGCCGCCGGCCCCGGCCCGGGCGCCCTCGCGTACAACGCGGCCCATACGGTGACGCCGCCGCTGATCGGCCTATGCGCGGCGATGGCGCTCGGCCAGCCCCTCCTGCTCGGGTTGGCCTTGATCTGGCTTGCGCATATCGGGCTTGATCGCATGCTCGGATACGGCCTCAAATACGCGAGCGGCTTCGGCGATACGCATCTCGGGGCGATCGGCCGGGGGCGCCCGACGGCGGACACGCCACGATAGGCGTTTCCGGGCCCGGCGGGGCTTGCGCGCCCGGGGCTGCGCGGCGAATGAACCGCCATCGACGGTCCAATGAGCGGAGGCACCTAGCGATGTTCGAGTTTCCGGTCCTGGTCGGCGACATCGGTGGCACGAATGCACGCTTCGGCCTGATCGAGGCCGAGGGGGGCCAGCCCCGGCTCCTCTCGCACGAGGCGACGGCCGATCATCCCGACCCGTCGAGCGCCATCAAGGCGTCGCTGGCCAAAGGCGGTGACCTGGCGCCGCCCCGCTCGGCGATCCTGGCGATGGGCGGCCGGGTCGACGGGCCGGTGAACCAGCTCACGAACGCGCATTGGCGGATCGCCGGACAGCGTATCGGCGAGGATTTCGGCCTGTCCTCCGCGGTGGTGGTGAACGATTACGTGCCGGTGGCGGCCGGTGCCGCCGGCATCGAACCGCACGATCTCACGCCGGTCGGGCCCTGCCCGCCGATCTCCGGCGGTGCGCGCGTCGTGCTGGGACCGGGCACCGGTTTCGGCGCCGCCGCTCTGGTGCCCTACACGACGCACCTCGCGATCGTCTCCACCGAGGCCGGCCACACCGATTTCGGCCCGGCAGACGCCTTCGAGGAGACGGTGTGGCACGCGCTGGAGCGGGTCGAGGACCGGATCACCGTGGAATCGGTACTGTCCGGCCCCGGGCTCGCCCGGCTGCACGCGGCGGTGGCGCATGTCCGCACCGGCCAGCCGCACGAGAAGATCGATCCCGCGGCGGTGACCGAGACGGGGCTCGACGCCTCCGACCCCCACGCCGCCGAGACGCTGGAACTGTTCGGCCGGTTGCTCGGCCGCGTTTGCGGCGACCTCGCGCTGACCTTCCTGGCCACCAGCGGCGTCTATATCGGCGGCGGCATCGCCCCCCGGATCGTCAAGGTTCTGAAGGAAAGCGGGTTTCGCGAGGCCTTCGAACGGAAGGCGCCCTTCGCCGAAATGATGCGCAAGATCCCCACCAGCGTCATCACCGTCCACGACCCGGCCTTCCAGGGCCTCGCGGCCCTGGCCAACGAGAGCCGGACCTTCGTCTATCACGGGCAGGTGTGGCGGAAGGGGGCGTGAGGGATCTGCGTTCGGCCACGCGCTGAGACGACATGCTCCTGCGGATGGGTTCGATGCGCACGATCACCCCGAACGAGGCCAGGATTGACCTGTCTCGATAGGTGGATCGGGTGGTCTCGGGTGATGCCTTCATCACCCGCAATGGCGATGCGCTGGTCCGGGTGGTCCCATGTCACGGGCGTCCGGTTCTCGATGAACAGCGGATCGGCTTCCTGGCAGATTGCATGCACGTTCCGGTCGACTTCGATCGCTTGGGCGGTGTTGAGATCGAGGCGCTTTTCGAAGGGCGGCGAGCCGCCTTCTCGATACTCATAAAGTGCTCTGGGCGGCTGCGGAATCCCGTCGCCTGCCGAGCACCGCGCGTGACGTGATTGAGGATCAGGCCAAGACGCTTCCGTTCAGCGCAGCCAGCCTTTGGGAGTTCGCGATTGAGGGCGGATCAGGTCGAGCGGACTGTCTCATCGATGCCCGCCTCCTTCGCGAGCCACTAAGGGACCGTGGCCATTTCGAAATCGCCGTGCTGGGTGCACACGCTACTGCCGTTGCAAGCCTCCCTGCAATTCAACGCGATCCGTTCGACCGCCTTCTTATTGTCCAGGCGATCGCTGCGGGGCTTCGGTCGGTCACACCAGACAGGATCGTCGCGCGCTACGGTGCGGTGATCCCGTCTGTCCGAGTTGGACGGTCCGAAATGGCGTAGCGAAGGCAACCCGCTGCACCTCAGGATGCTGCGAGCCTGCCTGTTCCGAATCCGTGCATTTCGCCGAATACGCTCATGCCGTCGCCAGCGGCTTCGACACCTCCTCCAGCGATTTCCCCTCGGCCGCCGTCCCCCAGATCCCGCCGACCACCGCGGCGACCAGCATCAGAACGGCGCCGAGCCCGTAGCCGAACAGCACCCAGTCGCGCGAGCCGGTCTCCACGAGGCTGCCGAACAGCAGCGGCCCCGAGACGCCGCCGATGCCGGTGCCGACCGCATAGAAGGCCGCGATGGCGAGCGCCCGGATTTCCAGCGGGAAGGTCTCGGAGACCGTGAGATAGGCCGAGCTCGCGGCCGCCGAGGCGAAGAAGAACACCACCATCCAGGCCGCGGTCTGCCCGACCGGGCCGACCACGTCGAGCCGGAACAGCAGGCCGACGGCCACGAGGAGCAGCGCCGAGATCCCGTACGTGAAGCCGATCATCGCCCGCCGGCCGATCGTGTCGAACAGCCGCCCGAGCAGCAGCGGGCCGAGGAACGAGCCGAGCGCGAAGGGCAGCAGATACCAGCCGACGCTGTTGCCCGGCACGTCGTAGAACCGCTCCAGCACCAGCGCGTAGGTGAAGAACAGCGCGTTGTAGAAGAAAGCCTGCGCGATCATCAGCGCGAGACCGACCATGGTCTCCTTCCGGCTCGTCACGAACAGCGCCTTGAACACCTCTGAGAGCGGGGTGTGGTCGCGGGTGCGGACCTTCATGCGCTTGCTCTCATCCACCGGCGGCAGGGTGACGCCCTCGTCGGTGAAGCGCTTCTCGATGCCGGTGACGACCCGGTCGGCCTCCGCGGCGTAGCCGTGGGTCGCGAGCCAGCGCGGGCTCTCGGGGATCCAGGTGCGCAGGAGCAGGATCACGAGACCTATGGCGCCGCCGGTGAAGAAGGCGACCCGCCAGCCCCAGGCCGGGTCGATCACCTCCGGCTTCAGCAGCACGATCGACATGAACGAGCCGAGCGCGGCGCCGATCCAGAACGAGCCGTTGATGACGAGGTTGGTCCAGCCCCGGACCCGGGCCGGGACCAGCTCCTGGATGGTGGAGTTGATCGCCGTGTACTCGCCGCCGATCCCCGCGCCGGTGAAGAAGCGGAAGACGCAGAAGCTCCAGACACTCCAGGACAATCCAGTCGCCGCCGTGGCGACGAGGTAGAGGGCCAGCGTGATGAAGAACAGCTTCTTGCGGCCGATCCGGTCGGTGAGCCAGCCGAAGCCGAGCGCGCCCGTCACCGCACCCACCAGATAACAGGAGGCGGCGAGCCCCACGTCGAATTCGGAGAACGACATCGGCGGCTTGCGCAGGGCGCCGACCAGGGAGCCGGCAAGCGTCACCTCCAGACCGTCGAGCACCCAGGTGATCCCCAGCGCCACGATGACGAGGACGTGGAACCGGCCCCAGGGCAATCGGTCGAGGCGTGCCGAAATGTCGGTGTCGATCACGCGGCCGATCTCCGCCCGCTCCGGCGTTCCGGAACTCCCCTCGACCTTGCTCGTCATGTGCGCATGTCCTCCCGAACGGGCCGTTTACCGTGCCTGCACAGCCGGCATTTACCGAAACTCCAGGCAGGTGTTGGGAACGGGTTGGGAATCGATTCGGTTCGAACGCGTCTTCATCTGGTGCGGGCAGACCTGAGGCATCCACGCGGTGCCCCGTCATGTCTTGCCGTCCTGCCTCCCCCCGTCGCTGCCTCGCCCGCTGGGCGATGCTCAGCCTGATGACGCTCGCGGGCCTCGCCACCGTCCCCTCGGAGGGTGCCGATGCGCAACTCGAACGACCGAAGTCCCGCATGCAGATGCCGGCGGCCGAGCGCTGGAGCCTGCGGCCGGCGGAGCCGCTGACGCCCAGCACGACCGGTAGCATCCGGGGCCGCGTTGAAGCCGCGATCCCGGAGAGCCGCCGCCATGTCCGGTTCGTCTATCCCGCGCTGATCGAGGCGCGCTGATCCCGTTACCGGTTGGCGATCCGCACGGACTCGGGCACAGCGCCTGCTTGGTGCGTCGCGGCCCCGGCGGTCGGGTCGGTGCGGAGTCCAGAATGGCAGAGGCGATCGCCCTCATCGGGTGCAAGGGCAAGACGCAGGAGGCGGACACGCTCGCGGTCCTGGCGGCCGCGATGCCCGAGGAGCGGATCGTCCCGTTCCGCCTGATGGATGATGCGGAGCGGGGCGCCGCCCGGGTTGCCATCGTGGCCAACCCCGATCCCGCCGAGGTGGCGGCCCTGCCAAGTCTCGTCTGGGTGCAGAGCCTGTGGGCCGGCGTCGAACGGCTGGTCAACGCCTTCGACCGGCCCCTGCCGATCGTGCGGCTGGTGGACCGCGAGATGGCCCGCACCATGGCGGAGGCGGTGCTGGCCTGGACCTACTATCTCCAGCGGGACATGCCGGCCTATGCGCGGCAGCAGCGCGCCGGCCTCTGGCGCTCGCACCCCTATCGGAAGCCCGCCGACACGCAGGTCGGCCTGCTCGGGCTCGGCGCCCTCGGGGTCGCGGCGGCGGACCGGCTCCGCGGAGCCGGCTTTCGCGTTTCCGGGTGGAGCCGGAGCCCGAAGGCCGTTCCGGGCATCGAGGCGGTCCACGGCATCGAGGCGCTTCCGGCGATGCTCGCCCGATGCGACATCCTCGTCTGTCTCATGCCGCTGACGCCGGAGACGCGCGGCCTCGTGAACGCCGAGCGCCTGGCGGCGCTGAAGCCCGGCGCGGCGCTAATCAACTTCGCCCGCGGGCCGATCGTGGTGACGGCGGACCTGATCGCCGCCTTGGATCGCGGCCACCTCGCGCACGCGGTGCTCGACGTGTTCGAGGTGGAGCCTCTGCCGGCCGAGTCCCCGCTCTGGGCTCATCCGGGCGTGACCGTGCTGCCGCACGTCTCGGGACCGACCGACATGCCGTCCGCGGCCGCCACGGTGGCGGCCAACCTGCGGGCGTTCCGGCGAACCGGGCAGCCCCCGCAGGGGATCGATAACGCCCGGGGATACTGACGCGACACCCGGTCCCGCCCGAGGAAATGAACCCTGGCATTGTCCGGCGGTTTATCGCGTCCGTCCACCGCCACGCGTCCGCAGGGTGGATGCGCGGGGGAATTCGAGACCCATGGGCTGGCCACGCCGCTTTCTGATCGGTGCCGGCGTCGCGGCCGTCGCGATCGGCGCCACCGCGAGCCTCGGACGCTTCAGCTATGCGCCCATGCCCGACCGAGCAGACCTGCTCAACGCCGACCGCTACCCGATCCAGACCGCCTTCGACATCCTCGGGCGCCGGGTCTCGCGGGCCGAGGCGGATCGCCTGAACGCCACGGAGAGCGGCCGGACGGAGCTGGCGCCAGGCGGGACCGCCGTGGCGATCGATCCCGCCATGGTCGAGCGCGGGCGGCGAGCCTTCTATCAAGAAACGTTCGGCAACGAGGTGTTCCTCACCGACGTGATGGGCATGCTCGACGGCGGCCTGACGCCGACGGAGGTCGCCCTGGCGGTGGCCAAGCTCGGCGGGCAGGGCACCACCAACCTTCAGGTCGCCATGGCGCGCGACATGCGCATCGGCGAACGCGTCTACAGGAAGGGCGAACTGGTCCCGACCGGGCTCGACGTGCCGAAGGGCGGCGCCTTCATCATCGGCATCAGGACCTTCTACGACCGAGGCCACCTGCGCATGGGTATCACCTGCGCGCTCTGCCACGCGGCGGTCGATCCCGGCACCGGCAAGGTCGTGGAGGGCGCGCCGAACGTCGATCTCAATGCCGGGCTGCTGATGGCGCTCGCCAAGAATTCCTCGGCCTACTTCATGCACGCCAGCGTGACGGAGGTCGATGCCCGGCCGAGTGCCGACCCCCAGCACACCGGCTCGACCAGTACGGGGCCGGCGCTACCGGACGCGGCGGCGGTGGAGGCGGCCACCAAAGTGCAGGTGGCGAGCTGGCCGCCGGGCAGCTTCGACTCCTCGGCCGACCGCGTCACGAACCCGACTTCGATCCCGTCGAGCTTTTCCGCCTACGGCGAGCCCTATAGCTGGAGCGGGCGCGAGGCGATCGGCCCCTTCGCGGGCCTGTCCTCGCTCAACAACAACGTCCACGCCGCCAATTCCGACACGACCCAGCTCGCGGCGGCCGCGCCCTGGCTGTTCGGCATGGATCCGGAAACGTATCTCGGCATCGTCCTGCGGGGGGCTGCCACCGACGCGTTCCGCTACGAGCCGGACGGCGGTTGAAGCCCGTCCGAGGTGCTGAGGAGCGTCGACCCGACGCCGGCCTCGCCGGGCCTGAACAGCTACGCGGTGCTGCCGACCTATCCGGCCACCAACTACGTGACCGACAACGGTCTGTTCACCTCGGTCCCCGGGGAGCCGGTGAATCACGCCAACAACGCGATGTCGGCCTTCCAGAACCTGCTGCATCCCCCGGCCTCCGGACAGGATGCGGATAAGGTGCGCGCCGGCCGCGCGGTGTTCGAGAAGGCCGGCTGCGGCGCCTGCCATTCCGGACCGGCGCTGACCAACCATCGGATCATCCCGGAGGCGGAGATCGGTACGGAGCCGACCCGCGCACGGGCCGGGGCCAAGATGGAGGCGCGCCTGTCGCCGCCGACGATGTTCGCCGTCGACACGCCGTTTCCCCTCCCCGATAGGCCGGCGATCCGCCCGGTACCGCTCGCCGGCGAGGCACTGGCGCAGGTCCGCCTCGCCTGGGGACAGGGCGGCACGGAGGGCGGCTACAAGGTGCCGAACCTCGTCGGCCTTGCCTGGACGGCGCCCTACCTGCACGATTCCGGCGTCGCCGTCGGTCCCGATGCCGCAAATCAGCTCGGCGTGCCCGGCACGCTCTACAGGGGTGTTGCCCCGGATCCCGCCAACAGCCTGCGGGCGCTCGTCGACCGCGACCTGCGCGCAAAAGTGGTCGCCGCGAACGCCGCCTCGGATACGGCGCGGATCGCGCGGGTTACCGGGAAGGGGCATGCCTTCTGGGCGGATGCCGGTTCGGGCGTGTCGCCCGACGAGCAGACGGCGCTGATCGCCTACCTGCTCTCGGTCGATCGCTTGACGGAGCCGGCCGCAACGCCCTGACCAGGATACGCCATGACGCAGAACACCAATCCGGTCTGGTTCATCACCGGCTGCTCGACTGGCTTCGGCCGGGAACTGGCGAGGCTCGTCGTCGGGCGCGGCTGGCGCGTCGTGGTGACGGCCCGCGACCGCGCCAAGGTCGCCGACCTCGCGCAGGGCGCCGAGGACCGCGTCCTCGCCTTGTCCCTCGACGTGACCGAACCCGGCGGGATCGCGGCTTCTGTCGGCGCTGCGCACGAAACATTCGGGCGGATCGACGTGCTCGTGAACAATGCGGGCTACGGCTATCAGTCCTCGATCGAGGAGGGCGAGGAGGACAAGATCCGCGCCCAGTTCGACGCGAACGTGTTCGGGCTGTTCGCGTTGACCCGGGCGGTGCTTCCGGTGATGCGCGCGCAGAAATCCGGCCGCATCCTCAACATCACCTCCGTGGCGGGCTTCGTGGGCTTCCCGGCCTCGGGTTACTATGCCGCCACCAAGCACGCCGTGGAGGGGTTTTCGGATTCCCTGGCGGCCGAGGTCGGGCCGCTGGGGATCCGCGTCACCTGCATCGAGCCCGGGCCGTTTCGCACCGATTGGGCCGGGCGTTCCCTCGTTCAGACGCCGAACGCGATTTCCGATTACGCCGGGACCGCGGGCGTGCGCCTCAAGGCGACGTCGGAGAAGAGCGGCACGCAGGCCGGCGATCCGGTGCGGGCCGGCGAGGCGATGATCCGGGTGGCCGAGATGGACGCCCCGCCGCGCCACCTCGTCCTCGGCGCCTGGGGCTACGACGCCGTCACGACCCGGCTCAAGCAGGCACTCGCCGAGATCGAGGCTTGGCGGGAGACCAGCCTCGGAGCCGACTACCCGGGGGCGTGACGACGCGCACCGGCTCTCGCGCGGCAAGACGCACTGCCTCAGCGAGGTGCCTGGGCTGATCCGACGGAATGTCACCGAGCATCGCGAAGTCTTTCAGGCCGGGCTCGGCGTGAAGACGCGCACCGCAGCCCGAATGATCGCGGTGCACCACCTTCCGGGTTGAGCCGTCCCTGCGATCCCCACCTTGTCCACAGGCGCCGCTGCCCGGGGAAACGCCTTGGTAAGCGCCGGCGCGCCACGGTTCCGGCTCGGATCGACAGACCGGGCCCGGATGCGATGATGACCTGCCAGCAACTCGCCGAGGAACTCAAGCGGATCGCCACCGCGCAGGTCAGCGACATCACCCGTGCGGTCAAGGAGGGCCAGAAGTCGATCGCGCTGAATGAAGTGCGCGACATGGCCCGGCGCCTCGAACTCCTGGCCGATGCCTTCGACCCGAAGCCGGCCGCCGAGGCTGCCGACGGCGCGCAGGCGGCCTGACGCGCATATCCGGCCCGAGGAGGCTTCATGATCCAGGCCCACTTCACGATCCGTCTCGGCGAAGCGTCGCTGCCGGCCTCGGCCGCGCAGTGCGTGGCCGACGTCGAGGCCGCCCGGACCGCCGCGCGCACCATCGTGCAGGGGCTGATGCGCCAGCACGGCGGCGACCCGCGGCTGCTCGCCGCCTCCCTGGTGATCACCGACGCGGTCGGCGCCACGCTTCTGGAGATCCCGTTCTTCGACGCGCTGTACATGCCGGTCGAGCCGGTCGCCGATTCGGATCGGCGGACGCGGCCCGTCGCCCCGCCGTCACGGCTCGGCGCCGCGGTGCGCCCGTTCCGGAAACTCGTCGACGCGCTCGGTGCACGCGAAATGCCGCCGCACGGATCGCTGACGGGCCCCCGCTTCCCGGCCTGAGAACGGGCGCATCCGTCACCTTCCCGCCCCGCAATCGGGGGAGGGAAGGCGCGGCGGACGATCCCGTTCGCCGTCCCCCGGCACGCCGCCTTACAGATCCTGGATCGCAAATCCGCGCTCGGCCAGGCGCTCCGCCAGGATGCGCCGGTGGCAGATGGACGGATCGCGCTCGAAGCAGAGCAGGCAGAGCGGTGTCGCCGCGGCCAGGACCGCGAGTTCATCCAGGGCTGTCTGCCCGGCGGCGGTATCGATCACCTCCTCGCAGTAGATCCGGCGCAGCAGCGCCGCGTCGCCCGCCCGCGCCGCCTGCCGGCCGGCTTTCGGTGTCCCGAGGCTGCGCAGGTGGGTGTAGTCCAGCCCCGCCTCCCGCAGTGACGCCCCGAGCGCGCCCTTCGAGAAGCCGCGCTTGCGCGAATTTGCCACCGCCCGGACATCCGCCAGCATGTGAACGCCGGCATCGCGCAGGATGCCGGCGAGGCGCTCCGAATCCAGGCCTTCGTACCCTATGGTGAAGATTTGCTTGCTCACGGCGTTGTGACCGAACTCACGTTGCGGGACCGGCACTTAGCCGGACGTCATCCTGTGCAACACCGTGGGATCCCCTGCGTATGTCGCGGCGATGCAACGCATCTCGGAATTCCGCCGCAATGATCGCAAAGGTCCGTTAACCGCGCCGGGGCCATCGAATACGCCTGTCTGTGGCGCTTCTTCGGTGGCGGGCTCAACACCTGATGTCGCGAATCGATCAGCTCTCGCGCGCTTCCGTCCTCTGCGAAATGCTCGGCGTGACCGGGCGGCTGAGGGCCGCCCGCCGGCTCGTGGGTCGGGTCGCCGCGGCGGTGGTTCTCGCCGGCCTGGCGGCCTGCGCCTCCAACAACGATTTCTACCCGACCAAGGGCGATGCCAAGCCCCATCCCGGCGTGGCCAAGGCCAAGCTGCACCCGATCCAGGGCATCGACATCTCGAAGTGGCAGGGCAACGTCGATTGGGCCTCGGTCCGGGCTGCCGGGACGCAGTTCGCCTTCATCAAGGCGACCGAGGGCGGCGACCACGTCGACGAGCGCTTCCGGACCAACTGGGACGGCGCGGCCCGGGCCGGCGTTCCGCGGGGTGCCTATCACTTCGTATTCTGGTGCCGCTCCGCCAAGGAGCAGATGGACTGGTTTAAGCGGAACGTCCCGAACGACCCCACCGCCCTTCCGCCGGTGCTCGACGTCGAGTGGAACGGCCATTCGCAGACCTGCCCGAAGAAGCTGCCCAAGGCGCAGGCACTCGCGATGGTCACCGAGATGCTCGAGGAGATGGAGCGCTACACCGGCAAGCGCCCGATCATCTACACCGATATCACGTTCCACAAGGATGTGCTGGAGGGCGAACTGCCCGACTATCCGCACTGGTTGCGCTCCACCGCGGCCGAGCCGGAACAGAGATTCGTCAACCGGAAATGGATGCTCTGGCAGTTCACCTCGACCGGACGCGTCCCCGGCGTGCAGGGCGACGTCGATCGCAACGCCTTCTACGGTACGCCGTCTGATTGGGCCTCGTTCCTCACCACCGATTGCGATCCGCGGGAGCACAAGCACTTGTCGGAACAGGGGCTTTGCACCGACAAGTAGTCTCGGGCTGTGATCGGAAACCTAAGTTAAGGTCAGTGTCGGGGCCCGGTCGAGGCTGGGCGCGCCTGGGAGGATCCCTTCGGGAGCCTGTCGTCCCACATCTTTCCGAGCCCGATGCCATGCGACAGTGCCGGCCGAACGGGCGATCCCCTTCTCGACGCGCCCTCGGATCCGGGCCGAGCGCTGAACGCGTGGCAACGGGAGCGGATCACCGACGCCCGAGGCCAGACCGCCTTCGAAGTTTATGAGCGGGTGAAGCACGTCACTTCCCCTGCGCCCACACCGTGCCGGCTCTGGTCGCCACCACCCGTGACAACCGGACCGCTGACACCGCCACGTTCGGCCATGTAGCGCCGCCGGTTGGCTCGTCGGTGATCGCATCACGATCCTCGATCGCGCGGCCCTCTCGTCGGCCGCCTGCGCGTGCCACGCCCGCGTCCGGGTCCTCCGCGAGGCGGTGCGGGACTGGTCTCCGCTCCGGATCGCCACGATCGACGGCCGGCTTTCGAAGCGACGGCGGTTCAGCGCGGTCGGGCGGATGGAGCTCAGCGGATCACCGGCGCACAGACCGGCGCCGCGATGCCGGGCACGGGGGCCATCACCACGTCGATTCCGTAGATCAGGCGCAGGAGCGCCGGCGTCACCGTCTCGGTGGACGGACCGTCGGCGACGAGCCGCCCCGCGTGCAGGGCCATCACCCGGTCGGCGCAGAGCAGGGCGTGGCCGGGATCGTGGGTGGAGAACAGCACGGCGATGTTGGCCAGCGCGAGCCGGCGGATCTGCCCGAGGACCCGGGCCTGATTGCCGAAATCGAGGCTCGCGGTCGGCTCGTCCATGACGAGGAGCCGGGGCTCCCCGCTGAGCGCCCGGGCGATCAGGGCGAGCTGCCGCTCGCCGCCGCTGATCTCGGTGTAGACGGCCCCCGCCAGGTGCCCGATCCCGAGCGTGGCGAGCGCCCGCTCGGCCGCAGCATGATCGGACGGGCCGGGCGCCGCGAACGTCCCGAGCCGGCTCGCCCGCCCCATCATCACCATGTCGCGGACCGTGAACGGGAAATACGCCGCGTGCGCCTGCGGCACGGCGGCCATGACCCGAGCGATCCGGGTCCGCGACAGCCGGGACAGATCCGAGCCGTCGAGCCGGATCTTTCCAGCCCGGGCGGGGAGCAGGCCCAGCAGCGTCTTGAGCAGGGTCGTCTTGCCGCCGCCATTGGGCCCGAGCAGGCACAGCACCTCGCCGGCCGAGAGGCCGAACGCGACGCCCGACCCGACGGTGCGGCCGGCGTAGCCGTAGGCCAGATCCTCGACCTGGAGCAGCATCATCCGATCCGATTCCGGCCGGCCGCCAGCAGCCACAGGAAGAACGGGGCGCCGACCAGGGCCGTGAGGATGCCCAGCGGTACCTCGATCGTCCCGGCATTCCGCGCGATCAGGTCGACGATCAGGAGATAGCCGGCCCCGAGCGTCAGGGAGGCCGGGAGCAGCCGGCGGTAATCCGGCCCGACGAGCAGGCGCGCGATGTGCGGCACGATCAGCCCGATCCAGCCGATCACCCCGGTCATCGAGACCGCGGCCGCCGTGACCAGGGTCGCCCCGGCGATCAGCACCGGCCGCAGGATCCGCGTCTCGACGCCGAGCGCCCGGGCCTCCTCGTCCCCGAGGCTCATCAGGTTCATCCGCCAGCGCAGCAGAATCAGCGGCGCGAGGCCCAGCAGCATCATCGGCAGCACCGCGCCGATATCGCCCAGGGTGACCGAGGACAGGCTGCCGAGCAGCCAGAAGGTGATCGCCGGCAACTGGTTGTAGGGGTCGGCCAGCACCTTCAGGAGCGAGATGCCCGCGCCCAGCACGGCGCCGACCGCGACACCCGCCAGCACCAGGGTCAGGACCGGATCATGGCGCCGCACCGCGAGCCCGACGCCGTACACGGCCGCCACCGCGCCGAGGCCGCCCAGGAAGGCGAGCGCCTGGATCGGCGCCACCGGCAGGCCGAGATAGATCCCCAGCACGGCCCCGAGCCCGGCGCCCGCGGAGACGCCGAGGATGTCGGGCGAGACCAGCGGGTTGCGGAACAGGCCCTGATAAGTCGCCCCCGCCGCCGACAGGGCTGCGCCGATCACCAGGGCGGCCACGACCCGTGGCAGGCGCACCTGCATCACCACCGTGTCGACCGCCGCCGGTGCCCGGGCCGGCAGGCCGAGCAGCCGGTGCCCGAGCACGTTCGCCAGATCCGCCAGGGGGACCGGATATTTTCCGATCGCGAGCCCCAGCATGGCCAGCATCAGGAGGGCAACCCCGGCGAGCAGCGCCGCCGAGACCCGGACGCCCCGGTGGACCCGCGCCGTGACGGCGGCGATCGCCGGCTCCCGGCTCAATGCGGTGCGCTCGGCGGTGCGCTCGGCTGGGCGCCCGTGAGCAGCGCGGCCGCCTGCGCGGTGTCGAGATCCACGTGATAGAAGCGGCGGTAGAAGTCCTGCACCACCTCCGGCATCGGCTGGGGGAACAGGTCCGGGTGGAGCAGCCCCGCCAGCCAGCGCAGGCCGATGAGCCGATTGACCCCCGGCGGCGCGTCGAACCACGGGAACGGTTGAAGCGGCACCACAGAGATCCGACCCGCCCGTACCGCCGTCACGTCCCGCCAGAGCGGGTCCGTCCGCACGGTTGCCGCGAAGGCCGGATCGAGGGCGACGATCACATCCGGGTTCCAGGCCAGGATCTGCTCGGGGGAGACCGCGCCGAGGCGCCCGTCACCGCCCTGCGCCACGTTCCGGCCGCCGGCCGCCTCCAGCACCTCGGTGTTGATCGAGCCGGCAAAGCCCGTCTCCAGTCCGCGCGGCCCGCGGGCGTAATAGACGCGCGGACGCTTGTCCTCCGGGATGGGGGCGATGGCCTTGGCCACCGTGCCCGTCAGGTCGTCCGCGTAGGCCGCGAGGGCGTCGGCCTCGCTTTGCCGGCCGAGGGCCGCGCCGAGCTGCCGGTAGGTCTCCGGCATCCGGGCGAAGCGCCCGTCCAGCAGGATGTAGGGGATGCCGGTCTGGGCCTGAACCCGGTCGGCCAGGGACGCGTAGGTCGGCCCGAGGCTGCCCGAATCGACGATGAGGTCCGGCTTGGCGGTGAGCACGGCCTCGACATTGGCGGTGCCGCCGCGCCCGGTCAGGCGTCCGTAGGCCGGCAGCGCCCGGGTGCGCGCGTCGAGAAACGGCAGCGCCTCGGGCCGAGGTGCGGTGACCCAGCCCGCCATGAGGTCGGGCGCCAGGGTGTAGAGCAGCACCGCGGCCGGGGGGCCTGCGGCCAGCACGCGCTCGACTCGATCCGGCAGCTCGACGGTCCGGCCGGCGGCGTCGGTGAACGGCCGCGCCGCGGCACCCTGGGCCAGGAGCAGCACCAGCGATCCGGCGAGCCACCGGCCGTATCGGAACGCGGACCCCATCAGGCCGACTTGCGCTCCAGGATCTCGATCAACGCCCCGTCCGGCCCCTCCACGAAGGCGATCCGCAGGTCCGGGCTACGCTCCGTGATCCCGGTCCGGACCGGGACGCCCCGGGCGGTGAGATCCGCCATCGCCGCCTCGATGTCGTCGACGCGCAGGCCGATATGCTCGAGGCCGAGGCACGGCGTCGGCCCGGCCGGCGCAGTCTCGGCCGGGGCCTGCTCGATGAACACCGTGAGCCCGCCGAGCTCGAGGACCACCCGCTGCACCGGGTCGCCGCCGACGCGCTTCGTCTCCCGCGCGCCGAAGGTCTCGACGTAGAAGGCCGCGGCCCGCACGGCGTCGCGGCTGCGCAGATGGACATGGTCGCAGGCGTAGCGCATCGGGTTTCGGCTCCTTGATTCGCCCCCGGGCAGGCTGGCTCGGGACGCGCAACCCGGTGTCGCGCCGAAGTTATGCCCCACACGCGCTCACGGCGAGGGGCAGCGCTTGACGTCCCGCGCGAACCCGCAGACTTTCGCGGACAGGACCGTTGCAGGTATGCAACAGCCTTCCCACATCCGGGTGGAATTTCCACACCGCACAGCCATAGAGTTCCATGCGCAATCCCTACGACGTGCTGGGCGTGGCCAAGGGGGCGAGCGAGGCCGACATCAAGAAGGCCTACCGCAAGCTCGCCAAGGACTTCCACCCCGACCGCAACAACAACGACGTGAAGGCCAAGGACCGGTTCGCCGAGGCGAATTCGGCCTACGAGATCCTGGGCGACGCCGAGAAGCGCAAGCAGTTCGACCGCGGCGAGATCGACGCCGATGGTCGGCCGCGCGCGACCGGATTCGAGGGATTCGGCGGCGGACGCGGCGGCGGATTCGACTTCGAGGGCATGGCCCGCAGCCGGCAAGGCGGCATGGGCGGCGGCATGGGTGCCGGGATGGGCGAGGACATCTTCTCGCACATCTTCGGCGAGGCCTTTCGCGCGGGTGGCGCCGGCCCCGGCGGCCAGCGCGGAACGCCCAAGGGCGAGGACATCGCCGCCGAACTGTCCGTGACGCTGGAGCAAGTCGCCAGCGAGGAAAAGCTGCGCCTCTATCTGCCCACCGGCCGCGAGGTCGACGTGGTCGTCCCCCGCGGCGTGATCGACGGACAGACCATTCGGCTCCGCGGCCTCGGCCAGAGCGCGGGTCCGCGCGGCGAGCCGGGCGATGCCCTGCTGACCATCCGGATCCGGCCGCACCCGCGCTTCACCGTGGACGGGTCCGACCTGCGCACAACCGTCGACGTGCCGCTGGAGGATGCGGTGCTCGGCGGCACGATTCGCGTGCCGACGCTGACGGGTGCCGTCGAGATGAAGATTCCGTCGATGACGAGTTCGGGCCGCACCTTCCGCCTGCGCGGCAAGGGCCTGCCCCGCAAGGACGGCGGCCCCGGCGACCTGTTCGCCACCACCGCCATCGCCCTGCCGGAGGGCGAGGACGCGGCGCTGATGGAGTTCGCCCGGGCCCGGCGCGGCGCGAAGGCGGCCTGAGGCGCGGGAGGCCGGCCGGACTTCCGTCGCCGGGCCGCCTCCGCTAAGGAGGCCCCCCGGCCCCGAGAGGGGCCGCGACGCTTCGGGATCGATCATGGCGGAACACGGGCAGGGCCTTCTGGCGGGCAAGCGGGGCATCGTCCTGGGCGTCGCCAACAACCGCTCGATCGCCTGGGGCATCGCCCGCAGCGCCCGCGCCCACGGGGCGGACCTCGCCTTCACCTATCAGGGCGACGCCCTGCGCAAGCGCGTCGAGCCGCTGGCGAAGGAACTCGACGCCCACGTCATCGGCCATTGCGACGTGACCGAGGCGGCGACCATCGACGCGGTGTTCGAGGAGGCCGCGCGGGTCTTCCCCGAGGGCGTCGACTTCGTGGTCCACTGCATCGCCTTCTCCGACAAGGACGAGCTGACCGGCCGCTACATCGAGACCTCGGAGGAGAACTTCACCAAGTCGCTCCTCGTGTCCTGCTACTCGTTCACCGCGGTGGCGCAGCGCGCCGAGAAGATCATGCGCCCGGGCGGCTCGCTCGTGACGCTGACCTATTACGGCGCCGAGAAGTGGATGCCGCACTACAACGTGATGGGCGTCGCCAAGGCGGCGCTGGAGGCCTCGGTGCGCTACCTCGCGGCCGATCTCGGGCCGAAGAACATCCGCGTCAACGCGATCTCGGCCGGCCCGATCAAGACGCTGGCCGCCTCGGGGATCGGCGACTTCCGCTACATCCTGAAGTGGAACGAGTACAACGCGCCCCTGCGCCGGACCGTGACCATCGGGGAGGTCGGCGAGACGGCGGCCTATCTGGTCTCCGATATGGCGGCCGGCATGACCGGCGAGATCCTTCACGTCGATGCGGGCTACCACGTCGTTGGCATGAAGAACCCCGACGCGCCGGACCTGACCCTCGACAAGGATTGAGGGCGGGCGCTTGACGAATTGCGGCTGTCTCACTCCGCCTCCGCCTCTTCGAACTCGCCCGACAGCTTCAACCCGGCGATCCACGTCTCGCCGTCGCGCTTGATGACGGTGCGCGGCCGGGCGCCGCCGTGCTCGGCGATCCCCTCCGCCAGACGCTCGGAATGCGTCACCAGCCAGACCTGCGTCCGCTCGGCCGCCCGGGCGATCAGCCGCGCCAGAGGGTCCATGAGATCCGGATGCAGGCTGGTCTCCGGCTCGTTCAGGGCGATGAACGGCGGCAACCGGTAGCCGAGGAGGGCACCGGCGAGGGCGAGGTAACGCAGGGTCCCGTCCGACAATTCGGCCGGCTCGAAGATCCGGGTGGGGAAATCGGGGAACCGGACGCCGAAGCTGGCCGTGTGCCCCGGCGCCGGGAGGATCAGCCGGGCGCCCGGGAAGGCGTGGTCGACGGCCGTGTCGATCGCGTCGGTATCCTGGCGGATATGCGCCAGCGTGGCGAGGAGGGCGGCGAGGTCGGACCCGTCGGAGGACAGCGTCGGCGTCGTGACCGCGAGGCAGGGGCGGCGCAGGGGCGATCCGGCATCCGTCCGGAAGTCGTGGTGGAAGCGCCACGCGGTCAGGGCTTGGCGGACGAGGGCGATCTCCGGATGGCCGGTGGCGTCGAGAAGGCTGCCGAGCGCCGTCTCGGTCGGGAGCAGATCCTCGCCCAGCGAGCGTTTCCGGCCGTCGGCGTCCCGGACGAACCCGCAGCGCCTGTCGCGGTCGAGGATCACCGCCGTTCGGCCGCGGGTCCGAATCGTCAGACGCTCGGTCTTGATCTGGGGTTCATTCACGAAGGCCGCCCCCAGGGTGACGCCCTGATTTTGCGGCACCAGCCCGATCTCCACCGCGTAGATGAAATCCTGAGCCAGGCTATCCGCGCGCAGCGTCGCCGACAGGCAGATCCGGACGGGTTCCCCCTGCCGGCGCCGGCCAGCCCAGAGCGCCGACTCCATGCCGCCCTCCGCGGCGAGGTCGCGGGTGAGCGAGCCCCGCGCCGCTGCCTGCAGCAGCTCGAGCGCCCGGTAGAGGTTGGTCTTGCCGGTCCCGTTGCCGCCGACGAAGACCGACAGGGCATCGACCGGGAAGCCGATCCGCCGCAGCGACCGGTAGCCCGAGACCGCGACCTCCCGAACGACCAGCATGACGCGGCTCCCTCGCCTTCAGTCGGGGACCGTCAATTCCGCGATGCCCTTGGGCGCCTCCGGGAATCGCGGATCCATCGCCTCCAGCGTATCCGCCACGGTCCGCGCGATCACGTAGTTGCGGAACCATTTGTGATCGGCCGGCACCACCAGCCACGGGGCGTCGGGGGTCGAGCACCGGGCCAGCGCGTCCGCGAAGGCCTGCTGATAGGCATCCCAGGATTTGCGCTCGACCAGATCGGCCGGATCGAACTTCCAGTGCTTCTCCGGATCGGCGATGCGGGCCTCCAAACGCTTCTTCTGCTCCGCCTTGGAGATGTGCAGGAAGAACTTGAGGATCGTCGTGCCCGATTCGGTGAGCAGGCGCTCGAAGTCGTTGATCCGGCCGTAGCGGTTCTGCCAGACCGCGTCCGGCACGAGCCCCTTCACGCGCACCACCAGCACGTCCTCGTAGTGGCTGCGGTTGAACACGCCGATCATGCCGCGCCCCGGGGTCCGGGCGTGGTAGCGCCAGAGGAAGTCGTGATCGCGTTCGTCGCTCGTCGGCACCTTGAACGAGGTGACGGCGCAGCCCTGCGGGTTGACGCCTTTCAGCACGGACCGGATCGTCCCGTCCTTGCCGCCGGTGTCGATCGCCTGGAAGACCAGCAGCAGGCTGCGGGCCCGCTCGGCATAGAGGCGTTCCTGGAGGGCGACGATGCGCGCCCGTTCCTCGGCGAGCGCGTCCTTCGCCCAGTCCTTGTCGAGGCCGCCGTCGGCGCCCGTGTCCACGGCGCCCAGGTCGAAGCGGGCACCCGGCTCGACCGTGACGATGCCCGGGGCTGCCCGGACGGGCATCTGAGGCTGGCCGCCCGGCGCGGCGGGCACGGCCTGCGCGGCGTCGCCGACCCAGCGGGCGGTCGACGTCCGGCCTAATCCATGCAGGTCGGCACTCTCTGTCACGCCGTCATCGCGTTTCTGGCCGCGATGATGCTTGCTGTGCTTCTTCGACATGGGGCAGGACCTGTACCCGGACGTTGCCGGCCGTCGGCGAGAACGGGTGGCGCTCCGAGCCGTTCCGAGCACCGGTGCAGGACGGGATTGAGACGGTTGGTCAGCATCTACTTCATCCGCCACGGCCAGACCGACTGGAATGCCGAGGGCCGCCTCCAGGGCGGCCGCGACACCGATCTGAACGCGCACGGCGAGTTCCAGGCCGCCGCCGTCGCGGAACGCCTCGCCGCCGCCGCGGGCGAGAGGCTGGCCGATGCGGAGTTCGTGGCGAGCCCGCTCAAGCGGACCCGGCGCACCATGGAGATCCTGCGGACGAGTCTCGGCCTGTCGCGGGAGGGATACCGGACCGATCCGCGCCTGCGGGAGATCGGCTTCGGCAATTGGGAGGGTTCGACCTGGGCCGAGATCCGCCGCCGCGATCCGGCCGGCGCCGCGGGGCGCGACCGGGACCGGTGGCATCACCGTCCGCCGGGGATCGGGGGCGAGAGCTACGCGGCCCTGGTCGAGCGCGTCGGGCCGCTGCTCGCCGGGCTGGAGCGGGATGCGGTCATCGTCGCCCATGGCGGCGTCGCGCGGGCGGCCCTGGTGGCGCTCGGCCATCTCGACATCTACGCCGCACCCCGGATCGGCATCCGCCAGGGCGAGGTGCTGATTCTTCAGCCCGGCGGCTGGCGCTGGGGTTGATCCCGTGCGCGGGCGCAGTGCAAAGCCGCCTCGATAACGGCATGATCGGTGGGCTATAGGGCGGCTGCCACGAGAGGCGTCGGCCTGCGCGGCCGGCCAGCGGAGCAGCGGATGAGTGACGTCGCCGAGAAGACCCGGCCCGGACCGGCTGCCGGGGACAGCGGCCGTCACGATGCCGGAGCGGCTTTCCTGCTGGGCGCCCACCGGCCCGACCTGATCCGCGACGAGGTGCTGGCCGAGATCTTTTTGGCCTCGGCCCGGTCGAGGCCCGACCATCCCTGCCTGATCGACGGCGCGACCGTCGGGGCGGGCGGCGTCCATCCGCACTTGACCTATGCCGAGGTCGCGTCCCGCGCCGGCCGGATCGCCGCCGGCCTCGCCCATCGCGGCATCGGGCCGGGCGACGTGGTCGGCCTCTGGATGGCCCGGGGGCCTGAACTCTTGGTGGCGCAGATCGGCATCACCATGTCGGGCGCCGCGTGGCTCCCCTTCGACGCGGAGGCGCCCGCCGACCGGGTGGGCGTATGCCTGACGGACGCCACCGCCAAGGCGCTCCTCGTCTCCCCCGCGCTCAAGGCGGCGGCGCCGGAGGCTGCGCCGGCCCTGACCCTGGCCGATCTCGGCGCCGCGACCCCGGCCGAGGCCCCGGTTCCGGATCTCCGCGCCCTCGGCCTGACGCCGGAACACCCCGCCTACCTGATCTACACCTCGGGCTCGACCGGCGTGCCGAAGGGCATCGTCATCAGCCACGCCAACATCTGCCACTTCCTGCGCTCCGGGAACGCACTCTACGGGATGCGCGCCGACGACGTGGTGTTCCAGGGCGCCTCGGTCGCCTTCGACCTCTCCATGGAGGAGATCTGGGTCCCGTATCTCGTCGGTGCGACGCTGTTCGTGGCGAGTCCGGCCATGATGGGCGACGTGGAATCCCTGCCCGGTATCCTGCAGGCGGAGCGCATCACGGTGCTCGACACCGTGCCGACCCTGCTGGCGATGATCTCCGGCGACCTGCCGACCGTGCGCCTCGTGCTGCTCGGCGGCGAGGCGCTGCCGGAGCCGCTGGTTGTCCGCTGGGCCACGGGGACGCGCCAGCTCTTCAACACCTACGGGCCGACCGAGGCGACCGTGGTGGCGACCGCCGCCGAGATGCGGCCCGGCGAACCGGTCACCATCGGCGGGCCGATCTCCAACTATTCGGTCTACGTGGCGGGCGAGGATCTGACCCTGCTCGGGCGCGACCAGCAGGGCGAGCTTCTGATCGGCGGCCCGGGCGTCGCGCGGGGCTACCTCGCGCGGCCGGAGCTCACGGCCGAAAAGTTCATCGCCAACCCCTTCGGGTCGGACGGGACCGATCCGGTGCTCTACCGCTCGGGCGATGCGGTCTCCCTCGATGCCGCCGGGCGGATCGTGTTCCACGGCCGCATCGACGATCAGGTCAAGATTCGCGGATTTCGCGTGGAACTCGGCGAGATCGAGGCGCGCATCCGCAGCGTCCCAGAGATCAACCAAGCCGCCGTCGTGCTGCGGCAGGATGACGGCGTCGACCGGCTCGTCGCCTTCCTGATCCCGGAGCGCGGCCAAACCATCGACACCGTTGCGCTCCGCCGGACGCTTGCCGGGCAGATTCCGCCCTACATGGTCCCGGGTCATTTCGAGGTGGCCGAGACCCTGCCGCGCCTCACCTCCGGCAAGGTCGATCGTAAGGCCCTCAAGATCGCCCCACTCACCGTGGTGGGGGCCGACGGCGAGCAGGAGCCCCCGGCGAACGAGACCGAGGCCGCCCTGGTCGCCGCCGCCAAGCAGATCTTCGGCAACCAGCCGATCCCGCTGGAGGGTGACTTCTTCGCCGATCTCGGCGGCCATTCGCTGCTCGCCGCGCGCTTCGTCTCGGCGGTCCGGGAGAACCCGCCGCTCGCCGGCATCACCCTGCCGGACGTCTACGCCCTGCGCAGCATGCGGGCCATGGCCGACGCCCTGATCGCCCGCACGGGCGGCATGGGCGCCGCGGCCGCCATACGCGATCTCAGCTTCGAGCCGCCGCCGCTGCTGCGCCGGGCGCTGTGCGGCCTCGCCCAGCTCGCGGCGCTGCCCCTCGTCATCGCCCTCGCCACGGCGCAGTGGCTCGGCATGTTCGTGACCTACCTGCTGCTCACCGGCGGCGGCCTGAGCTTCTTCGCCGAACTCGGCGTGCTGCTCCTCGTCTACGTGGCGATCAACGGCGTCACCGCCGTTGTGGCGGTGGCCGGCAAGTGGCTGATCCTGGGCAAGACCAGACCGGGCCGCTATCCCCTCTGGGGCGCCTACTACTACCGCTGGTGGCTGGCCCAGCGGCTGGCGCCCCTGGTCCATGTGAAGTGGCTCCAGGGCTCGCCGGCGATCGCCATCTACCTGCGCCTGATGGGCGCCCGGATCGGCCGCGACACGCTGATCTCAGACATCGAGGTCGGCGCGCCGGATCTGCTGACCATTGGCGACGGCGCCTCGCTCGGCGGCCGCCTCGTCGTCGCCAATGCCGAGATCGTCGGCAACGAGCTGGTCATCGGCACGGTGGAGATCGGCGTCGACGCCGCGATCGGCACCTCCTGCGTTCTCAGCCACGACACGGTGATCGGCCCCCAGGCCGAGATCGGCGACCTCACCACCATCCCGACCGGGTCGCGGGTCGGAGCCGCCGAGCGGTGGGACGGTTCGCCCGGCCGCAAGGTCGGGATGGCGGATTCGGCCGCGCTGCCCGCACCGGCCGACGCCCCGTGGTCACGGCGGGCCGCCTTCATGGCCGCCTACACGCTGCTGCTCGCCGTGATTCCAGCGGTCGGCCTGCTGCCGATCTTCCCGGCCTTCTTCCTCTTCGATCAGATCTCGGACTCGCTCTCCGACATCACGGACGTCGATTATCATTGGTACCTGCCGATCCTCACCTGGCCCACCGCCATGCTGATGACCGCCGGCACGGTTCTGCTGATCGCCGGCATCCGCTGGGTCGTGCTGCCCCGGAGGCGCACCGGCATCTACTCGGTGTACTCGCTGTTCTACCTGCGGAAATGGTCGCTGGCGCTCGCCGTCGAGGTGACGCTGGAGACGCTGTCGTCGCTGTTCGCCACCGTCTACATGCGGGCGTGGTACCGGCTGATGGGCGCCCGGATGGGCCACGGCGCCGAGATCTCCACCAACCTCGGCGGTCGCTACGACCTCGCCGATATCGGGGCGAAGAACTTCGTCGCCGACGAGGTGGTCTACGGCGAGGAGGAGATCCGGCGCGGCTGGATGCATCTGGAGCCGACGCAGACCGGCGCCCGCGTCTTCGTCGGCAACGACGCCGTGGTGCCGCCCGGAGCGATCATTCCCGACGACGTGCTGATCGGCATCAAATCGAAGCCGCCCGCGAACGAGGCCATGAGCCCCGGCGAGACGTGGTTCGGCTCGCCGCCGATCCGGCTGCCGGCCCGGCAGAAGGTCGATCTCGGGTCGAACGCCCAGACCTACGAACCGGGGCTGTGGCCGAAGGTCCGGCGCGGCGTGTTCGAAGCGTTCGCGACCTCGTTTTCGCCGATGCTCTACATCACCCTCGCGATCACGGTCATCGACTGGTACTTCTATCCGGCGATCCTCGAGAAGGACTGGTCGGGGCTGGCGATCAGCTTCGTCACGGCGAGCGTCGCCATCGCGCTGATCCAGTCCTCGGCGGTCATCGCGATGAAGTGGCTGCTGATGGGCGTGTACAAGCCCGGCATGCAGCCGATGTGGTCGTGGTGGGCGATGCGCACCGAGGCCATCGCGGTGGCCTATTGGGGGCTCGCCGGGAAGGTGCTGCTGGAGCATCTCCAGGGCACGCCGTTCCTGCCCTGGGTGCTGCGCCTGTTCGGCGTGAAGGTCGGCCAGGGCGTGTGCATGCTCACCACCGACATCACCGAGTTCGACTGCGTGACGATCGGCGATTACGCCACGATCAACCGCGTCTCGGCCCTCCAGACCCATCTCTACGAGGACCGGATCATGAAGATCGGCCGGGTGATCGTGGGCAAGGGCGTATCGGTGGGCGCGTTCTCGACCGTGCTGTACGACACGAAGGTCGGCGACTACGCGCGTCTGCGCCCGCTCACCATCGTGATGAAGGGCGAATCGATCCCCGGCAACACGGAGTGGGAGGGGGCGCCTGCGGTCCCGGTGATCCACGCCGCCTGATCCCGATCGACTGAGGGCTGACGGAGCCGGGACCTCCGGCTTCCGACCGGTTCCCGAGGACTTATGTTCTTCGTATAGGCGGGAATATAGCAGCCGATTATGCTTATGGATGAGATCGCGCTTTACTGATATCTGTATACCCTGATTCGTCTTCGAACGATCTCGGTGGCGTTGGGCGGGCTGGGTGGCCGTGTACTCGAGCGGGGAATCGTTGGACGGTCGTGCACCTTGATCCCGTCACGCTGCTCATCGTCAATTCGACGGTCACCCTGCTGGTGGGTGCGCTGTTCCTCACGTCTTGGCGCCAAGCACCCGAGGAGCGGACCCTCGCCTTCTGGGGCGTGTCTCATCTCGTCGGCGCGGCCGGCGCAGCCGGGCTCGCGCTCCGGGGGCAGATTCCCGATTCGATCTCGATCGTGCTGTCCAACGCGGTGATCCTATCCGCCTACGGTCTGATCTGGAGCGGCGTTCGCTCGTTCGAGCGTCGCCGCCCCCGCGCGGAGCTGGCGATAGCGGGTGCGCTCGTCTGGTGCCTCCTCTGCCTCATCCCGGCTTTCTATGACTCGCTGACCCTGCGCATCGTGTACGCCTCGGCGGTGGCGACGATCTATTGCGGCTGCGCGACCGCGGAGGTCTGGCGCGGCCGTGAGGAGCGGCTGGCGTCCCGGGTCACGGCTGCCGCCGTGCTCGGTCTGCACGGCGCTTTCTACTTCGGGCGCATCCCCGCGACGCTGCTGGTCCCGCCGCAGGTCGATCCAAACCCGCTGGACTCGCCCTGGGTGGCGATCCTGTGCTTCGTGACGATCCTGTTCTCCATCGCCGCGGCCTTCACCTTCATGGCGCTGGTGAAGGAGCGGGCCGAGCGGGAGCAGCGCATCGCCGCTTCCACCGACGCGCTCACGGGCGTGCGCAACCGCCGCGCCTTCGTGGAGGCCGCACGCGCTGCGCTGGACAAGCGCGACGTCGGTGCGCTGCTGCTCGTCGACCTCGACCGGTTCAAGGCGGTCAACGACGTCCACGGGCACGCGGTGGGCGACGCCGTGCTGGTGGGATTCTGCACCATGGCGACGTCCCTGCTGCCGCACGACGCGCTGCTGGGGCGGCTGGGCGGAGAGGAGTTCGTCTGCTTCCTGCCGGACGTCTCGCCCGCCGAGGCGCTGGCTCGGGCCGAGGAAATGCGCCGCACCTTCGCGCGTCTCCGGGTGCCCGAGCTCCCGGAGCTGCGCGTCAGCATCAGCATCGGCATCGCTCAGGCGCGGGACGAGATCGGCTTCGACGCGCTGATCCGGCGGGCGGATGCCGCGCTCTATGCCGCCAAGAACGGCGGCCGCAACCGGGTTGCCGTGGCCGAGACCGCCGCGCGGGCGGCCTGAGCCCGGCGGCGGCGTCATCCGGTCACGCCAGGGCGCGGGCCGCCTCCGACACCTTGCGCACCGACTCGTCCACCTGGGCCGACGAGGCCGCGATATCCGCCATCGCGGCCCGCGCCGCGTCGACGCTGTGGGCGGCCGATTGCATGTTCTCGGTCAGGTCGCGGGTCACCGCCGCCTGCTCGGTGACGGCGGACGAGACGCTGAGCGTGATCGCGCTCAGTTGCTCGATGGTCGTGCCGATCCCGTCGATGGCGGACACGGCCTTGGCGGTCTCGGTCTGGACGGCCGTGATCTGGCTGCCGATCTCGCCTGTCGCCCGGGCGGTCTGCTCGGCCAGGGCCTTCACCTCGGCGGCCACGACCGCGAAGCCCTTGCCGGCGGCGCCCGCACGCGCGGCCTCGATCGTGGCGTTGAGGGCGAGGAGGTTCGTCTGGTCGGCGATCGAACGGATCAGGTTCACGGCGGCGCCGATCCGGTCGGCGGCCCCGGTCAACCCGATCACGATCCCGCCGGCCTCCTCGGCGCGCGTGACCACTTGGTCGACCGAGGACTTCGCCATGAGCGCGTGACGGCTCAACTCCTCGATGGAGGCGGCAAATTCCTCCGAGCCGGCCGCGACCGCCTGGACGTTGCGGGCGGTCTGGTTCGAGGACTCGGCGGTTTCGTCCGCCTGCCGGACGACGCGGCTCATCGAATCCCGGATCGCCGCGATGTCCGCGTCGATGGCGCGCTGACCCTCGGCCCGGCGCTGGCGGTCCTCGACCTGCCGGGTCACGTCGGTGGCGAACTTGACCACCGCGCAGGGCTTGCCCTCCGCATCCAGAACCGGGTTGTAGGCGCCGAAGATCCAGACGACCCGCCCGTCCTTGCCGATCCGGCGGAACTCGCCGGCCTGATACTGCCCCGCCCCGAGGTCCGCCCAGAACCCCGCGTAATCCGGGCTCGCCGCCTCGGCCTGCGGCATGAACATCCGGTGATGCCGGCCGCGGACCTCGTCGAGGGTGTAGCCCATGGTCGAGAGGAAGTTCGCGTTGGCGTCCGTGATGGTCCCATCGAGGGCGAAGCAGATCACCGCCTGCGACCGGTTGATGGCCGCGATCTGGCCCGCGTAGAGCGCGGCGCGCGCCCGCTCCTCCGTGATGTCGGTGGCAATCTTCACGATCTTGGTCGCCCTGCCGTTGCGATCCAGGATCGGGGTGTAGGCGCCCTTGATCCAGACGATCCGCCCGTCCTTGGTCCGGCGGGCGAACTCGCGCACCTCCGGCTGACCGGCCCGCAGCCGGTCCCAGAACGCGGCGTAATCCGGGCTCGCGCGCTCGGCCTCCGGCACGAACAGGCTGTGGGGGCGCCCGCGCACCTCCGCGAGGGTGTAGCCGACGAGATCGAGGAAGATCGCGTTGGCATCCGTGATGTGGCCCGCCGGATCGAATTCGACCCGTCCCATGGTCCGGTCGAGGGCCGTCAGCGGCACGTCCGTACCCAAACCAAACAGTGCCATCTGCAGCCCCGATTTCAACGCATGATTGGGTTTCAGTATGCACAGCAGGATGGTTTAAAATCGGATAACTTATCCGGTCATAGGCAGCGAATTTCATTCATCGTCCGCTTCGAAACAATTTCTCGGTCGGCTAAATCGAGCTAAGTCTAATTTTGCCAATAATTCGAGGTCGGTTATTAATCGATGAGATGTGCTTCACGACGATGCGCTGAGAATGAAAATCAGAAGATGGCAGACGCCGACTGGTTTCATACCGGCCGCATTTGACCGCTTTCATCTTCGTTTGGGCAGGCAGCGTTCGAGCGGCAAACGTCATCGTCCTGGAAAGGTACGCGGATCAGGCCGCTTACCGGACGACGAACCGCGGCGCGCGTCTCTAAACTTCGGTAAAAGGTCGCTGTCTGAGCAGCCCCGCGCTGAGGAGCCGCGTCTTCGCTGAAAGTGCGGCAAGCGCGGCCGGTTTGCTGCCCGGCCAAGGGAGATCAGGGATGGACGAACCCGACCGGATGAATCGTCTCGAGATGCGTCTCACCGAGCAAGAGGCGACGATCGAGGATCTGAACCGCGCCGTCACCGAGCAGTGGCGGGTGATCGACCGGCTGTCCCGACAGATCGCGGGCTTGCGCGAACAGGTCGAGGAGGCGGCGGCCAGAGCTGTCCCGCGGGGGCCAGAGCCGCCGCCTCCGCATTACTGATCGGCCGTCAGAAGTTTGCCTGGGTGACGAACTTGGTCACCAGGTAGGCGTCGAGCGCCTCCGGGCCGCCCTCGCTGCCGTAGCCGGAATCCTTGACGCCGCCGAACGGCGTCTCCGGCAGGGCGAGGCCGTGATGGTTGATCGAGATCATGCCGCTCTCGACCGTGTTCGACACCCGCGCCGCCCGCTCGGCCGAGCGGGTATAGGCGTAAGCCGCTAGCCCATAGGGCAGGCGGTTGGCCTCCGTCAGGGCTTCCGCGTCGTCCGAGAACCGGTTGATGATCGCGAGGGGGCCGAAGGGCTCCTCGTTCATGATCCGGGTGGTGAGCGGCACCTCCGTGAGGACCGTCGGCTCGAAGAAGTTGCCCCGGTTGCCGATCCGCTTGCCGCCGGTGCGGAGCGTGGCGCCGCCCGATTCGGCATCCGCCGTCAGCGCCTCGACCGCTTCGAGGCGCCGCCCGTGGATCAGCGGACCCATCTTGGTCTCGGGATCGAGCCCGTCCCCGACCTTGAGGCTTTCGGCAAAACTCGCAAACCCCTCCACGAACCGGTCGAACACGGAATCGTGCACGAGGAAGCGGGTCGGCGAAACGCAGACCTGTCCGGCGTTCCGGAATTTCGAGGGCGCCAGGACCGAGATCGCCTTCTCGACGTCGGCATCGCCGAACACGATCGCCGGGGCATGGCCGCCAAGTTCCATGGTGGCCCGCTTCATGTGCTCGCCCGCGAGCGCCGCGAGCTTCTTGCCGACCACCGTGGAGCCGGTGAACGAGATCTTCCGGATCACCGGATGCGCGATCAGGTAGGACGAAATCGTCGCCGGATCGCCGTAGACCAGCGCCAGCGCGTCCCCGGGGATGCCGGCATCCAGGAAGGCGCGCACCAGGGCGGCGCAGCTTGCCGGCGTATCCTCGGGGCCCTTCAGGATCACCGTGCAGCCGGTGCAGAGCGCGGCCGAGATCTTGCGCACCGCCTGGTTGATCGGGAAGTTCCACGGCGTGAAGCAGGCGACCGGCCCGACCGGCTCGCGGATTGCGGCCTGGAGCACGCCGTCGGCGCGGCCCGGGATGACGCGGCCGTAGGCGCGTTTCCCCTCCTCGGCGAACCAGTCGATGATGTCGGCGGCCGCCAGGGTCTCGATTCGCGCCTCCGCCAGCGGTTTGCCCTGTTCCTGGGTCATGATCCGGGCGATGTCGTCGGCGCGCTCGCGCATCAGGTCGGCCGCCTTGCGCATCACCTTGGCGCGCTCGAAGGGTGCGACCTTCCGCCAGGTCGGGAAGGCGCGGGCCGCCGCCGCCAGGGCCTCGTCGAGATCCGCCGTGCCGGCCACCGCGCACCGGCCGATCGTCTCGCCGGTGGCGGGGTTCAGGACTGGCAGCGTCTCCTGTCCGGCGCCCGCGCGCCAGCGCCCGGCGATGTGAAGCTCGGTATCCGGATACATCGATCGATCCCCGCCCGGCCGCAGCGTCGGCCGCGGGCGGATAGTGGCCATTCGGCGCGTGCGGGCAATGCCCGCGGCGGCATGGCTGGGGCGGTTGTCACTCAGGCGGCGGCGCGGGCCCGCTCGGGGGCGTCCACGACGGTCGCGGTTCCGTGTCGGGCGCGCAGCGTCGCGCCCTTCGGCACCATCCGCCAGCCGTCGCGGCAGCCGTCGATCGGCTCCGAGACCACGACGATGCCACCCGGACCTTCGCGGAAATAGAGGCTCGGCGGGCGGCCGTCGCAGGCCCAGCGATAGGCGGTGAGGGTCTCACCGTCGGTGAGCAGAGCCGTGAAGCGGACGGGCTCGCAGATGGCGGCTTCATCCATCAGCCCGCGGATCATCGTCAGCGTGCGCGCCATCGCGCCCACGGGATCCTGCTCCAGCCCGTTGGCCAGCGCCAGGAGGAAGATCGCCTCGGAATCGGTGCTGCCGCGCCGGTGATCGTAGAGCGCGTCCGGGATCAGGGCCTCGAGCCGGCGCTTGATCCGGTGATAACCGCCGATCTGGCCGTTGTGCATGAACAGGTGCCGGCCATGGACGAACGGATGGCAATTGGCCCGGGCGGTCGCGGTACCCGTCGAGGCGCGGACATGGGCGAAGAAGGTCCGCGCCCGTACCTGCCCGCAGAGGTTGACGAGATTTTCGTCCGACCAGGCTGGCGAGATGTCGCGATAGACCCCCGGCTCGGGCCGCTCGGCGTACCAGCCGATGCCGAACCCGTCGCCGTTGGTCTCGGTTTTCCCTTCGTCAGCGTGCAGCGACTGATGCACCAGCGAGTGGGTGGGCGCGCAGACGAGGTCTGAGAGGAAGACCGGCTCACCGCTGTAGGCGAGGAAACGGCACATGTCGGACAGCGATCCTTCAGCTCTGGCCCGCGGGAACCCGAAGGAACGCCGCCATGGGTTGGGGACGTTCCGTCGCAGGATGTTAACAGTCGGTCCACACGGGTGAACAGCTTCTTAACTGCAGCTCCGATGCGCCAAATTCAGGCGCATCGCTCGAATTTGGCGCGGTCTGATTGCAGGGCGGGCATGCCGTCCCGGAGTGCACCGACTCTTGTGAGCCGGCTGCTGACAGGTCAGCATGGCCGAATCGGGGAATCAGAAGCCTGTTTTCAGGGCCGTGACCCGGTGTGGGGCGACGCACCCAGCTCAGGAGACTTTTTATGGATCGCGCACTGCCCGAGTGTTCCAACCCGGTGGCCCTCGTCGTCGAGGACGATGCGGCGGTCCGCGACCTCGCCACCGCGGTGCTGGAAGAGACGGATCTCGGCGTGATCGCCTGTGAGAGCGCCGAGGCCGCGCTCTCGGTGCTGGAGCGCCCGGATGTCACCGTGGCGCTGCTCTTTGCCGACGTGCGCCTGCCGGGCGCCATGGACGGCGTCTCCCTGGCGCAGGCGGTAGGCCGCCGCTGGCCGGATGTGCGGGTGGTCGTGACATCGGGGGCGGGGCGCGACGCGCGCCTGCCCGATCAGGCGGTCTACATGCAGAAGCCATGGCGCGCCCTCGATGTGCTGGTGCAGGCCGAGCGGGCGACGTTGGCCGCCAAGGCGGCCTGAGCGGGGTGGTCTAGACAGGGTGCGAGGCGTTGCGCGTCTCTCCCTCCCCCGCAGAGGGGGGAGGGGAGGCGCGTGTCGGATCCGGACCGCCACACGCGACGAATTGAGCCCAGAAACGAAAAAACCCGGCCGCTCGCGCGGGCCGGGCGTTTCTCAGATCGCGGCTTCGTCGTTCAGGCGACGGGGGCGGGGCTCACCGGCACCTGACCCGAGGCGTTGCCACCCTGGCCCTGCGTGGCCGACGGGGACGGGAAGCCCGGGCGGCGGCTGCCGGCGGGGAAACGGGGCTTCGGCTTCGGCGCGGCGATCAGGCCCTCGCGGATCGCGGTCTTGCGGGCCTGCTTGCGGGCGCGGCGGACGGCCTCGGCCTTCTCCCGGGCCTTGCGCACGGACGGCTTCTCATAAGCCTTGCGCTGCTTCATCTCGCGGAAGATGCCCTCGCGCTGCATCTTCTTCTTGAGGACGCGGAGCGCCTGATCGACGTTGTTGTCGCGAACGAGTACCTGCAACGGACTTGATCCTCTGGACCTGGATTTTGGGGCTCGCGCAGCCCGCCGCCGATCTGGAAACCGGCAACGTCCCTCGCCCGGGTGAACCCGGGAGGGACGGGAACGTCGGTTTCCGAATCGGCGTGGAGCCCACGCCTTGGCGCGGGTATTACACCAAGCGCGCACCAGTTCCAACCTGTTCGCACGATCGATCTTCGGCACCGGCGTGATAGGTTGCCCGGATGAGACACGACGACTCGCAGCAATTCGCCAGCGATAACTATTCCGGCATCTGCCCGGAGGCCTGGGCCGCCATGGAGGCGGCCAATCGCGGCCACGCCCCGGCCTACGGCGAGGATGCCTGGACGGAGCGGGCCGCGGACGCGTTCCGCACCCTGTTCGAGACCGGGTGCGAGGTGTTCTTCGCGTTCAACGGCACCGCCGCGAATGCCCTGGCGCTGGCGGCGCTCTGCCAGTCCTACCACAGCGTGATCTGCGCCGATTCGGCCCATGTCGAGACCGACGAGTGCGGCGCGCCGGAATTCTTCTCCAACGGCTCGAAGCTGCTCACCGTGCCCACCGAAGGGGGCAAGCTCACCCCGGAGGCGATCCGCGGCCTCGCCAGGAACCGCAACGACATCCACTTCCCGCGGCCCCGGGTGGTCACCGTCACCCAGCCGACCGAGACCGGGCAGGTCTACAGCCTCGCCGAACTCCAGGCCCTGTCGGCGACCTGCCGGGAGCTGGGGCTCGCCCTGCACATGGACGGCTCGCGCTTCGCCAATGCCTGCGCGAGCCTCGGCTGCAGCCCGGCCGACATGACGTGGCGCGCCGGCGTCGACGTCCTGTGCTTCGGCGGCACCAAGAACGGCATGCATGCCGGCGAGGCGGTGGTGTTCTTCGACCGGAAGCTCGCCGAGGATTTCGGCTATCGCTGCAAGCAGGCCGGCCAGCTCGCCTCCAAGATGCGCTTCCTGTCCGCCCCCTGGGTCGGCATGCTGGAGAGCGGAGCGTGGCTCCGGAACGCGGCCCACGGCAATGCCTGCGCCCGGCTGTTCGCCGAGGGCGTCTCCGGGCTGCCGGGGGTGCGGACGCTGTTCCCCGTGGAGGCGAACGCCGTCTTCCTGGCGATGCCGCCCGCCACCATGGACGGCCTGCGCGCCCGGGGCTGGCGGTTCTACACCTTCATCGGCGGCGGGGCGCGCTTCATGTTCGCCTGGGACGCGAAGCCAGATCGAGTCGATCAACTGATCGGCGATCTGTGCGGGCTGGCGGTCGCGGCGGCTTGACCGCGCTTCCGCCGTCCCGGTCACGGCACGGCTTCGCTGATCCTACTCACCCCCTCATCCTGAGGTGCCGAAGCGCAGCGTAGGCCTCGAAGGAGCCCTCCAGGGATCGCGCGATTTCTGGAGCCCTCCTTCGAGGCCCGCTTCGCGGTCACCTCAGGATGAGGGGGATGGATGGGACGGGCGTGATGCTTCGGTGGATGACGGCAGGCTACAGCAACGCCAGATCCGCCGGGTCCCCGCTCGGAAAAATCCGGCGCAGGCTCGCTTGGTCGAGGCCGTAGAGGCGCCGGAACAGGCCGCCGAGCAGCCCGCGATAGTCGGTCAGCACCGGATAGTCCCGGTTCTGGAACAGGCTGGCCTCGTCGGCCCGCACCTGCGGCCCGGCGATCCGGCCGCCCCGGACGCCGCCGCCCAGGATCCAGTAGATGCTGCCGTGGCCGTGGTCGGTCCCGCGGTTGCCGTTCTCGCGGAAGGTGCGGCCGAACTCCGACAACACCACCACCACGGTGTCGGACCACCCGGACCCGATCTCCTCGACGAATCCGGACAGGCCCCGTCCCAATTCGCCCAGCCGGTCGGCGAGGTAGCCGGTTGCCGCACCCTGGTTCACGTGGGTGTCCCAGCCGCCGACATCCACGAAGCCGAGATTGAAGGAGTCGCGCATCAGGCGGCCGATCCGCCGGGCCGACAGCTCGAACCCCTTCGGCGAGACCGCGCCGCGGTCGGCCTGGGCCGCGTGGTCGGAGATCGAGCGGTAGACCTCGTCGCGCACGCGAAACCCTTCGGTCACGGCCCCGGCGAGCTTGGTGCCGCTGTACATGGCGCCGATGAGCTTCGCCTGCCGGTCGTCGATCCCGGGCTTACCGACGCCGTTGATGGCGATGTTCGGCACCGTCTCGCCACCCCGGAAGATCAGCGGCATCTGGTCGGTGAAGGCGATCGGTCGGACCCGGGTCAGCTCCGCGGCGAGCCGCGCCATGAACCCGGAATTATAGTCGCGGGCGGCCCCGAACGTCTGGCCCATCTCGATCGTGTCCTGCGTCTCGAAATGGCTGCGGGTCAGGTCGTCGGTCCCGGCGAAGGGTACGAAGGCCGCTTGCCCCTTGGCGTAGAGCGGCAGGATCGTCTCGCGCAGCGCGGGATGCAGGCTCCAGTCGGCGTCGAGCGCGAGCGCCGCCTTCGGATCTGATGCGTCGGGCTTCGGGATCGCGAGGTTCGGCCGCGACCGGCAATAGAACTCGCTGCCGGTGGGGATCACCACGTTGGCGGCGTCGTAGGCGCCGCGCAGGAACACCACGAGGAGGCGCGCATCGGCCTTCGGGGCCGCCCAGACGCGCCCCGCCACCGTGGACAGGCCGAGCGCCGCCGAGGCGCGGATCAGGTCGCGACGGTTCATCGCATGAACTCCGGCGATGCGAGGTAGAGGGTGTTCCAGTCCTGGGGCGAGACCGCCTGGGCGAGCGCCGCCCGGGTGGACGCCGAGAGGGTGCCCGACAGGGCCGCGAAGTAGAGCCCGTTGGCGAGCACCGGGAAGGCCGGCTGCTCGGGCTGGTCAGGTGTCGGCGGCTTGAACAGCCCGGCCGAGCCGGAGCCGATCTGCCGGGCGATCTCGAACCGCGTCGCGAGCTGCCCCGGCCCGCTCCAGGCCGCGGAATCGAGGGGGTAGCCGTCGGGCGTCGAGCGGTTGAACAGGCCCTCGCCGAGCCGGTTCAGCCAGCCGAGGACCGGGCCGGGGTTGAGGATCACGCGCTCGTCATAGGCCATGCGCACGGCCGAGAAGACGTAGCGCACCGGATCCTTCAAGCCGCCGCGCTCGCTCGCGAAGGCCGGCTCGCGCACCAGCGCCTCCATCACGGCCGCGATGTCGCCGTCCGTGCGGGTGAAGACGGCGGCGAGGCGGCCCACCAGAGCGTCGTCGGGCGCCTGCCCGAGGAAGTAGGCGGCGAGCGTCCGGGAGACGTTCGTCGCGGTGGCGGGATGGTGAGCGATGAGGGCCAGGGCCTGCTCGACCTCCGGCCAGCCGCGGCCCTCGATGCGCGTGCCGAGGAAGACCTTGTCGCCGTAATCGTGGCGGTTCGGGTTGAACGCGAACAGCCCGTCGCGGCGGAAATCGGCGGCGTGCTCGGGCCGCAGCTTCGGATCCTCGGGCTTCAGGTCGACGCCGACCCCGGTGAGGATCCGCGCCAGCGCCTCCACGTCCCCCTGCGTGTAGCCGGAGCCGACACCCATCGTGTGCAGCTCCATGATCTCCCGGGCGTAGTTCTCATTGATGCGGCCGGCGGCGTTGTCGGCGTTGTCGAGGTAGCGCAGCATCGCCGGGTGGCGCAGGCTGGCCATCAGCAGGTCGCGGAACCGCCCGAGGGCGTGCGGGCGGATGGCGGTGTCGAGGTAGTCGCCCACGGCGGCGCGGAGCGTCGCCTTGCCCTGATGCACGTTGAACCGGTTGAACCAGAACCAGGTCAGCCGCTCGCGGAGCTGATCCGGGCTGTAGAGGGCGCGCAGCACCCAGGCCGCGGCGGCGTTGCGTGAGGCCACGTTGAGCGCCGCCTGGAAGGCCTGTTGCCCGGCCTTCCTGGCCTCGGGGTCCTGGATGTCCTTGTAGGCCTTCGCCTGCGCGTCGAGCGCCTGGGCCCGCTCGAACAGGCTGCCCGGCGGGGTCAGCGCGTCGACGGCGGCCTGCGCGTCCGGCGGCAGCCGCGTCCCGGCGGGCGGATGGAGCTGATCGTGCAGCCAGCGCGCCCGCCCCTCGGCCTCGAGCCGCGCGAAGCCGGAGGGCGTGGCGCCCCAGGTCAGGGCGTCGAGGAAGGCGGCATCGGCCGCCGCGGACGGGGCGGGCGCGCCGGCCGCCCGCGGGCCGGGACCCGCCGAGGACAGGAGCAGGGCGGCGGTCAGGAGACAGCGTGATGCAGCGCGCGCCATGGCAGCCTCACGGATCGTGAATCGGCGTAGGGAGGCTGGTGCCGGGCCCCTGTACGGTCCCTGAAGGGACGCCGCGATGAGCCCCGCGTCTTTGCCAATATCGGGGCATCCCGCTACACGATCCCGAGACCGCGCCCGACGCGCGCCCTCACGTTCCGACGACCCAGAGCGTTCGCTCCATGCTGATGCAAACCAAGACCGAGGCGAGGCCGGCCGATCCGGTGTCGCGGCGGCGCACCTTCGCGATCATCTCCCACCCGGACGCGGGCAAGACCACGCTCACCGAGAAGCTGCTGCTGTTCGGGGGCGCGATCCAGCTCGCCGGCGAGGTGAAGGCCAAGCGCAACCGGGTCTCGACCCGCTCTGACTGGATGGGGATCGAGAAGGAGCGCGGCATCTCGGTGGTCACCTCGGTGATGACCTTCGAGTACGGCGACTGCGTCTTCAACCTGCTCGACACGCCCGGCCACGAAGACTTCTCGGAAGATACCTATCGCACCCTGACGGCGGTCGATTCGGCCGTGATGGTGATCGACGCCGCCAAGGGCATCGAGGCGCGCACGCGGAAACTGTTCGAGGTCTGCCGCCTGCGCGACATCCCGATCGTCACCTTCGTCAACAAGCTCGACCGCGAGGCGCGCGACCCGTTCGAGCTGCTCGACGAGATCGAGAAGACGCTGGCGCTCGACGTCGCCCCGATCACGTGGCCGATCGGCACGGGCCGCAACTTCTCCGGGACCTACGAACTCGGCGGCAAGCGTGTGCGCCGGCTCGACGCCGCCGAGGATGCCGGGATGGTCACTGTGTCGGGCCCCGACGATCCGCTGTTCGACGACCTGCTCACCGAGAACGGCGCGGCGGCTGCGTGGCGCGAGGAGGTGGAACTCGCCGAGGGCGGCCTGAAGACGTTCGACCTCGACGCGTTCCGCGAGGGCCACCTGACGCCGGTGTTCTTCGGCTCGGCGCTCCGCAATTTCGGCGTGCGCGACCTGATCGACGGTCTTGCCCAGGTTGCGCCGCCGCCGCGCGGCCAGGACGCCGACAAGCGCGTCGTGGAGCCGACCGAGCCGCGCATGACCGGCTTCGTGTTCAAGATCCAGGCGAACATGGACCCGAACCACCGGGACCGGATCGCGTTCATGCGGGTCTGCTCGGGCCGGCTCAACCGGGGCATGAAGGCCCGGCTGGTCCGCACCGGCAAGCCGATCTCGCTCTCGGCGCCGCAATTCTTCTTCGCGCAGGACCGCGCCATCGCGGACGAGGCCTTCGCCGGCGACGTCGTCGGCATCCCGAACCACGGCACGCTGCGGATCGGCGACACGCTCACGGAGGGCGAGGACATCGTGTTCCGCGGGGTGCCGAGCTTCGCCCCCGAGATCCTGCGCCGGATCAAGCTCACCGACGCCATGAAGGCCAAGAAGCTGCGCGAGGCGCTCCAGCAGATGGGCGAGGAGGGCGTGGTCCAGGTGTTCGTGCCGCAGGACGGCAGCCAGGCGATCGTCGGCGTGGTCGGCGCGCTCCAGCTCGACGTGCTGAAGGAGCGGCTCCAGGCCGAGTACGGCCTCCCGGTGGATTACGAGACCTCGCGATTCTCGGTCTGCCGGTGGGTGTCGTCCGACTCGGAGATCGAGCTCGACAAGTTCGTCGATTCGCACGGCTCGGCCATGGCCAGGGACCTCGACGGGGCGCCTGTCTTCATGGCGACGACCGCCTTCTCGCTCCGCTACGAGGAGGAGCGGTATCCGGCGGTGCGCTTCACCGACGTGAAGGATTATCAGAAGCGGGTTTGGTGAGGGTCGGAAGCGCCGCGGCCTCAGAACTTCCCGAGCATCGGAAACTCGACGCTCAGGCTCGATTCCGCCGCGATCGGCGCCTCGCGCTTGCGCGGCTTGCGGTTGAGCACCTGCTTCAGCTTCGTCTTCAGCACCGCCATGTCGAACGGCTTGAGGATGAAGGCGTCCGCGCCCGCTTGGTGGGCGAGGTTGATGTCCTCGAAGTCGAAGGACGACTCGGTCAGCATGAAGGGCGTGTTCATCAGCGTATCGTCGGCGCGGATCTCGCGCAGCAGGCTGAGGCCGTCCATCGGCTCCATGTCGAGGTCGGAGATCACCAGGGCGTAGCGGCGCTGCCGCATGCGCTCCAGCGCTTCGGGAGCGCTGGTGACGCCCTCGACATCCGGGAAGCCGATGCGGGTCATCAGCATCACGATCAGCCGGAGAAGCTTCTCCTGGTCGTCGACGATGAGAATCGGATTCGAATCGCTCTCGGACATCGCGCGGCTCAGACGAAGAGATGGTCGATGCCCTGACGGGACATCGTGTCGGATTGCAGGGACAGGCAAAGGCCGTGGATCGCCGAGGCCTTCGGCGTGCCGCGCTGGAGCATCGGCAGCAGGTTGGCCTTCGAGAACAGCGTGTCGTTGCCCGCGCTGCGCTGGGCGCTTTTGAAGGAGTGGACGAACTCGCGCTTGGCGATCTCCCGCCACTCGCTGATCTGCACGTCCCGATGGCGGCTGTCGGCGCTCACCCGGTCGAAGGTCTCGTGGACCGACGAGCGCTCGCCCTCGATGACCTGGCAGGCGAAGTTGCCCTCGATCACCAGGAAACTCGTGATCACCGCGAATTCGTTCTTCTTTTGGGCGATGCGGCCGATCTCGGCGATCTGCTCGGACCGCTTCGCCGGTTCCGACGACAGGTTCAGGCGCGAGAAGTAGATGATGTGGACGAGGCTCGTCCGTTTCGCCCGCATGATCCCGAGACCCGAAATCCCAACCGGTCCGGCGCGTCCGCTCAGGCCGCGCCGCCCCCAATCCTGGCCGACGACGATCCTCGCATGAATCCGGATAACGCGCCGTAAACGAGGGCGGGCGGGCGCCCCGGGCCGACGGCGCGTCCGCCGGGCAGGATTTGCCGGGCCCGGCCGTTCAGGCTGCCAGAACTGCCGGGTCCGTCCGGGACACCATCAGCACAATCAAGGGCTTGGCGGTGGCACGGCGGTTGCGGCCGACCGGGCCTGCGGGCCGTGCCGGCGCGCATCGGGATCGCTCGCCATGGATCTTTTTTCCGCCCTGCAGACCTCGGTCTCCGGACTGCAGGCGCAGTCCTACGCCATCAGCAACATCTCCGGGAACATCGCGAACTCGCAGACGACCGGCTTCAAGCGCGTCGACACCAGCTTCGTCGATCTGATGACCGAGACGACGCCCAAGCGCGAGGTCTCGGGTTCGGTCCTGGCGCAGTCGCAACTCACCAACACGATCGCCGGCAACGTGGTCTCGACCAGCACGCCGACCAACATGGCGATCAACGGGACGGGCTTCTTCACGGTGGTGCAGAAGACCGGTGACGCCAACGGCGCCGCGACCTTCAGCGGCACCAATGCCTACACCCGCCGGGGCGACTTCGCCCCGACCGCGGACGGCTTCCTGATGAACGGCGCCGGCGGCTACCTGACCGGCAACAACCTCGATCCGACCACCGGACAGGTGACCAGTTCGGGTGCGATCAAGATCGGCAACCCGACCCTCCCGGCGCAGCCCACCACGACGATCTCGTATGCGGCCAACCTCCCGGCGACACCGACGACGAGCGCCTCCGCCGTCCCGGCCGGCAGCATCGCCGGCCCCTCGATCACGGCCTACACGTCCTCCGGGGCGCCGGTCACGGTCAACATGCGCTGGACGCAGGTTTCCACCAGCACCGCGGGGGCGACCTGGAAGCTGTCCTATAACAGTGGCACGACGGACAACCCGACCTGGACGGACGTGGCAACGCAGTTCACCTTCGATTCGACGGGCAAGCTCACCGCGCCCGCCGCGACCGGCACCCCGAGCGCGACGACGGTCGATCTGAGCGGCGACGTCTTCTCCGGCTACACGTTCCCGAAGCTGACCCTGGATGTCTCGGGCGGCCTGACGCAATACTCGGATGCCAGCGGCTCCGTGACCACCAATGCTTTGAGCCAGGACGGCAGCACCTCCGGCACGTTGACCAGCGTCGCGGTCGGCACGGACGGCAAGATCAACGGCACCTTCTCGAACGGCACCGTGAAGGCCCTCGCCACCGCGGGCATCGTGCAGTTCGCCGACCCGGACGGGCTCAAGGCCGATACGAACGGCAACTACCTGCAGACGGCCGATTCGGGACCGCCGCTTTCCGGCCTCAACGGCAGCACGATCACGGGCGCCGCCGTCGAACAATCCAACACCGACATTGCAAGCGAATTCTCTAAGATGATCGTAACCCAGCAGGCCTATTCTGCGAACACGCGGGTCATGTCGACGGCTCAGACGATGATGTCTGACTTGCTCAACGTGATCCGCTGAGTGTGGGACGCCGGACAGCGGAGGGCGTGAGATGTCGCTGAATGCGCTTTCGACCGCCACCGCAGGGCTGGCCGCCACGCAGGCGGCGATCAACGTCGTCTCGCAGAACGTCGCCAATGCCGGGACAGCGGGCTACGTCAAGCGGACGCTCTCGACGGTCTCCACCGGTCCAAACAATTCGGGGGTTGCGGCCGGGCAGATCACCCGCAACTTCGACGCGGCGGCGCTCAGTCAGCTCCGGCTTGAGACGTCGGGCGCCGCCTACACCAGCACCAAGGCCGGGATCGCCACGCAGCTCGACGCCCTCTACGGCACGCCGGGTACCGCCTCGTCACTCGACGGCACCCTGAACACCTTCACCGAATCGCTGCAGGAACTGTCCGCGAACCCGACCTCCGCCCCGGCCCGCACGACGGTGCTCGGCGACGCCTCGGCGCTCGCCAGCCAGATCAACAGCGCCGCCAACACGGTGCAGACCCTGCGCACCGGGATCGAATCGCAGCTCGGCACCGACACGAACGCGGCGAGCGCGCTGCTGACGAGCATCGCGAGCCTGAACACGAAGATTCAGAACACCTCCGACAGCGCATCGCTCGCCGACCTGCAGGACCAGCGCGACCAGGCTGTCACCAGCCTGTCGAGCTACATGGACATCACGACGACCGCGCAGCGCGACGGTACGGTCTCGGTCCTGACCCAGTCGGGCGTGACGCTTGTCGATCGCGGTTCCGCGGCGTCGCTGAGCTTCGACGGGCGCGGAACGCTGAACGCCAATTCGACCTATTCCTCCAACCCGAACCAACGCTCGGTGGGGACCATCACCGCCACGCTGCCGGGCGGCGGCCAGATCGATCTGGGCGAACCGGGGGTCCTGCGCTCCGGGAGCCTCGCGGCCGAGTTCGAACTGCGCGACCAGACCCTGCCGCAGGCCCAACGCCAGCTCGACGACCTCGCGGCGGGGCTCGCCACCGCGCTGACCAACAAGCAGGTCACCGCGACGCAGGGCACGGGAAATTCCGCCACGATCGACCTGACCGGCCTCCAGGCCGGCAACACCCTGACGATCCCGGCCAGCGCCAACAGCACCGGCCGGAACATCATCCTGGTCGCGTCCAACTCCGCATCGACCTCCATCACCGCGAGCCAGACCGCCGACGCCAACGCCCTCGTGGCCAAGATCCAGCTTCCGTTGAATCCGGCGCAGATCAGCACCGCTCTGAGCGCCCTCGATCCGACCCTGTCGGTAAGCGGCACCGGCGCCAGTATCACCATTACGAGCAGCAGCACCGCCGCCAACCCGCCCCAGGTCGCCGCGACGGCGAGCATCACCGTCCCGACCTCGACGGATCCGACCTCGGGTTATCCCCAACTCGCCCTGTTCGTGGACGGCAACGGCAACAGCCTCTACACGGGCTCGCTCGACGGTGGCTCGAAGCTCACGGGTCTCGCCCAGCGCCTCGCCGTCAACAGCAACGTGTCCGCCAACACGGCGGTGCTGACGGCAACGAGCGCGACGGATTCGACCGCCAGCGCGGCCCGGGCGCAGGGCCTGTTCACGGCCCTGACCTCCACCCAGCAAACCTTCTCGTCGGCGAGCGGGGTCGGCGGCGTTTCTGCGCCCTATAGCGCCACCGTGGCCGGCTTCGCGCAGGACATCATCGCGACCCAGGGAGCCGCCTCCGCGAACGCGACCGCGATCGATGCGACGCAGCAGACGGCGCTCTCCACCGCTCAGGCCCGGTTCTCCTCGGCGGCCGGGGTCAACATCGACCAGGAGATGTCGAACCTGATCGCGCTGCAGACCGCCTACGGCGCCAACGCCCGGGTGCTCACCGCGGCCCGCGACATGCTTAACCAGTTGCTGCAGATCTGATCATGACGACGATCACGCCCTTCGCGGCCGGCTCCTACCTCACGACGCGGAACGCCTCGCAGCTCGCCGCGCTGAAGAACCAGCTCACCGACCTGTCGAGTCAGGTCTCCACCGGGTTGGTGGCGACGACCTATGGCGGCCTCGGCTCCGGGCGATCGACGGCGCTCGCCGCCCAGGCGACGCTGAGCGCGCTCACCGGATACGCGGCCGGTATCGGCGCCGCGCAGACGCGCACGAACCTCGCGGTGACCAGCCTGACCCAGGTCGCGACGCTCGGCAGCAGCGCCCGCGACACCCTCAACAATGGCGTCCAGAGCGCGGCGGCCGACTCCGTCGCCGTTCGCTCCACCGCGCTGGGGAACTTGCAGACGGCGCTCGACACGCTCAACCAGTCGGCGGCGGGCAACTACCTGTTCGGAGGCAGCGACACCACCACCCAGCCGGTGGCCGACGTGGACACGGTCCTGAACGGGACGACCGATGATCAGGGCCATTCGATCGCTGGGCTGACCGCTGTGGTTGCGGAGTATGTCGGGGCCGCGGTCGGGACCGCCAAGAACGGACGGCTGACCCAGGTGCCGGACCCGGCATCCACCACGTCGTCGACGACGGTCCAGGTGACCGACGAGGCGAACAGCGCCACCCGCGGCCTGTTCGGGTTCACCCTCGCCGCGACGCCGACCGTGACGGGCTCCGCGCTCAGCGCCACCTATAGGCCGGCCGCAGCTTCCGCGCCGGCCTCCTTTACCCTGTCTCTGCCGTCTCAGCAGCCTCTGCCGGGCGACAGTGTGACGATCGCGCTGGGGCTGCCGGACGGCACGACGAAGACGCTGACATTGACGGCAGCGGCGAGCGCGGACTCCGGTTCGACCACGACCTTCGCCATCGGGTCGAGTCCGAGCGATACGATGCACAACCTGTCGACGACGCTGAACAACGCGCTGACGGGGCTGGCGAGCAGCACGCTGGCCGTGAACGCCACCGCCGCCGCCGCGTCGAGTTTCTTCACGGGTTCGGTGAAGGGCGGCCCATCGAACACCGGGGTGATGCCCGAGCGCGTCGCCTTCGACGCCAACAACAACCCGATCGGCTACAAGCCCGCAAGCGCGACCGATACGGTGCTCTGGTATCAGGGCGAGAACACGTATGCGGCGGGCAAGCAGACGGACGCGATCAACACCCAGTCGGTCCAGGTCAGCGCGGGCGCCAGCATCGGCACGGGTGCGCGTGCCATCGATCCGGCGGTGCAGAACGTCCTCGCCGGCCTCGCCACGATGGCCTTCGCTCTGCCGACGACGAACGATGGCTCGACCAACGCCACCTACCAGTCGGTGGTCGACACGGCCGGCACGCTCCTGACCGCCGCCGACGGAAGCTCCGGCGTTCAGGACACCGTCACCCAGCTCTCCCTGGCATCCGCGCGCCTGACCAACGCCAGCAGCACCAACGCAGCCACCCAGAACACCGTGCAGAACACCCTGGACGGGATCGAGCAGGCCCCCACCGAAGAAGTCGTCACCAAGCTCCTCGACGTTCAGAACCGGCTCCAGGCGAGCTATCAGATCACAGCCACGCTCTCGAAGCTCTCGCTGGTCAACTACATCAGCTGAGCCGGGGCCCGGGTGCGCTGTGCAATCGCGCAGCTGTGTGGTGAACCGATCGCCGCGATCATAGTCCTGCCGCTTTCCCGCACTGAACTGTGCGTTGCGGTTGCACCGTCACGTCGCTGCTGATTCGAGGAGGGCTCCGCATGTCGCTGTCCGAACCCGTCGAACTCGTCCGTCGTCTGGGCGGCCCAGAGCGGATCGGTGCGATCGTGAAGGTTGAGCAGGCCATCGACACGTACAGCGCCGGATATCCACGGCTGGACGATCGCGGTATCGCACTGGACATCCTGCTGCGCGACCTCGCCCGGCTGCGCATTCTGGAGCCGGACCTCGACCCGGTCATCAGCGAGGTCGAAGGTTATATCGATGTCCTGCACCGGCAGTTGTCCCGCCTTGCCGCGTAGCCGGTACCGGTGGCGTTGGCCGCTCCCGGCTCTCGCGCCGGCTCTTGCGCTCCTGATCGCCGCGGGCTCCGCGTCGGCCGGCGAGCCGCAGAAGGCGCCCGTGGCCCCCGGCCCCGTGCCGTGCCCCACGAAGGGGCCGGGCTTCGTCCGACTGCCGGGCAGTGACAGTTGCATCCGCATCTCGGCCCGGGTCGCCGCCGGGTTGGACCTGCGCGCCGGGCGAGCCCCCGCGGCGGCGCCTCTGGTCGCCGGCCACCTCGCCATCGACAACCGCGCCGACACGGATCTCGGCGAGGTGCGGACCTACCTGCGGTTCGGCAACGGCCGCCGGTGACATCCGCAGCCGCGGGATCTACAGATTGCGCGACAGGACCAGGGGACCGCTGCGTACCCCGCGTCCGTACGGGGAGGGGGCCGGGGCCTGCCGGCCGTAGCCTGAAGGCAGTTGCGCCCGCCCGATCTCCTCCGCCAGGGACCTGATCAGGCCCTCCGACACGCCGCGCGCGCTGTCGAGCACGGTCTGGTTCGCCTCGACCGTGGCGGTGAACCGCTTGTGCGCGGTCCGCAATCGTTCGACGCCCTCGGGATGGAAGCGCTTCAGCGCCACGGCGTTGGCCTTGGCGACCTCCAAGCCCTGCATGTAGGCTGCCGCCAGCGCCGCCTTCGGCTCGGCGGCCGCGATCCCCTCCCGCAGCCGCCCGGCGCGGACATGGGCCGCCTCCTCGGCGAGCACCGCCTCAAGGGCGGCCATGTTGCCGAGCACGCCCGCGACCAGCGCCTCCGCGGTCACGCGGTCCGCGACGCGTAGCGCCTCAGCCGTTGGCATGACTCGTTCCATTGCTCGATGCTCCCTGCATCTTCATGATCTCGCGGAAGATCGAATCGGCAATGCCGACGCCGCCGCTCTTCACGATCTGTCCCGCATATTCCTTGGTCAGCATCGAGCGGTAGATGCCGCCACCGGTGCCGTTCTCGCCGAGCGGGCCATCGGTCCCCTCGGACTGGGTGAGACGGTCGAGGCTCGATTCCAGGAACATCGACTCGAACTCCGTGGCGGTCTTCCAGGCCTTGGCCCGGTTGGCGGTGCCGACGATCCCGTCGACCGCGGTCCCGATGCCCGCAGCGGCGTTGGCCGCGGGGCTGGCGAATGGCAGCATGATTCGGGTCCTCCTCGGGGGATTCGTCACATCAGCTCGATCTCGGCCTGCAGGGCGCCCGCCGCCTTGATCGCCTGCAGGATCGAGATCAGGTCGCGGGGGCCGACGCCGAGGGCGTTGAGGCCGTCCACGAGTTCGCGCAGGCTCACGCCCTCCTTGACCAGGGCCAGCTTGTTGCCCTCGCCGGTATCGACCTTCACGCCGGTGCGCGGCACCACGACGGTGCGCCCGTTGGAGAGCGGCGCCGGCTGGCTCACCTGCGGCTGCTCGGTGATGGTGATGGTCAGGTTGCCCTGCGCGATCGCCACCGTGGACACGTGCACGTCGCGGCCCATCACGATGATGCCCGAGCGCTCGTCGACGATCACCCGGGCGGTCTGGTCGGGCTCGACCTTGAGCTGCTCCACTTCGGTGATCAGCCGGATCATGTTGCCGTTGTAGCGGGCCGGGATCTGAATCGTGACGGTGGCGGGATCCGTGGGTTCGGCCGTGTCGGCGCCCATGAAATCGTTGATCGCCGCCGCGATCCGCTTCGAGGTGGTGAAGTCCGGGTTGCGCAGGGACAGGCGCAGGGACTTGGCGTCGTTCAGCTTGAAGGCGATCTCGCGCTCGATATTGGCTCCGTTTGAGATGCGCCCGTTGGTGGGGACCCCCCGGGTGATCTTGGCGGCGGCGCCCTCGGCGGCGAAGCCCGCGATGGCCACCGAGCCCTGCGCCAGGGCGTAGACCTCGCCGTCGGCGCCGAGGAGTGGCGTCACCAGCAGCGTACCGCCCTGGAGCGACTTGGCATCGCCCAGGGAGGAGACCGTGACGTCGATGCGGGTGCCCTGCGCGGCGAAGGGCGGCAGGCTCGCCGTGACCATGACGGCGGCGAGGTTCTGCGTGCGCATCGTGGCGCCGCGGGTGTTGACGCCGAGCCGCTCCAGCATCGCCTGCAGCGACTGCTTGGTGAACGGGATGTTGTTGAGCGTGTCGCCGGTGCCGTTGAGGCCGACCACGATGCCGTAGCCGACGAGCTGGTTCTGGCGCACGCCCTCGATGGAGGCGAGATCCTTGACGCGCGACAGGGCGAGCGCCGGGCCGGAAAGGGCCGCGAGCAGCAGCGCGCCGGCGCAGAGGCCGAGCAGGGAGTGCAGGAGACTGAACGCGGGACGCGGGCGCATGCCGGGGGGTTTCACGGGTGAACGGACCTGCCGTCCTCCTGCCAGCGCCGTGCCATCCCGGACCGCCGGCCAAGCGCCTTCAGACATTGTCTTTTCGCGATCCAGGGCGATCCGGATGGGCGCGCGGCGCCGGCACCGGAGCTGCCTACCCGGCAGCTTCTGCCGCCCCGTTTACGGACGCTTAACCCCGCCGGCCGACCTTCCGGTGCGGCGCAGGGGCGCTTGGAGCAACGCGAACCGCATCATGCGCGTCGAGACTCGCCAGCCGATCCAGAGCGCGGGCGGCGTCGCGGCCCCCCGGCGGCCCGAGGGCGGCGGTGGTTTCAGCCTCGACGCGGCCGCGCCTCCGGCGTCCGGCGCCGGCGCGCCCGCGGCGGCCGCCTCGCTCGCGGGGCTCGACGCGGTGCTGCTCCTGCAGGCCGAGAGCGAAACACCCCAGGAGCGGCGGCGCCGCTCGGCCAAGCGCGGCCAGGATCTCCTCGACGGCCTCGACCGGTTGAAGGCCGCCCTGCTCGGCGGCCGTGTGGCGCCGCAGGAGCTGCGCACCATCGCGGGCCGGTTGGCCGAGCGCTCGGGTCCGTCGGGCGATCCGCGGCTCGACGGCCTCATGGCCGAGATCGAGCTGCGGGCCGCGGTGGAGCTCGCCAAGCTGGAAGTGCGTCGGGGCGCGTGATCTCCAGCAAGACCGCCCCGCGTTCGAGTCGGGAGACGGGCAACCTTATTTGCAGCCGCCCGTGAGATTCCCGCTGACGAGATGTCCCGTGTAGGGGAAGACCTTGTCGCTCATGCCGTCAGAACCCCTCTGGCTCAGGTTCACGGTCTGCACCACGCGACGGCTCGTCCGAAATCGGAGCGTCGCTGGGCGCGCCGTATCGGCGGCGACGCCGCGGATGACCGTGCGGGACTGGCCGGGCGCACGCTCGATGATGAGGGTCCTCGTCCTGGCGACGTAGGTCGTGGTTATGAATGGCTCGGTGTAGATGCACGTCAGCGTCCGTGGGAGCGCCCGCGCGGCCGTGGCGGAGCCGTAGATCAGCGCGACGGCGAGGGCATACCCGATGACCCGGCTTTGGGACCGGTTGCAGCACGCAAAGCCGACTCGGCGTAAGAGAACGCCGCCAAGCTGCGACCGAGAGCGATCCCGCACATTGAACCCGGCGCAGCAGACCGTAGGCGTCTTCCGCATTGTCGTCCTTCGAGGGCCACTGGCCCGCGCCCCGGACTATCCTCAGGCGGCTTCCAGCGAAGCCCAGGTTCTAGGACCGACGATCCCGTCGGGCACAAGATTTTTTTTGCGTTGGAATTCCCTGACGGCCGCTTCGGTCGCCCCGTCATACGTATCGTTGGCCGCGAGCGCGAGCTTGTTCTGCACCTGGGTGACGTAGGCACCCGTAGTGCCGCGGCGCAGGGTCGGGCGATTCGCGGCGTCCGCCACTGGGATGATGCGCGGTGCCGGGGCGGTCCCGGCCATGATCGCCGCCACCGCAGTCCGAAACGGCTTCATATCGAAAGTCGGGTCGACTTTCCGGCCTAAGGGCAGCGCATATTCCTTGTGCCCGCAGCACATGATGGCGTTCGCCTTGATCTTCTTCAGGATGGCTGCAACGCCGCGTTCGTAGGCGTCGATCTGGATCTCCGGCCAAGGGTCCGCCGATGCGCCGCTCGTCAGGCCGGTGTTCTCGGCTTCAATCCCGATGAAGCTCGAATTACCGGTCGTGATGCCTTGCCAGCAACCCGGCCCAGCATGATAGGCCCGCCCCGCCGCTACGATATAGAAGGTCCCGTCCCGTCCGAGACCGAGTTGCGCGAGCGGCCCGGAAAGGCCCAGGCGGCCCTCCGTGATCACTTTGAGGCTCGGCATGTTGCCCTTCAATGGGCCGGCCGTGTGGTGACAGATCACCCCCTTGATCGGCCCGACATCACCGTGGCCGCGGGTTTGCCAGCCCGGCTGCTCTGCGACTTTGAGCCCGGCATCCTGCAGAACGCGCGGGAGCCACGTGAGAGCGTATGGCATGTCAAGCGATGCCTCCGGTTGCAGGGGGAAGGTCCTGATCGCCCGTCGGGGCTTCCTGAGTGAAATCCAGATCGCAGCCGTCGAGGTCGTTCGTGTCGTCCAAGGCGGCCGAGCGACGCACACGCTTCGTCAGGACTCCACCGTGCGCTGCGGGCAGATCCTCGTCCGCAAGCAACTCACCGGCACCGAGCTTTACGTCACACAGACAACCGTCGACATGATCGTGGTCGTCCGTATCGGCGACAGCAACGGCAGTCGGGCGAGGCATCTCAGCGTCTCCGATTTGGTCGAATCACTTGCCTGTCTAGAGTATCATTCGCGATAGTAATTTTCAATTTTGTGTCTGAACCGGTCTGAAATTACATGTACGAATATTATATATCATAAATTTTAAAAACATTGCCCTGATCTAAAAATCGATCGAAATCACTATCATAATATAATCGAGCTTAAAAAACACATTTCACAGTAAAGAAGTATAATTCTACAGATATCGAACAGCTCGGACCGCTGCCGGTCTGCATTGCAACAGACGGCGTTAAGGTGCGATCCTTCGGAAGACCGTGATCCGCCTAGCCGATCCGCCTGCGGAGACCGCCCGCTGCCGGAGGAACTCCACCGGGGCCGGTCTCGACGCCGAGATCCGGCACCGCGATGATCGGCGCGCCGCGCAGGTCCTTGCGGGTCACGATCGCACCGCGTTCCTCCAGGTAGGCCAGCATCCGCCGCGCTCTGCCGCCCGAGCTGGTGCCGTAGGCCTCGGCCAGCACGGCGTCGGTGGGGCAGGGCGCGCCCTCGATCGCCGCCCGGGCCACCACCAGGAACAGCCCGGCGAGGTCGTCCGGCAATCCGGCCGCGATGCCTTGCGCGCGCGCCCAGCCCGAATCGTCGGCGACCGCGCCGCCGGCCTCAGCCCGGGCAACGGCTAGGCGGCGCTTGAACTCGGGCAGACCCATCGTGTCGCCCCGCAGCCGCCGGATGCGGCACCGGACCGTGAAATCCTGATAGAGCGTCGCGGGCGTGCAGGCGGCGGCATCCGCATCCGCCAGGACCGAGGCCAGCACCTCTGCGAGCGCCGCCTCCCGCGCTTCCGGGTCCATCGGTTCCTCGTCAAGCTCCTCGGCGGGGGTGGGTGGCCGGTAATTCGCGAGCTGCACCAGCACGTCCGGGACCGGCGCGGGACGCGGCTTCGGGCGGGGCGCGAGCGGCACCGCGCTCTCCTCCGGGCTCGCCGTGAGGATGAGCGAGCGGGCATCCTCCATTGCCACCGGCAGGGGGACCAGCACCGGCGAGGAACTGCGGCTGACCGTGACGGTCGGCCCGACCGCGATCGTGAGCGGCCGACGCGACAGGGCCGGGCCGAGCGCCACGAAATGCCCGCGCGGCAGATCGCGGAACGTCTCGGCCTGACGGCGTTCGAGCCCGAGGAGATCGGCGGCGCGCGCCATGTCGATATCGAGAAAGGTCCGGCCCATCAGGAAGTTCGAGGCCTCGGCCGCGACGTTCTTGGCGAGCTTGGCGAGCCGCTGCGTGGCGATGATGCCCGCGAGCCCGCGCTTGCGGCCGCGGCACATCAGGTTGGTCATCGCGCCGAGCGACAGGCGCCGTGCCTCGTCCGAGACCTCCCCGGCCGCGGCCGGCGCGAAGAGCTGCGCCTCGTCCACCGCCACCAGCATCGGATACCAATGGTCGCGGTCGGCGTCGAACAGGCCGCCGAGGAACGCGGCTGCGGCGCGCATCTGCCCGTCCGCGTCGAGCGTCTCGAGCGACAGCACCACCGAGACGCGGTGGGTGCGGACCCGGGCGGCGATCCGCTGCAGGGCGACATCGTCGCCGTCCGCCTCCACCACCACGTGGCCGTAGCGATCGGCGAGGCTCACGAAATCGCCCTCGGGATCGATGATCGCCTGCTGGACGAGGCCGGCGCTCTGCTCCAGCAGGCGGCGGAGCAGGTGCGACTTGCCGGAGCCCGAATTGCCCTGGACCAGCAGCCGCGTGGCGAGCAGTTCGGTGAGGTCGAGGAGCGCGGGGCACTCGCCGGTCAGGCCGAGATCGATGTCGGATCGCATGGCGCCTTAGTAGCACGCCGCCGGGCGACGCGAGCCTCCGCGGACGCGCTGTCCACGCTTCCCGTCAGACCTGCCGCGCGGCTTCCGGCCTGGACCCGAACGCCGCGGCCCTGTACGGCCACGCCCCCGCCCCAAGCGAAACCGGACCCACGACACGATGGCGGCCTGCGGCCTCGATTTCGGCACATCGAACACCACCCTCGGGCATCTCGGCCCGGAGGGCCCGACCCTGCTGCCGCTGGAGGGGGCGCACCGGACGATCCCGAGCGCGATCTTCTTCGAGCTCGGCCGGGAGCCGCTGATCGGTCGGGCGGCCACGGCCGCCTACGTCGAGGGCCGATCCGGGCGGCTGATGCGCGGCCTGAAATCCGTGCTCGGCACGCCGCTGATGGACGAGACGACCCCGGTCGGCCGTCAGCGCCTGCGGCTGCGCGACGTGATCGCCCGCTATCTCGCGGAGGTGAAGGCGCGGGCCGAGGCGGCCAGCGGCACCGCGCTGGACAGCGTGGTTCACGGCCGCCCGGTTCATTTCGTCGATGGCGACCCGGAGGCCGACCGCCGGGCCGAGGACACGCTCCGGGCGATCGCCCGCGATGTCGGTTTCCGGGAGGTCTGGTTCCAGTACGAGCCGATCGCCGCCGCCCTCGACTACGAGCGGCAGGTCCAGTCCGAAGAAATCGCCCTGGTGGCCGATATCGGCGGCGGCACCTCGGACTTCTCGATCGTGCGCCTGTCGCCGGAACGGCGGGGGAAGCCCGACCGGGCCGGCGATATCCTGGCCAATGACGGCGTGCGCATCGGCGGAACCGATTTCGACCGGCAGCTCAGCCTCGGCACGGTGATGCCGCTGCTGGGCCTCGGCAGCCCGATGCGCCGGGGCGACCTCGCCGTGCCGAACGCCTATTACCACGACCTCGCGACCTGGTCGGCGATCAACCGCCTCTACAATCCGAAGTGTCTGCGCGAGATCGACGAAGTGATCCGGGATTGCGCTCGGCCCGAACTGGTCCAGCGGCTGCACGCCGTGGTGGAGGGCGAGCGCGGCCACGCCCTCGCGGGGGCGGTGGAGGGCGCCAAGATCGCGGCGTCCGAGCGGGGCGACACGGAACTCGATCTCGGCCTGATCGAGCGCGGATTGGCGGCGCGCCTCGATCGCGGGACGCTGGCCGATCAGACGGGCGATCTCGCCCGTGCAGTGGCGGCCCGGATCACGCGCTGCCTCGCCCAGGCCGAGCTGGCGGCGGAGCGGATCGACGCCCTGTTCCTCACCGGTGGCTCCACCGGCATGCCGCATCTGCGCGCCGCGCTGACCGCGGCCCTGCCGTCCGCCCGGGTCGTGGAGGGCGATATCTTCGGCTCGGTGGGGCTCGGGCTGACCATCGAGGCGGCCCGGCGTGGGGGGTGAGCCGCCCGCTCGACGGCTCGGCCGTTCTTACGGGCGGAGCGAAGCCATCGCGGCGACCCGGCTGTGCACCGTCCTTTTCCCGGGCGCATGCAGCGCAAGCGGAATACGACCCGGGATCCGGCACGAGACCGTCGCGAGGCGTCCACCTGTGCCACTGACCCGGCGCTCCGTGTGCTGGAGCCCGGCTCGCCCGACAACGGCCGCGTTCAGATTTCGGATGGCCTGAGGACCGGGCGCGAGCCGCCGATTGACGGGCCGGCCGCGATCCCCGACAAGGCGGCCCGATTCCGATCGGAGACATTGGCGGCCCATCCGGTTCGCCGCCTCGCCCGATGCTGTTCAACTCCTTCGTCTTCCTCCTGGCCTTCCTCCCGGCCGCGCTGATCCTGCACGCCCTCGTGGCGCGGGCCGCGCCGGGCTGGCGGCTGCCGCTCCTCGTCGGCCTGTCCTTCGTGTTCTACGGCTGGTGGGACATCCGCTTCGTGCCGCTGCTCGCCGGCTCGATCCTCGCGAACTGGTGCGCGGCGCGCCTCTACCGGCGGTGGCCCGGCCGCTGGCTGATCCCGGCGGCCATCGGCGCCAACCTCGCGCTCCTCGGCGTGTTCAAATACCTCGATTTCTTCGCCGATCTCGCCAACCTGATCCCGGGCCTCGCGGCGCCGCGGCTCGGGCTCGCCCTGCCGCTCGGCATCTCGTTCTTCACCTTCCACCACATCATGTATCTCGCCGACCTGCGGGCCGGCCGGGCGCCGGGCTTCGGGCTCGTGAAGTACGCCCTCTACATCGCCTTCTTTCCGCAGGTTCTCGCCGGCCCGCTGGTGCGCTGGAGCGAGATCATGCACCAGTTCGACGCGGAGCCCTACGCGCGCCCCGACGCCGCCGAGCGCTTCAGCCGCGGCCTGATGCTGCTGGCGGTCGGCCTCGCCAAGAAGGTGTTCCTCGGCGATCCGCTCGCGGCCTACGTGAACCCCGTGTTCCAGGCGGCGGCCACCGGCAAAACCGTCACCGTGGTCGAGGCGTGGCAGGCGACGCTCGGCTTCACCTTCCAGATCTATTTCGATTTCTCCGGCTACACCGACATGGCGCTCGGCATCGCGCTGCTGTTCGGCCTCGTGCTGCCGCAGAACTTCGACGCGCCCTACCGCGCCACCTCGCTGCGCGACTTCTGGCGACGCTGGCACATGACCCTGTCGCGCTTCCTGCGCGACTACCTCTACATCCCGATGGGCGGGAACCGGCACGGGCTGCCGCGGCAAGTCGGGGCGCTCGCCGCCACCATGACGCTGGGCGGCCTGTGGCACGGAGCGGGCCCGACCTTCCTGGCCTGGGGGGCGCTGCACGGGATCGGCCTCGGTGCCGGCGTGCTCGGGCGGAAGGTGCGAATCGCGATCCCGGCGCCGGTCGGCTGGCTGCTGACCAGCCTGTTCGTGGTGCTGACCTGGGTCCTGTTCCGGGCCACGAGCTTCGAGGCCGCGCTCATCGTGTTCAAGGGCCTGTTCGGGTTCGCGCCGAAGGGCGCGGGCTTCAAGTGGCGCACGATCGCGATCGCCGCCCTCGTGGCCACGGTCGGACCGACCGCCTGGGAGGCGGTCCACCGGCTGCCGCCGCGGCGCTGGCTCGCCTTCGGCTTCGCGCTCCTGTTCGTCCTCGTCCTGCTGAAGATCGGCGACGATGCGAACTACGAGTTCATCTACTTCCAGTTCTGAGGATGGCGACGATCCCCCGCAGCACGGACCGGGACTGGCGCGGCTTCGCCCGATCCCTGCTGCTGTCCGTCGTGGGCATCTTCGCGGCCTATCTGGCGCTCGCGGTGCTGGTCGATCCCTACGATACCGGCCGCTCGACGCTGCTGTCGCGGGGCGCCGTCCGACCGCAGGGCCCGCGTACGGCCTCGGCCATGCGCGGGCGCGATCCGGCCTTCACCGGCGCGGTGATCGGCAATTCGCACATCCAGCTGATCGAGCCGGCGGCGCTGACCCGGCTCACCGGCATTCCGTTCGTCCAGCTCTCGGTGCCGGCGACCGGCCCGATGGAGCAGTTCGCGATCCTCGCCTGGTATCTCCAGCACCACGCCCACCCCGCCGCGCTCGTGCTCTCGGCCGATGCTTTCTGGTGCGCGGACGATCCCGCTTTCCCGAGCGAGCACGCGTTTCCCGAATGGCTGCTCGGCGACTGGCCCGACTATCTCAAGGGTCTCATCCGTTTCCCGGCCGCGCAGGAGACGGTCAACCGTCTGGGCTGGCTGCTGAATCCGCGTCGCAAGACGGCTCCGGCCGATGGCTGGTGGGATTACGAGCGCAACTATCTCGGCCAGGGCTTCGGCATCGAACCCGCGAAGAAAGCGGCCTTGGAGAAGCCGGTGAGTTCAGCACCGGAACCGCATCACGGCGGCCCGTTCCCGATCGCCGACCGGCTGCGGGCCGAACTCGCACGCGTCCCCGCGCGGACGCCGGTGGTGGTCGTCTTCCCCCCGGTCTATGCGCGGTCCGAACCGCCGGTCGGAAGCCCCCGGGCGACCGCTGAATCAGCCTGCCGAGCCGCTGTCCGCCGCGCGCTGGCGACGCATCCGCTGAGCACGGTGGTGGATTGGCGCGACGGGCGCCCCGAGGGGGCCGATCCCGACCTGTTCTTCGACCAGACCCATTACAGGCTGCCCCTGGCCCGCAGCCTCACGACGGAGATCGCCGCCGCGATTGTTCGCCTGCGGACAGGAATGACAGAGTAAAAGGTCTGTACCGTGACCGGATTGCCGCACGCGGCGGTACAGTGGCCACGCCTTCCGGCCCTCGTTCCTGCGTGCGTTGTCGCGATAGATCGCCTCGACTATACGGCACCTCACGTTATCGCCGCGCACCGGCCATCCCCTGGTGGGCGGGTTACGATCCAGCGAGGGTGACGCATGGCGAAGGTGACGCTGGAGGATGGCTACGTCCCTTCCGACGACGAGCCCTTCATGAATGATCGGCAGCGCGAATATTTCCGGCGCAAGCTGCTGAGCTGGAAGAACGACATCCTGCGCGAGGCGCAGGATACCCTGGTCGCGCTCCAGAGCGAGAACGAGAACCACCCCGACCTCGCCGACCGGGCCTCGTCCGAGACCGACCGGGCGATCGAGTTGCGGGCGCGGGACCGCCAGCGCAAGCTCACCGGCAAGATCGACGCCGCGCTCGCCCGGCTGGAGGACGGCTCCTACGGTTTCTGCGAGGAGACCGGCGAGCCGATCTCCCTGCGCCGCCTCGATGCGCGGCCGATCGCCACCCTGTCGCTGGAAGCCCAGGAGCGGCACGAGCGGCGGGAGCGGGTCTATCGGGACGATTGATACGTCGTCCGTTCGCAGTACGGCTCGCAGCGGGTCGGCGTCGCGCGGGATCTGTTCGGTCACGCGTGGGGCGGACCGTCCCACAGGCCTGCTTCCAAGCGGGCTGTGGTAGCCACGCACCGGTCTGAGCAAGGCGCCCTTCCGGTCAACGATCCGTCAGGAACCGCGGTCGAGAGCGAGCCTGACGCCCTGCCCACGCTCTGCGGGCCTCCGGCGGTACAGGCCCGCGGTCTCGGCGGGCGCACCCATCGGCTCGAAGGGTCTGTCGCGCTCCGGGATGAGCGGCGCGCCTCGATCCGAGTCGCCTGAAGCCCGCGGTGCGGGGCGGGAGAAAAGCAGGTCCGTGCGCTGCCCATTCTCCAAAGGAGACGCGCGAATCCGATCGCCTACTGCGTCAGCCGCAGCGCACCGATGCTCGACTGGATTTTCTGGAAGGCCGCGATCAGGTCGTTGGACGTGTTGGCGATGAAGGCCTGGCTCGCCGACGAGGCGCAGTTCTTCAGGAGCGTCTGACCGGCCGAGTCGATCGGATCGGATGGGATGCTGAACCCGATCGTGTAAATCGAGATATTGGCCGCCTTCGCGTTGGCGCAGGCCGTCGCGGTGAGCGCGTCGAGAGCGTTTCGCGCGCTGTTGGTATCCGAGACGTTCTGGTAGGGCGCCGGCGGCATCCGCGGATTGGCGCTCGTCTGGTTGGCGTTCTGGAAATAACCGGCGGCGAAATACAGCGATCCGGTCGGCGCGTTCGGATTGGCCGTCCAGCTGTTGGTGCCGTCGGTCATCAGGATGATGATCTTGTTGATCGCGGAGGCGTTGGATGAACTGGCAGCCGTCGTATAATCGGCGGGCGGGCTCGTGGCCGGGTTGATGGATGCGTAGGCGCTCGAGAACACGCTTTTCGGCGAGAGCGTCCGCCACCCCCACATGATCCCCTCGAAGATGTTGGTCGAGCCCAGCGGCGCCATGTTGCCGATGAGGGTCTTGAGCGCGGTCTGATCGGTCGTCAGCGGCAGGAGCGGCTGCGTCGTACAGCCGAAGTTCGGGCCGTTCGGGATCCCGACGTAATTGCTGGTCGTGGCGTTGAGCGGGATCACGTACTTGCAGGCCCGGCCCAGCGAAGCATCGTACGAGAGGCTCTTGTTGATTGGGCACGAGCCGACATTGGTACTGGTATCGTCGTCGATGTAGCTGTTGTACGAGTAATACGTGCCAGTGCTGTCACTGTAACCGCGATACGAGTTGCTGGCGTCGCCCGGCTCGTCCGGCGCGAATAGCGGGACGTAGTAGGAGTCCCTGTTGCCCGACGTCGGGGCGCTGTCCTGGGTGTTCAACGGATAAGGCAGCGATTCCAGGCATCCGCCCCAGCCCCAGCTGCTGAAGCCGCTGCTGTTCTTGAGCTTCGTGAAGATGTCGAACCGGCTCGTAAAATTGGATCCGCTCGGCGCGAGGACGTTGGTCCAGTGCAGGCTCGATTGCCCGTTCTGATCGATCCAGCCGGCGTACCGGTAGGTCGTCGGATTCACCGCCACGGCGCCGGCGAAGGGCACGATCGAGATCCGGGTCGCGCTGCTGAAGGAGCTGTTCGTGTAGACGTAGTTGACGAAGTTCGTGGCCGCCTGCTGCACCGCCTGCAGTTTCGATTGGCCGCCGCTCGATTCGGCCATCGAGCCCGTATTGTCGAGCACCAGCGCGATCTCGAAGGTCTTGGGGATCGGCGTCGCGCATTGCGAGGTGGCGCCCGGGTTGATGCGAGCGGTGCCGGTCAGCTTGCCGAAGAAGGTCGTCGACACCTTGTGCGCCGTGAGCGTGATCTGGCGCGGGTTGCTGGTGATGGCCAGCGGGTCGACCACGAGGTTCGTCGTCCCCATGGCACCGCTCATGGTGGTCTGGGCCAGGGTGTTAAGGTCCGCCGAGCTCGTGGTCGATGGCGTCTGGCAGAGCAGCAGCGCCGTGGAGTCGGTCGCGGCCTGGAGCTTCGTTTCCAGCCGGGTCGCGAAGCCGTAGTCGATGGCCGCTCCGCCCAGCATGAGCATCGGCACGCTGACAAAGGCGAACAGGAGCGCGACGTTACCGCGACGATCGCGCAGCAGGCGGGTGCCGTTACGGAGTCGTGCCATCACACGCCTTCGCGGTCGTGCCGGGCAGCACCACTTCGGTGTAGATGTTGTTCCCGTAGGTTGTCCCGCCCCGGGTCGGCCAGGGGGCGACGCTGGAGAAGGTGATCGTACTGCTCACGCCCTTGGCGAGCTTCACCAGGGCACTCCCGATCATCGGCGTGTAGGTGATGCTGACCTCGGCCAGCACGTAGCGCATGCCGACGGTCTGATAGCCGGGCGGCACGGTGAGGCTGCTGGCGAGACCGGTGCTGCGGGCCACGGCATTGCCGCTGGCATAGCTGGAGCAGACGGTCGGGATCTGGGTCGCGCCCGTGAGGCCGACGCCCATCGCGCTGATCACGATCTTGGCGTTCGCGGCGTTGAACGGGCGCATCACCGTCGTGGCCGAGGCGAGGATGTCGGTCATCAACGTCGTGCTCATCGGATTCTTGGTATCGCCCTGCGCGGTCAGGTCGGCGACCGTGCGGGCGAGGAGCGTCAGCTTGCGCCACTCGTCGATGGCATGCGCCAGTTCCGTCATGCCGGCCCAGATCGCCAGCAGGACCGGCAGGATGACGGCGAACTCGACCGCGGCCGTGGCGCGGCGGTCGCGCCGCAGGTGCTTCGCTCTGCGGACGAGGCGCTTCAGCACGGGCTCGCCCCGTTCGTCTGGTAGGGCTCCGTCCGGAACACCGCGGTCGAGACCAGCAGGCTCGATCCCGCGCCGCTGCCGGTCGTGAACTGACGGGTGTTGAGGCCCATGAGATTGAAGAAGGTCGGGAACTGCACGGCCGCGGTGACGATCACGATCGTGCCCGGCGCGGCGCAGGCGTAGTTCGTCCCGAAGGTGGTGTTCCACGTCCCGGTCGCGGTGTTGACCGGGGTCGACGGGGACGCGCTCGAGAACGTGCTGGCGGTCGCGACGTCGATCTTGACGGCCTGACAATTGAAGATGTTGACGATGGTGGCGTTAGCCGGCCCGCACATCGTTGTCTTCAGGGCCGCCAGGAGCTTGGACGCGTCGGTCTGGCCCGTATTCGCCTGCTGGAACTGGCCGGTGAAGATCGTGCGGACGGCATTCTGCAGGGCGCGATCGAAGTTCTGCGTCGCCCAGATCTGGAATGCCACCTGGAAGATGGCGCCGCACAATGCGAGGAACGGCAGGCTCACCATGGCGAATTCCACCGCCGCGGCCCCATCGGCGTCGCCGCGCAGGCGTGCCAGATGACAACCGAACGTTCTGTATCTGCCGAGAAACGTTGGTGCCTGGTCCGTCATCCTGGGTAAATTACGTTGATAATACCCTCTATAAGTTGCGTAGAAGCGAGCTTTTACCAAAGACTTAATCGGCTCGCTCGAACCGATCCGGTCCGAGGCTTGTCCCGCCTTCATATCGATCACGACCGGGGGGGCGAACCGCGAGCGCGATTGACGCACCGGCGCTTTGCACCACTTCCACGAGTAGGCTTGGCCGGAGACCCCGATGAAACTCTTTCTGACCGCGATCGTGGCAGGCACGATCGCGGCGCTCGCGCTGTCAGGCTGCGACGGGGCGAAGCCGGGTCCTGCCGGCCCACCCGGACCGAAGGGCGATCAGGGACCGGCCGGGCCACAGGGGCCCGCCGGACTCAACGGGGCGACGGGCGAACGCGGCCCTACCGGCGAACGGGGTCCCGCGGGTCCCGCGGGGCCGGCAGGGCCGGCCGTCAACAGCCAGATCCGGTTGGACGTGGCCTGCCGCCGCGACGAGGTGTTGATCGGCGCCTATTGCCGGGGCATGGCGGTGCTGCCGTCCGTGACCGTCACGGACGGCGTCGCCACGGTCGGCTGCCTCGACATGACCGCGAAGGCCGCCAAAAATGCCGAACCCGTCGCGGTCTGCATGAAGAAGCCGTGATGCGCGCCCACGTCCCAGCCATCCTGGCCACGCTGGTCTCCACCGCGGCCTGCGCGCAATCGGTCGTGCCGAGCGAGCGCGCGGCCATCGACCTCGTGCGCGAGCGCCGTACCGCCGCCTTCGCCACCGTGGCTCAGACGCTGTCCTACGCCGAGCGCGTGACCGGCGGCGCCTTCAAGCTGGGCGGCTACCGGGTCGACTATCGCCCGGAGGCCCCCTTCGCCCGCGTGCGGATCTGCTACCGCCTCGGGATCGATCCGCCGACCTGCGGGCTGGATTACCGGGTGGCGGTCAATCCGGCCCATGTCGAGCCGTCCGACCGCTACGACGGCCTCACCCGCGACCTCGAACACGGTCCGCGGGCCTTCCTGCGGGCACTCGCCCGCGACGTGGATCTCCAGCGCCAGCCCGCGATTCTCCGAAAGATCCAGGCTGCGCTCGACCCCTACAATCCCTACGACTGGCGCTGAGCGTCAGAGCAGGCGCGGCCAGCGCAGCAGCCGCTCCGGTGCGAAGGCCGCCACCGGCACCCTCGGGGCTTGGCCGGTGGCGAGGTCGGCCACGATCTCGCCGGTGATCGGGCCGGTCGAGAGGCCGATATGGCCGTGGCCGAAGGCGAAGACCAATCCGTCGTGCCGCGGCGCCTGGCCGATCACCGGCATCCCGTCCGGCGTCGAGGGGCGGGAGCCGAGCCAGGGCGCGTTGTCGAGGGGGCCGCCCAGCCGCAGGGTTCCGGCGGCCTCGCGGGAGGCCGCCTCGATCTGCGTATGGTCGGGGGCGGCGTGCCGGGCGTTGAGTTCCACGCCCGACAGCACCCGGACCCGATGCTCGCCCATCGGCGAGAGGATCGACCCAGCGCCCGTGTCGAGCACCGGCCGGGTCAGCGGCGGACTGTCCGGATGCAGGGCGTAGTGGCGGTGGTAGCCGCGCTCGGCCGCCACCGCGAAGCGGTAGCCGAGCGTCCGCGCGAGTGCCCCCGAGGCGGCGCCCGCCGCGAGCACCACCTGCCGCGCCCGGACCGTGCCGGCCTCCAGATCGACCCGCCATCCGCCGGCATCCGGCGCCAGCCGCGCGACGCTGCCGCGCAGGCGGCGTCCGCCGAGCCCCGAGAACAGCGCCTCGCAGGCCTCGATCAGCCGGCCGGGCTCGCGCACCGAGCCGGTCTCGGTCAGTAGCATCGCCTTCGCGTAGGGCCGTATCAAGGCCGGCTCCAGATCGCGCAGGGCCGCCGTATCGAGGATCTCGAAGGCGACGCCGTGCCCGGCCAGGATCTCGCGCTCCAGGGCGGCGGACGCGAAGGCGGCTTCGGAGCGGTAGGCCTTCAGCCAGCCGGTCCGCTGCAGTCGGTCGCCCGTCCCCGCCCGGGCGGCGAGGCGTTCGTGAGCCGGGTAGGCGGCGCTCGTCAGCGGCAGCAGCGCCTCGGCGGCCCGGCGCCAGCGGGCGGCGCGGGCGCTCGCCAGGAAATGCGCCGCGTAGGGCAGGATCCGCGGCAGGTGCGCGTAGTTCAGGCGCAGGCCCCGGTCGGCGTTGCGCAGATAGGCCGGGAGCTTGCCCCACAGGGCCGGGCTCGACATCGGCAGGATCGAGCCGCGGCTGACCACGCCGGCATTGCCGTAGGAGGTCCGGGCCCGGGCCTCGCCGGGATCGCACAGGACCACGTCGAGGCCGCGATCCTTCAGCGCGATCGCGCTGGCGAGGCCGACCATCCCGCCGCCAATCACCACGATGTCGGCCGTCTCGTCCGTCGCCATTGCGCCCCGTCCCGCGTCAAGCGGAGCCTTGTGACGGGTTTTCACGACCCTGGGTAGCCGCTCGACCGCAGGCCGCCATGAGCCGGGCGGGGGGCCGAACCCCGGAAGTCCTGCACCACCGGGCCGAAGATCGGGTATGGAGCGGATCATGACCCTCGTCCGCTTCGCCCCGTCGCCGACCGGCTACCTCCATATCGGCAACGCCCGGCCGGCGCTGCTGAACGCGCTGTTCGCCCGCCGGACCGGCGGGCGCTTCCTCCTGCGCCTCGACGACACGGACGCGGAACGCTCGACGGCGGCGTTTGCCGAAGCGATCCGGGAGGATCTGGCGTGGCTCGGGATCGAGCCCGACCTGTTTGCCCGGCAGAGCGACCGGAAGGCGCAGCACGATGCCGCCGCCGATCGCCTGCGCGCGGCCGGGCGGCTCTATCCCTGCTACGAGACCCAGGAGGAACTGGAACGCCGCCGCCGGCGCCAGCTCGGCCGCGGTCAGCCGCCGATCTACGACCGGGCGGGGCTCAAGCTCACCGATGAGGAGCGCGCCGCCCTGGAGGCAGAGGGACGCCGGCCGCACTGGCGCTTCCTCCTGGAAGCCCGCACCGTGACCTGGGACGACCTCGTCCGCGGGCCGGCCCATGTCGACTGCGCGTCCCTGTCCGATCCCGTGGTGATCCGCGCCGACGGCAGCTACCTCTACACGCTGCCCTCCGTGGTGGACGACGCCGATCTCGGCATCACCCACGTGATCCGGGGCGAGGACCACGTGACCAACACCGGCGTGCAGGTGCAGATCTTCGAGGCGCTCGGCGCTGCAGTGCCGGTGTTCGGCCACCACAACCTGCTCACGACCGCGGACGGGGAGGGGCTGTCGAAGCGGCTCGGCCACCTGTCGCTGCGCGGCCTGCGCGAGGCCGGCTACGAGCCCGCCGCCGTGCGCTCACTCGCGGTGCTCACCGGTTCGGCCGAAGCCGTGCGGGCCGTGCCCGACCTCGATACGCTGGCCGGCCTGATCGACCTCGCCGAGATCTCCCGGGCGCCGGCCCGGTTCGATACGGCGGAACTCGACGGTCTCAACGCGCGCCTCGTTCACGCCATGCCGTATTCCGAGGTGGCCGACCGGCTGGCGCAGCTCGGGACCCCGGCGGAGCGCGCGGAGGCGTTCTGGCTGACGGTGCGGGCCAATCTCACCCGGGTCCCGGAGGCGGCCGCGTGGTGGCGGGTCGTCGCCGGCCCGGTGGAGCCGGTGCTGACCGAGCCGGCCGTGATTGCGGCCGCCCGGGAAACCCTGCCGCCGGAGCCTTTCGGCCCCGAGACGTGGAAGGCCTGGACGACCGAGATCCGTACCCGCACCGGGGCCAAGGGCCGGAGCCTGTTCATGCCGCTCCGGCTCGCCCTCACAGGGCTGGAGCATGGGCCTGATCTCGCCGGCCTGCTGCCGCTGATCGGGCGGGAGCAAGCGGCGCGGCGGCTCGCGGGTGAGGCGGCGTGATGGCGAACCAGTCCATATCGGTCGCCGAGCTGCCGGGCCGACGTGCCGGCCAAGCCCGCCAGCCTGTGCGAGGGAGCCGACCGCAACAGAGGTGCGATCATCGGCGAGGCGGTCGCCGGATGCGTTGATTACGAGCTGGCGTTTACCGCGCAGATCGAGGAGGGCCTGACCGCCTCGCGCGCCGGCCGCGTCGTCCTCCCTGACGCGGTGATGCGGAAGGATCGCAACCTCACTGAGAGCGGCCGGATCTAAGCTGACTCAGCCTCTTGCAATCGCGTCGCCAAGAGCTTGTCGACGCGCCGCCCATCGAGATCCACCACCTCGAACCGCCAGCCCGCGATCTCGCAGGTCTCGCCCGTCTCAGGCAGGCGCTGGAGCGTGGCGATGACGAGGCCGGCCGCGGTGGCGTAGTCGCGCGAGGGCGGGAGCCTTAAACCCAGCTGGTCGGCCAGCTCGTCGGCCGGCATCGAGCCGGCGATCAGCCAGGACCCGTCCGGGCGGCGCACCGCGTCCGGTTCGGCCTGTTCCGAGGGGAACGCGCCCGCGATGGCGTCGAGGATGTCGGCGGGCGTCACCAGTCCGTCGAAATGGCCGTACTCGTCGTGGACCAGTGCCATCGGTACCCGGGCGTTGCGCAGGACATTGAGCGCATCGAGGGCATCGAGCGTGTCCGGCAGCACCGGAGCCGGCCGCAGATGCGCACGCAGGTCGAGCGGTTCGCCCCGCGACAGGGGCCCGATCAGGTCGCGCACCTGCAGCACGCCGATCATTGCGTCGGGGCCGCCATCGGCGACCGGCAGCCGGGCATGGGGGCTCGCGAGGATCCGGGCTCGGACGGTCTCCGGATCGTCAGCGAGGTCGATCCAGGCCACGTCGGTGCGCGGGGTCATGATGCCGCGCACCAGCCGGTCGCCGAGCCGCAGCACGCCGGAGATCATCGCCCGCTCGCCGCCCTCGATCACGCCGGCCGTCTCCGCCTCGGCCACCAGACTGCGGATCTCCTCCTCGGTGACCGCGCTGGCGCTCTCAGTCTCCTAGCCGATCAGGCGGAACACGGCCCGGGTCGAGGCATCGAGCAGGTAGACGGCCGGCAGCGCCGCCTTCGAAACCACGCGCATGCCGGGGGCCACCGCGCAGGCGATCCGCTCGGGATTGCGCAGGGCGAGGTGCTTTGGCACCAGCTCGCCGATGATCACCGACAGGTAGGTGATCACCCCGATCACGAGGCTGTAGCCCAGCGTGTCGGCCCAGCCCCGCGGCAGGCCGAGGTCGATCAGGATCAGGGCCAGCCGGTCACCGAGCGCCGCGCCCGAGACCACGCCCGACAGGATACCGATCAGCGTGATGCCGATCTGTACGGTTGACAGGAAGCGCCCCGGCTCCTCGGCGAGCGTCAGCGCGGCTTTCGCGCCGGGGCGGCGCGCGTCGGCCAGCGCGCGCAGCCGGCTCTTGCGCGCGGAGACGAGGGCCAGCTCCGAGAGGGAGAACACACCGTTCAGCACGATCAGCAGGACGACGGTGGCGAGCTCGATCAGGCCGTATCATCGAGCCAGCTCCCCGCCGGGCGGGGTCGGCTCCCTCTGGTTGCGCGGTTCCGCAAGATGGGAGCCCGGCGCCCCTACCGCAACGGCCAAGCCCCGGTTCAGCGCGGGCGCGCCTCGATCAGCACGGAATCGAGCAGGAAGCTGCCGTCCGACTCGATCTGGAAATGCGCCGTGACCTCGGCGGCGGCCGAGGCCTGAAGCGCCCGGATCGCCGCGACCTGGGTCGGCGGCGTGCGCATGCGGGCGATCCAGCTCGCGAACTCCATGCGCGGTCGGCTCGCCAGCACGGCGCCGGGCGCGAAGCCGGCCGTCTTCAGCATGGCGCGCCATTCCGTGAGCCGGTAGTCGCGCACGTGTGAGGGATCGCGCAGCAGTTCCACCGCCTGGAGATGCGTGTCGAGCAGCGGATCCTCGGGGGCCACCACGTCGCAGGCGACGAGCAGACCCTCGGGCTTCAGAACCCGCCGGGCCTCCGCGAGGGCGGCCGGCACGTCGCGCCAGTGATGAGCGCTGAACCGGGTCAGCACCGCGTCGAAGCGCGCATCCGGGAAGGGCATCGCCTCGGCCGCACCCTGGAGGGTCTCGATGTTGTCGAGCCCGCGCAGGGCTGCTTCCGCAGACACCGCGGCCAGCATCTCGGCCGACAGATCATAGGCGGTGACCGCCGCGCCGGCCGTCGCCGCGGCGAAGGCGACATGGCCGCCGCAACCGAGATCGAGCACCTTCGCCCCCGGCAACGCCCGGATCAGGACGGCGATCCGGTCGAGATCGGCGCCCCCGGCATGGACCGCGCTCGCCACGTAGGCGGCGGCCTGCGCACCGAACTGGTCGACGACGTGGCTGGCGTGGCTGCGCCCGCTCATGAATGTGGCTCTCGATTCGGATGCTTGGGCCGGGGAATCTCGCCGGGACGATGCCGCGCGCCGTCGCGATCCGCAATCGTCCATGCCCGACAATCCGGGACGGTGCGCTCCTCACGCGAGCGCCCGTTCCCGATCCCGTCGACCGTGCGGAACGCGACCGATGAGGATGCCCGCCCCAGGCTCGCCATGGACAGGCATGGTCGCCACGTCGGCACCTCGGCGTCGCGGGATGGCAGACATTGGCAAGGCTTGCCAATAGAACCGCAGTCCAGCAGGCGGATACGCGCGACAGCCGCAGATCTGCGAGGGTTACGTCGTCAGCGGCGCCAGTCGTGCCAGCCGCAGCGCCACGGCCAGCGCCAGCCCGTAGAGCGCACCCACGAACAGCACCACGCCGGTCCACCCGGAATGGGCGAAGAACCAGCCGCCGGCGGTACCGAGCACCGAGGAACCGAGATAGTACAGGCACAGGTAGATCGAGGAGGCCTGCGCCCGGTCGCGCCGTGCCCGCCGGCCGACCCAACTGCTCGCCACGGAGTGCGCGCCGAAGAAACCCACCGTCGTCACCACGATCCCGAAGACGATCACCAGGATGTGGTCGGACAGGGTCATGAGGATCCCGGCGAGTCCGAGGCCGGTGGCGAGCCACAGCACCCGCCTCCGGCCGAAGCGGCTGGCGAGTTCGCCGGCCACGGGGCTGCTCACCATCCCGGCGAGATAGACGGAAAAGATCAGGCCGATCACCGTCTGGCTCAGCGAGAAGGGCGGATCGAGCAGCCGGAAGCCGATGTAGTTGTAGATGCAGACGAAGCCGCCCATCAGCAGGAACGCCTCGACGAACAGCCATGGTAGGCCGGCATCGCGGAAATGGTGGCCGAAGCTGCCCGGCACCTCGCGCCACGCCATGCGGCGCGCCACGAAGCTGCGCGAGGGCGGCAGCCAGCGCCAGAACGCGAAGGCCGCGGCCAGGGCCAGCACGCCGATGGTGGCGAGCCCGATCCGCCAGCCGACATGATCGGCCATGACGCCGCTGATGAGGCGCCCCGACATGCCGCCCAGCGCGTTGCCGCCGACCAGCAGTCCCATCGACAGGCCGATGGCCTGCGCATCCATCTCCTCCGCCAGATAGGCCATGGCGACGGCGGGCAACCCGCTCGCCGTCAGACCGGTCAGCGCGCGCAGCACCAGGAAGCCGTGCCAGCCGGGAACCAGCGCGGCCACGATGGTGAGCAGCGCGGAGGCCAGCAGCGAGGCCAGCATCACGGGTTTGCGGCCCCACACCTCCGACAGCGGGCTGACGACGAGGAGCGCCAGAGCCAGCAGGCCGCAGGGCAACGACAGCGCCAGGCTGCTCTCGGCCGGGGAGACCGAAAAATCGTCGGCATAGATCGGGAGCAGGGGCTGGACCGCATAGAGCACCGCGAAAGTCGAGAACCCGGCGGCCGCGAGCGCCAGCGCCGTGCGGCGGAAGACGGGTGTCCCCGACCGGATCAGCCGCCCGTCCGCTTCGCTGTCCATGCCCGTTCCATACTGCCTTCGAATCGGTGCCGGGTCGCCGGCGCCCCGCCGTCAACGACCGCGCGGGGCGCAGGCCTGCGCGGCCGATGGGCTCACCGCGGCCGCGGCGGCGCGGCTTGGCCGCCCTGATCCTGCCCCTGCTGCAGCAGCGGCGTGATCCGCTGGACGACGACGCGGCGGTTCTCCCGCGACGGCCCTTGCGTGTTCACCTTGAGGTACTGCTCGCCATAGCCCTGGGTCGTCAGATTCTCCGGCGGCACCTGGAATTGCTGCGTGAGGACGGTCGCGACCGACTGGGCACGCCGGTCCGACAGGGAGAGGTTGTCGATGGCCGAGCCGACCGCGTCCGTGAAGCCCTCGATCAGGAACACCTCCCGCGGGTTGGCCCGTATGGACCGGTTCATCGCGGCGGCGATCACGGAGAGCTTCGACGCCTGATCCGGCGTGACCGTGAACGAGCCTGTGTCGAAGGTGATCGTATTGATGTCGACCGAGCGCATCCGGGCGCGGAGGTCGGGGCTGTAGCGGATCTGATCGAGCGTGTAGCGGCGATCGACGGCGACCACCGGCGGTGCCGTCAGCGCCTCGTAGATCTCGCCTTCGTCCGCCTGCGCATAATCGACGATATAGCGATCGCGCGGGATCCGGATGTCCGGGGGCGGCAGCACCACCACGTCCTCGTAGATCGGACGCAGCGGGCCCGCGTAGCCGTTGTCAATCAGCACCAGCTCACGCCCGTCGCGGTAGCGGAGGTAGCGGCGCAGCAGACGTCCGTCGTCGTCGGTCACGGTGACGACCTGCTCGCCGCCGGGCCGATCGATCGTGCTGTAGAAGTCGGTGCCCTGCCGCTCGAAGCGGTAGCCCCGCGGATCGAGGTCGCGGAAGCGCTCGTTCTCGTCGTGGCGGATCAGGTAGCTGTCCCGGTCGCGTACGATGATGCGCCCCGGCTCGCGATAGTAGGTGCGGCCGTCCGCGTTGAACTCGCGGCGGTCGCTGCGAACCGCCTCGAACGTGCGCGCCGCATCGTCCTGCCGGAAGCCGCCAGCGACGTAGCCCGGCTGACCCGGTGCGTTGAATCCGCCCCCGCCGACCGCGCCCGCCGGGGCAGCCGCTTGGCCGGGGGGCTGGAACGGACGCCCTGGGATCCCGGGTGCCATGTTGGGCGGCAAGGCGCGGCTCGGCGCCGCGCCGGGGCCGGCATTCGGCTGCGGTCGGCCATCGGGCTGGACGTCCTGACGCTGAACCGGCCGTCCCGGAACGCCGGGAGCCATGTTGGGCGGCGCGGGGCGGTTCGGATCCCCACCCGGACCGGCATTCGGCCGGGGCCGGTCGGCGGGCTGAACGTCCTGACGCTGAACGTCTTGCCGCTGCGGATCCTGCCGTTGAACCGGGCGTCCGGGTGCTCCCGGCGCCGTGTCGGGCGGCGCGGGCCGGCCCGGCTCGCCAGCCGGGCCAGCGCCCGGAGGCGGCCGGTTGTCGGGCCGCGGGCTGGACCGATCCGGCCCGCCTTGTGGCGCTCTCGGGCGATCCGTGTCGGGCGCCCGGCGATCACGATCGGGCGCCTGTTGCGGCGGGGGGGGAGCCGATGGCCGTTCGTTGCCCGGCCGGGGCTGGGCACCGGGACCGCCGTTCCGATCCGGCGCGGGCCGATCCGGCTGACGGTCCTCGCGTTCGGGCTGATGCTCCTGTCGCCGCTCAGGCGCCGGTGGTCGCGCGGCCGGCGGTTCGGGACGCCGCTCGGGGGCACGGTCCCGCTGGGGCGGCTCCGCCGGGCGTGGCGCCGGGGGCTCCGGACGTTCCCGCGGCGGCGGGGCGGCGTGTTCCGGGCGCGGCTCCGGCCGCTCGCGTCCGGCCGGCGCCCCGGAGGGCGGGCCGGGATGTTCCTGCGGCGGACGCTCCGGGCGCGGGCCGCCGTGCGGCGGCTCGCCGCCCCGGGGACCGCGCTCCTCAGGCCCGCCCTGGGCCAGCAGGATCCGACCCGGCGCCGCGTCGGCCGCCTGAAGGAAGGTCAGGGTCGGAAGGACGGTGCCAGTCAGGAGGAGCAGTCGCAGGAGCGGCATCGAAGCCTCGTATCGGGTCAGGCCGAGCCGAACACGGGGCGCCGTGATTGGTTCCGTGCGGGCGCGCTAGGGCGTGAGGCGCTGAGGCACTGCGATCACGTTCGGCGCGATGATGCGAACGGCCACATGGTCCGGCCTGGCGGGGCTGGCCGGCGGACCGGGGGATTCCGAGCCATCCTTGCCCGCCTCGGCGTCGCCCTTCGTCCCGAGTCCGGCGCGTCCGGCCGCGTCGGCGGCCAGTTCCGCCGCGGTCCGGTCCGCCCGGCCGACCAGCGTCAGCCTGACCTTCGGGCGGGACAGCGCTTCGGCCTGCATCGGCGTCACGAAGATGTCGCCCTTGTGCCGGACCAGCATGCTCTCGGCTTTGACCAGCGACTGCGCCCAGGTCTTGCCCTCGGGCTTGCAGGAGCAGTTCGGGACGAATTCCTTGCGGAACTTGAACGCGCTGGCGAGGCTCGTATAGGCGCGGCTGCCCTTCACCGTGGCGGCGTGCTTCAGGGCGTCGTCGCCGTAGGGCATGGAATACGCCTGGGCCTCGGTGCCGGGGCAGAGCGCCTGGCACATCTCGTCCGCGCCGCCGCGGCCTTCGGGCAGGTTGCGCAGCGGGAAGAAGCCGCCGTCGCAGGTCCGCACGCAGACCATCTGCGGGCCGCCCCGGGCATAGGATTCGCCGCTCGCCGCGTAGGTTTCCCGCGCCGTGCAGGTCGAGGCAACGAGGCTCTGCAATTCGCGTCGCCGCGTCCCGTTGTCGTCGAGCGCCGCGCCGCCATAGGTCGCCTTCAGGGCGCGGATCCGCTGCTCGACGGCACCACATTGCGGCGGGCGCGTATCGAAGAACAGGAACTTTTCCGTGCAGTTGAGGCCGCGGTAATACGCCTCGAGCCGCCCGATCTCGTCGTTGAGCGCCCGCGTCGTGCTGGCGCCGTTCTGAAGAGACGCGAGTTCCGCCCGGTAGCGACGGCACTGGGGCGAGGGCCCCTGCGGCGCGGGCCGCGCTTCGGCGGCCTGCGGGTCCGCCGGTGTCTCCTGCGCGGTGGCCTGGCCGAGGAGGGCGTGGCACAGCCCGAGGGCGAGGACCGCGCTCAGGATGACGCGGCCGAGCGAACGGACGATCGGACGATGAGGCATACGATGCATCGTGGTGACCGGGCACGCTCCGTTCCGAAGACGCCGGGCGGCGTGCGTCCGCGCTTCGGGGCCGAAACACGACGATCCTACGCCCCCTCGCAGGACGGCGACACCCCTCCTACATCCCATCGACAAGCTTGAGGGGGAATTGGCCAGCGATGTGGTTTCGGAGTCTCACCTATGTTGGCGCTCTGGCGCTTGGTCTGGCCGCAGCCGGACCCGCGGCCGCTCAGGAGCCGGATCGGATATTCGACAAGTCGACGGTCTGGCGCCCGCTGACACCCAACGACAAGCTGGTCGTCTACGGCATCGACGATCCGGCGGTGGCAGGCGTCGCGTGCTGGTACACGCAGCCCGAGAAGGGCGGGATCAAGGGCACGCTGGGTCTGGCCGAGGATGTCTCGGACATCTCGCTGGCTTGCCGCCAGACCGGGCCGGTGGCCTTCAAGGGCAAGCTGAGCCAGGGCGAGGTGGTGTTCAGCGAGCGGCGCTCGCTGATCTTCAAGTCGATGCAGATCGTGCGCGGCTGCGACGCACGGCGCAATACGCTGATCTACATGGTGTATTCTGACAAGGTCATCCAGGGTTCGCCGAAGAACTCGACCTCGGCGGTGCCGCTCGCCCCCTGGGGCACGGAGCCGGCGCCGAAATGCGCCGATGCCATGAAGTAGGGCAGGCCCGGGCGATCAATCCTGGCAGGTGATCCGGATCGGCCGCTCCGTCGGGGCCGGGACCGGCTGGCTGATCGCGCCGGTATACTCGTCGGCCGCGGCGACACCGTAGGCGTTGGCGGCCGCATACCCTTGCGCCTCGCACCACGCGTTGGCGACGACCTGGCCGCAGCTGCTGCCCGGCGTCGTCAGGCACTCGCCGACGCCGTAGCCGTCGCTCGACGGGATCAGGAAGGTCTTCTCCACGTGGCTCGGCGCCTGCGCGGGGGTCTCGCCGTCGCTGCCCGCGAGCGCCGCGTGCGCGAGGCCGGCGGTGGCAAGGGCGGTGGCGAGGGCGAGGATACCGGTGGACGAGCGTCGCATCGAGGGTCCTTGAGCACAGGAACTGCGGCGTGAGGTTCGTGGCCCGGACGGTCCGACGGCGCGGTTAAGGAAGCCTTACCCGCGCAGCGCGAGGGCCTTCTCGAATTCCTCACGCTTTTGGGTTAGCCCCATCGTGCGGGCCGCGCCGTCGCGGCGATGCAACACGGTGCCGTGGCGGCGCCGGCGGCCTTGCCACGTTTCGGCCGTTCTCGGCCGCGGGCGCCCCGCAGGCTCTCGCGGGCGGGCGCGTTTCGCCGGCGGCGGCGCCGGGAGGAGGGTTACGTTTCATGGCGCCGATGTTGCGGCTCTACAACACACTGACCGGCGCCAAGGAGACCTTCGCGCCGATCGATCCGGCGCATGTCCGTGTCTACGCCTGCGGCCCCACCGTCTACGACGCCGCCCATATCGGCAACGCTCGGCCGATCATCGTCTTCGACCTGCTGTTCCGGCTGCTGCGCCACCTCTACGGGCCGGCGCACGTCACCTACGCGCGCAACGTCACGGACGTGGACGACAAGATCAACGCCCGCGCCGCCGAGCGCGGCATCACCATCCGCGAACTCACCGACGGGACGCTGGCCCAGTTCCACCGCGACGTGCGCGATCTCGGCGTGCTGATGCCGGAGGACGTGAACGTGGCGGGCGGGCGCCCCCGTTTCGTCGAGCCCCGCGCGACCGATCACATCGCCGAGATGGTCGCGATGATCGAGGCGCTGGTCCGCTCCGGGCATGCCTACGTGGCGGAGGGCCATGTCCTGTTCGACGTGCCGTCGATGAAGGATTACGGCGGCCTGTCGAAGCGCCCCCTCGACGAGATGGAGGCCGGCGCGCGGGTGGAGGTCGCCCCCTACAAGCGCTCGCCCCTCGATTTCGTGCTGTGGAAGCCCTCGAAGCCCGGCGAGCCGTCCTGGCCGTCGCCCGCGAAGATCGCGGAGCCGGGCCGTCCGGGCTGGCACATCGAGTGCTCGGCCATGTCGGCCAAGCACCTCGGGCAGACCTTCGATATCCACGCGGGCGGCATCGACCTGATTTTTCCGCATCACGAGAACGAGGTGGCGCAGACCCGCTGCTGCTTCGGCACGCCCGTGATGGCCAATGTCTGGCTGCACAACGGCTTCCTCCAGGTGGAGGGGGAGAAGATGTCGAAGTCGCTCGGCAACTTCATCACCATCCGCGACGTGCTGAAGGACTGGCCGGGGGAGGTGGTGCGGCTCACCATGCTCAAGACGCATTACCGGCAGCCGATCGACTGGACGCTGCGTGGGCTGGAGGAGTCGAGCCGCGTGCTCGACCGCTGGTACAACGTCGCTGGGGACGAGCCGGCGGCGCGTGACATCCCCGGCGCGGTCGTCGAGGCCTTGTGTGACGACCTGAACACGCCCGCGGCGATCAACGAGCTGCACCGGCTCGGTGCCGCGGAGCCGCAAGCTGCGGCCTTGCGGGCCGGGGCGAACCTGCTCGGACTTCTCGCGCGCACCCGAAGCGAGCGCGAGACTGCGCAGGTCGCGGCCTCGGGCGTCGACGTCGCGGCGGTCGAGGCGCTGATCGCCGAACGGCGCGCGGCCCGAACCGCCAAGGACTGGGCGGCTTCCGACAGGGCGCGCGACGCGCTCGCCGCGATGGGCGTTGCCGTCAAGGACAACAAGGACGGGACGACCACCTGGACGGTAGCGCGCTGACGATCGAGTTGCGTCCTCTCGCCCGCTTGCGCCGGATGCCGCGGCCGGCATCTGTCAGGTCGGACAGTTCGCCGGGAAAGGGATCGGCACGTGAGCATCTTCGGGACCCTCGGCGGGCGTCTCGCCCGCGCCGGATCTGGGTTAGTGCTCGGGCTCGGCCTCGCTGGCCCGGCCGCAGCGATCCAGGGCGGCGCGCCTGCCGGGCGCGATGCTCTGGCGCGGGCCACCGTCGCCATCGGTACGATCACCCGGCCCGAGGAGGCGCTGAAGCTGACCCGCTGCACCGGCGTCCTCGTCGCGCCGGATCTCGTGCTCACCGCCGCGCATTGCGTGAACGGCGATCCCCTCGGGGCGCTGGTGGTGTTCTTCCGCGGCAGCGAACCGACGCGGCCGGTCTACGGCGCCCGGGTCGCGGCCCGCTACAGTCCCGATCCGGGGGAGATGCTGCCGAACGCGGCCCCGGATGTCGGCCTCGCAGATCTCTCCCTCGACCTCGCGGTGCTGCGCCTGACCGAGCCGGTGCGCGACCGCCGGCCGATCTCGCTGGCGGCCGATCCAAGCCGCGTTCCGAAGAGCCTGCGGATCGCCGGGGCCGGCCTGTCGGGTAACACCGTCGGGCGGTTGCGCACGGCCGCGCTGACGCCGCTCGCGGCCAGCAGCACCGGGCTGACCATCGCGCAGGTCCGGGGCGGCCGGGTCTGCTTCGGCGATTCCGGCGGCCCGGTCGTCGCGCAGGATCGGCGGGGCCTCTACGTCTGGGGCGTCGCCAGTGCGGTGATCAGCCGGGCCGCGCCCTGCGGGAGCTACGTGGTGATCGCGCCGGCCGCCCAGGTCTTTTCCGGGTCGCGGTAAGCGGTTTGCATCTTCCCGTTCGCAACGGCGGTCGATCGTCGTCGCGAGCGGAGCGAAGCAATCCAGGGCCACGCCGCGTTCGGAGCCGTCCGGCTGCCCTAGGCGCTGCGCCAAGCGCGCGCTGACGGGTGTGTCCAGAAACACGAAAACCCCGCGCGGCCGGACCGCACGGGGTTTTTCGAGATCGTCGGTGGGGCGGATCAGACCGCCATCCGCTCCTCGCCGTCCATTGGCTCGCGCAGCACGTAGCCGCGGCCCCAGACGGTCTCGATGTAATTCTTACCCTGGCTGGCGTTCGCGAGCTTCTTGCGCAGCTTGCAGATGAACACGTCGATGATCTTCAGCTCCGGCTCGTCCATGCCGCCGTAGAGATGGTTGAGGAACATCTCCTTGGTGAGCGTCGTGCCCTTCCGGAGCGAGAGGAGTTCCAGCATCTGGTACTCCTTGCCGGTCAGGTGCACCCGGGCGCCGCCGACCTCGACGGTCTTCTGATCGAGATTCACGATCAGGTCGCCGGTGGTGATCACCGACTGGGCGTGGCCCTTCGAGCGGCGCACGATGGCGTGGATGCGCGCCACCAGCTCGTCCTTGTGGAACGGCTTGGTGAGGTAGTCGTCGGCCCCGAAGCCGAGGCCCTTCACCTTGTCCTCGATGCCGGCCATGCCGGACAGGATCAGGATCGGGGTCTTCACCTTCGCCACGCGCAGGTTGCGCAGCACCTCGTAGCCCGACATGTCGGGCAGGTTCAGATCGAGGAGGATGATGTCGTAATCGTACAGCTTGCCGAGGTCGATCCCTTCCTCACCGAGGTCGGTGGTGTAGGTGTTGAAGTTCTCGGACTTGAGCATCAGTTCGATGCTCTGCGCAGTCGCGCTGTCGTCCTCGATCAAAAGTACCCGCATCGTCGGTCCCCAGCCCAGCCGGCCGCATCAGCGCGCAGACACGTCCCGTCGTTCGCCCGCCACCGGCCTGTGGACGGGCGCCTCGTCACTCTTGACGTGGAACGCTATGGATTAATCGTTAACAAAACCTGATTCCCGACCGCAAGCGCCACGTTCGCAGATCCGCGAGCTTGACCGGAGGAAACTGGCTCCTCCGGCCCCGTCCGGGACCCTGATCGCGCGCCGCCCGCGGCTGGGGCCTTCGCCCCGGCGGTCTAAGTACTTCTCACGAAACGCCCCGATCCGAGCTGTGGTTCACCGGCCACAGCGCCCGATTTCAGCGAGCTTGGCCGTCACCCGACGCCGGACCGAGCCGCTACGTGCCCGTGGATCACAGTGTTAAGGAGGCCGGTAAACGAAGCGTTGAGAGCGCGGCTGATGACACAGGATTCGGCAAGACCCGTCGCCGCCCTCGCGGCGGCCCGGGCGGCGCTGGAGCGCGTCGAGGTGCTGGAGACCTTCGGCCGGGTGGTGGCGATCCGCGGCCTGCTGGTCGAGGTCGCCGGCCCGGTGGCGGCGATGCGGCTTGGCGGCCGGATCGATGTCGAGGGCGCGGACGGCCTCGGACGGGTGCCCTGCGAGATCATCGGCTTCCAGGGCGACCGGGCGCTGGCGATGCCGTTCGGCTCGCTGGAGGGCGTCCGCCGCGGCTGCCCGGCCTACGTGCGCGACGAGGCCGCCGGCGCGATCCGCCCGACCGGCGGCTGGCTCGGCCGGGTGATCGACGCCCTCGGGCGGCCGGTCGACGGCCTCGGCCCCCTGCCGCAGGGACCGGACATCTATAGCCTGCGGGCCGATCCGCCCCCGGCGCATGCGCGCAGCCGGGTCGGCGGCCCGCTGGATCTCGGCGTCCGCTGTATCAACACCTTCCTGACCATGTGCGCCGGCCAGCGGATGGGCATCTTCGCCGGCTCGGGCGTCGGCAAGTCGGTGCTGTTGTCGATGCTCGCCCGCTACACGGCTGCCGACGTGGCGGTGATCGGGCTCGTGGGCGAGCGCGGCCGGGAGGTCCAGGAATTCCTGCAGGACGATCTCGGCGCCGCCGGCCTTGCGCGCTCCGTCGTGGTGGTGGCGACCTCCGACGAGCCGGCCCTCATGCGCCGCAACGCCGCCTATGTGACGCTGTCTGTGGCCGAGCATTTCCGCGATCAGGGCGCCAAGGTGCTGTGCATGATCGACTCGATCACGCGCTTCGCCATGGCCCAGCGCGACATCGGCCTCGCCGCCGGCGAACCGCCGACCGCCAAGGGCTACACGCCGACGGTTTTTTCGGAATTGCCACGGCTTCTGGAACGCGCTGGCCCGGGGGTCGGGCAGGGGACGATCTCGGCGCTGTTCACGGTGCTGGTCGAGGGCGACGACCACAACGAGCCGGTGGCCGACGCGGTGCGCGGCATCCTCGACGGCCACATCGTCATGGAGCGCGCCATCGCGGAGCGCGGGCGCTATCCGGCGATCAACGTGCTGCGCTCGGTCTCGCGGACCATGCCGCGCTCCTGCGATCCGGTCTATCTGCCGGTGGTCCGCAGGGCGCGCCGGCTGCTCTCTACCTACGCCGATATGGAAGAGCTGATCCGCCTCGGCGCCTACCGTGCCGGCTCGTCCCAGGAGGTCGACGAGGCCGTGGCCCTCATGCCGCATCTTGAGGCTTTTCTTGGGCAGGGTAAGGAAGAAGCAACGTCCATCGGCGATGGTTACGCGAGGCTCGGTCAGATCGTCGGCGGAGCCTAGGGGCGCGGACCGGGCGTGATCCTGGATCCCGCCTCAAGCGTTGCGTGGAGTGAGCGTCCTGATGAAATCGCGTGACACGCTGATCCGCCTGCGCCGCTTCCAGGTCGACGAGAAGCGCCGGCGCGTGACCCAGATCGAGATGATGATGGCCGACTTCCAGCGCATGGCGGTGGAACTCGACCGCGAGGTCGCCGTCGAGGAGGCCCGCGCCGGCATCACCGATGTCGGCCACTTCGCCTACCCGACCTATGCCCGCGCCGCGGCGGCCCGCCGGGACAACATGCGCCAATCCGCCCAGGCGCTGGAGGGCCAGCTCGCCGAGGCCAAGGCCGAGCTCGGCGAGGCCTTTGAGGAGCTGAAGAAGGTCGAGATCCTGAACGATCGCGAGCGCACCGCCGAGCGGGCGGCCGAATCGGTCCGCGATCAGGCCGCGATGGACGGGATCGGCCTCAACCGCGCCCGAGGCTGAAGGATCGGTGCGGCGTCCGGCTTGGCCGGTCGCACGGCACGAAACCGTCATGATCACCTGACAAGGGGCCTGCGGCGGCGTCACGCCGCTTGCAGGGCGCCGCCTGACGGCGCATCAGGGGCTCTCCCCGGGGCGTCGGTGTTCATGAAGAAGATCAGCGAGTTCATCTGGCCGCTCATCGGCCTCGCCGCCGTCGTCGTCTCGGGCTATTTTCTCTACCAGGAATTAAAGACGACCTCGCTGTCGGCGATTTGGGCCGCTGTGCTGGCGATCCCGCCGCACCGGATCCTGCTCGCGGCGCTCTCGACCCTCGTCGCCTACGCGGCGCTCGCCTGGTACGACCGGATCGCGCTGCTGCACCTCGGGGTGCACCACATCTCGTTGCGGTTCGTCTCACTCTGCTCGTTCACGACCTACGCGCTCTCGCACAATATCGGCGCCTCGGTCTTTTCCGGCGCCCTGGTGCGCTACCGGGCCTACACCGCCAAGGGCCTGACCGCGGCGCAGGTCGCCGTACTGGTGGCCCTCTGCTCCTTCACGTTCTTCCTGGGCACTGTCCTGCTCGGCGGCTTCACGCTGGTGGTCGATCCGAACCTGCTGGCTCGCCTCGATGGCAAGCTGCCGAGCTTTCTCACCGATCCGAAGACCGCGCTGATCGTCGGCATCGGCATGCTGGGGTTCGTGGCTCTCTACGTGGTCGGCTCGATCCTGCGGCTGCGCCCGTTGCACATCCGCTCGTTCAAGCTGGAATATCCGCGGCCCGGGATCATGGGCCGTCAGCTCCTGGCGGCGCCGCTCGAACTGCTGGGCGCGGCCGGCATCATCTACTTCGCGCTTCCGGATGCGATGAACCCCGGCTTCATCCCGGTGCTGGCGATCTTCCTGGCCTCCTTCTCGGTGGCCTTGGCCTCGCACGCCCCGGGCGGCCTCGGCGTGTTCGAGATCGTGTTCATCACCGCGATGCACATCACCGACGAGGCCCAGAAGGACGCGATCATCGCGGCGGTGGTCATCTTCCGGATTTTCTATTTCTGGATCCCGGCCCTGATCTCGGTGATCGTGGTGATCGCGTTCGAGCGGTCCAGGCTCGCGGCGGCGATCGGCTCGGCCGCGCACGGGCCGAAGGCGGCCGTGGTGCCGGATCCGCCCGTTGTCGCCCCCGGGCTCGACGCGCGCGAATTGGAGCGGGAGCTCAAGCAGAAAGCGTTCTGAGGCGTGGCCGGTGGGTCTCTTACCCGCCTAGGGCGGACGCCGCCTCTCATCCCCCCAGTTCAGATTGAACTCACCGTCCGCAGCCGCGCCCTGGGATGGATCTCGGCCTGGCTCATCACCGGAGTCTCCCGGCGGAAACGCTCGATGATCGAGCGCACGAACGGCCGGGTCTGGGCCGAGGTCACCAGCACCGGCATCTCGCCCTGCCGCGCCGCGGTCTCGAACCGGTCGCGCACCGCGGTGACGAACTCGCTGAGCTTCGAGGGCTGCATCGCGAGGTAGCGCTCCTCCCGCTCGCCGACGATCGACTCCAGGAAGGCCTGTTCCCAAGCCGGCGACAGGGTGATGATCGGCAGGCTGCCGTTCTGATCCTGATACTGCGCGCAGATCTGCCGCCCGAGCCGGGCGCGGACGTGCTCCACCACGTCGCGCGGGTTCTTCACCCCGCCCGCCACCTCGGCGACCGCCTCCACGATGGCGCCCAGGTCGCGGATCGACACGCGCTCGGCCAGCAGGAACTGAAGCACGCGCTGAATGCCGGTGGTCGAGATCTGCGACGGCACGATCTCTTTCAGGAGCTCGGTGTGCTCCTTCGGCAACTCGCGCAACAGCTTCGAGACCTCGACATGGTTGAGCAGCTCGGAGACGTGCGCCTTGATGACTTCGGTGAGATGCGTCGAGACCACGGTGGCGGCATCCACCACCGTGTACCCTTTGACCTGGGCCTGATCGCGCAGGGCGGCGTCGATCCAGGTGGCCGGCAGGCCGAAGGTCGGCTCAAGCATATGCTGGCCGGGAAGCTGGACCTGCCCGCCCATCGGATCCATCGCCATGAACTGGCCGGGGAAGATCCGGCCGGTACCGGCCTCGATCTCCTTCACGCGGACCACGTAGGTGTTGGCGTCGAGCTGGACGTTGTCGAGGATGCGCACCGAGGGCATCACGAAGCCCAGTTCCGCGGCGAGCTGCCGGCGCAGGGCCTTGATCTGGTCGGTGAGCCGGTCCTGCCCCTCGCCGTTGACCAGCGCGAGCAGGGCGTAGCCCATCTCGAGCTTGAGGTCGTCGAGCTTGAGCAGGTCGGTGACCGTCTCCTCCTTGGCGGCGGCCGCGGCCGCGACGGCTTTGGTGTCGATCGGGACACCCTCCGCGTCGACGGGCGGGGCCTCCTTGGCGGTCTTGTTGATCCGCCATGCGGCGTAGCCGGCACCGCCGCCCAGCAGCACGAACGGCAGCATCGGCATGCCGGGCAGCAGCGCGATCAGCAGCATCACGGCCGCCGACATGCCGAGCGCCTTCGGGTAATGTGCGAGCTGCTTGCCGAGCGCCTTGTCGGCGGCGCCCTTCACGCCGGCCTTGGAGACGAGCAGGCCCGCCGCCGTCGAGACGATCAGCGCCGGCACCTGGCTCGCGAGCCCATCGCCGATGGTGAGCAGCGTGTAGCTCTTAGCCGCGTCGCCGAAGCTCAGGCCCTGCTGCGCCACCCCGATGATGATGCCGCCGACCACGTTGATGAAGGTGATCAGCAGCGCCGCCACGGCGTCGCCGCGCACGAATTTCGAGGCGCCGTCCATGGCGCCGAAGAAGGAGGATTCCTCCTCCAGCGCCGCGCGCCGGGCCTTGGCGGCCTTCTCGTCGATCAGCCCGGCCGAGAGGTCGGCGTCGATCGCCATCTGCTTGCCGGGCATCGCGTCGAGGGTGAAGCGGGCCGCGACCTCGGCGATGCGGCCCGAACCCTTGGTGATCACCACGAAGTTCACGATGATCAGGATCGCGAACACGATGATCCCGATCACGAAGTTGCCGCCCATCACGAAGTGGCCGAAGGCCTCGATGACATGGCCTGCCGCCGCCGTGCCCTCGTGGCCGTGGCCGAGGATCAGGCGCGTCGAGGCGAGGTTCAGGGCGAGCCGCAGCATCGTGGCGATGAGCAGCAGTGTCGGGAAGACGGTGAACTCCAGCGGGTTGTCGATCGACAGCCCGGTCATCATGATCAGCACCGAGGTGATGATCGAGACCGCCAGCAGCAGGTCGAGCAGCATGGCGGGCAGCGGGAAGATCAGGACCGCGAGGATCCCCAGCACGCCGGTGGCGAACAGGAGATCCGAGCGCTTCGTCAGGGCGTGCATGTCGCCGCGGGTGGGCAGGGCGAACTGCCCCAGAATGGCCGCGGGGCCCAACCGTGTCGGCGCGCTCGCCGTCTCCGCCATCGATCCCACCCGTCGCCGCCCGTCCCGGACGCCTTCCCTGCGGCGAACCCGGCAAGATCTGCCGGGTAGAAGGTTAGCGGCCCGTTAAGAGCACCGCGGGCGGGTGCGGGAACCCGGCGCGGTTCCGCCGCTTGACCGGTCGGTGAACGCACCGCCCCGGCGGCGGCGTCGCCGCGTCTGCGGGCTCACGGCCCGCCGTTCCGGGAGACTTCGATGGCCGCACGTGCGCTCACCGCCCTGTTCGACGATTACGAGGACGCCGCCCGGGCGGTCGACCAGCTCGAAGCCGCCGGTCTTCCCCACGGTGACATCAGCATCGTCTCGAACCGGACCGACCCCGAGGCCGCCGCACTGCCGCCCATCGACAAGGCCCATGAGCCGGACGAGACCGTCGATTCCATGGGCACCGGTGCGACGGTCGGCACGGTCCTGGGCGGGGGGGCTGGCCTTCTCGCCGGCCTGGGCTTGCTGGCGATCCCCGGCCTCGGGCCGGTCGTGGCGGCGGGCTGGCTCGTGGCGACCGTGACGGGCGCGGGCGTCGGCGCCGCGGCGGGCGGCTTGATCGGTGGCCTGACCGGGGCGGGGCTGAGCGAGGGTGAGGCCGAGACCTACGCCGAGGGCATTCGCCGTGGCGGAACCCTCGTGACAATCCGCGCCGACGACAGCCGCGCCGAGCAGGTGCTGAGCATCCTGGCCCAGGCGGGCTCGATCGACCTCGACGAGCGGGCCGAGGGCTGGCGGGCACAGGGCTGGACTGGCGGAACGGTCGGATCGGCGGCGAGCCGGTCCGATTTTCCGGCCGGCACCGGCCGCTGAGGCAGCGGCGCCGTCCCGGATGACGGGGCCCGCTGTCAGGCCATCATCTTCCGCGCGAACATGGACGCGGCGAACAGCACCGCGGCCCCCGCCGTGATCAGGCTGAGCATCAGGAGACGCCGCGGCTCCGTCGACGATTCGGCCCGCACCGGCTCCACGATCGGGCTGAAGAACTCGATCTGGCGCGCCGCGACGATGCGGGCGCGTTCGTAGGATGCCAGCACCGACTGGTAGTACTTTTCGGCGTTCCTGCGATCAGTTTCCAGGGTCTCGAACCGCGTCAGCGCGTCCGAGAGCAGGCGCTTCTGCGCGGGCTCCGGACTGGCGCTTTGCTGCTCGATCCGGGCAATGTTGTCGTCGAGATCCTTGATCTGCTGCTTGATGTCGATGATGCGGCGGGACTCGGGTCCGAGATCGCGCTGGCCGATGGCGAGCTGGACCGCGAGGTTGATCCGGGAGGCACGCAGCTCGGCGATCATCTTCACGTTGATGTCGTTCGACTTCTGCGCGTCGAGCACGCCCTCGCGGTTGCGCAGGTCCCGCATCGCGAGGCGGATCTTGGTCATCCGTTCCTCGGCGAGCTTCAGCTCGCGGCTGCTTTCGGCGACCGCATCCTCACGCGCCTTGACGCTGAGGTCGTTCACCATCCGCTCGGCCTCCTTCATGACGGCCTGGGTGATGGCGAGGGATTGGTCCGGGTCGAACGCCTCCACGTTCACGGTCATGATTCCGGAACCGGGTTCGGTCACCACGTCGACGCGCCGCTTCCAGTAGCGCAGAAATTTCTCGATCGGCTTGCTCGGATCGAAACGCGAGATGTAATCGATGTTGTCGTTGCTGAACCAATCGCGCAGCGGCAGCTGCGCCTCAATGGTTTCCAGCATCGGCCGGCTCAGGATGTATTCCCGGGTGATCATCGAGTCCTGAGCCACCATCTGGCTCGACACGCCCGAACTGGCTCCGCCCGATTCCGAGCTCGACTTGTCGGCCGCGCCGATGGCGGGACGGATCGCGAACCGCGCCTCGGTGACGTATCGGTCCGATGCAATTAACCCATAGTAGATCGCGCCGGCCAGCGTCGGCAGCACGAAGCAGATCGCGAACAGGATCGGGATCCACGGATCGTTCTTGACGTTGCTCTGGTAGGACCGGATGCCCTTCTTGCGATCGGCGAAGCGCGACATCCGCGCGATCTGCCGCAGAGACTCGGTGATCGCCTTCTGGCGCTCGGCAGTCGTGACCGGCTGCCCCTCGGCTTTCCGGATCTCCATGTTCATGGCTTGGTTCCCGGCCTCCGCGGCCTTGCAGGTCGATCCGTCTCAGAGCAGGCGGCCGCGAAGCGGCGTCGGCGTCCGGACCGTCTCTCACGCGGACGCGGCAAAAGCGTGTCCGGACGCGCGCGGAATGCGACGCGTCACGCGTTGAGACGCCGGTAGACTTCGATCGCGTCGTTGACGTCCTCGTAGATGATCGCGCGCCCGTTGAGCAGCACGAGACCTTGCGAGCACCATTGCCGAATCGTCTCCATGGAGTGGGAGACCATGATGATGTCCGCGTGCTTGCGGCGCTGGGAGAAAACCTCGTCGCAGCGCTTCGAGAAGCGCGCGTCGCCCACGGAGGTGATCTCGTCGATCAGGTAGCAATCGAACGGGATCGCCATGCTCATCCCGAATGCAAGGCGCGCGCCCATGCCGGAGGAGTACGTGTAGATCGGCACATCGAGGTAGCTGCCGAGTTCGGAAAAGTCTTCGACGAAATCCAGGACCTTCCGCGGATCCTCCCCGTAGATCCGGGCGACGAACATGACGTTGTCGCGGCCCGTCATCCTCGGATGGAAGCCGCCCGCGAAGCCGAGGGGCCACGAGACCCGCAGCCCGCGATAGATCTTGCCCCGGGTCGCATCCTCCGTTCCGGCAATCAGCCGCATCGTGGTCGATTTGCCGGCGCCGTTGATCCCGAGGATCCCATACGAGATGCCCGGCTTCAGGGTGAACGAGGCCTGTTCGAGGATGGTCCGCTTGTGACCGTCCGTGCGGTAGACTTTGCTGACTTTCTCGAAACGGATCACCGGATGAACTCCAGGGCGGGATGCCGAACCGCCGGTCCGAGCTGTCGACCGTCGCGCTCCTGCGCGCCGAAAGCGGCAAATCTGAGAACACGATAGGGCGCACACGCCCGGCCTCCGGCCGCGTCGGAGAGGTCGCCAGGATACAGATCCGGCCGGAATGAAAGTGCAGTCCCCGGACCGGCCGTTGACGCCATTCCACATATGGCATACCAAATACCAATGTTGCGCGGCGCTCCGACGCCGGGGCCGCAGCGGTCAGCCGGAACTTTAGCTCCTATTCCGGAGAGAAAGGCCGCCCATGACGAATCCCACCACGCGCGGGGATGCTAGCGCGACCGCCGGGACGGGATCCGACCTTGCGAGTCTCGTCGCGGCGATCGGGGACGCGGTCGTCGTCGCCGATCCGGAGGGTGCCATCACCGTCTGGAATCCGGCCGCCGAGCGGATCTTCGGCTTCACCGCCGCGGAGGCGCTCGGTCAGACCCTCGACCTGATCACCCCCGAGCGGCACCGGCGTCGCCACTGGGACGGCTACGCCGAGACGATGCGGACCGGCATCACCCGCTACGGGGCGCAGACCCTGAGGGTGCCGGCGATCTGCAAGGACGGAAGCCAGCGCTCCATCGCCTTCACGGTGGGGATGGTGCGGGACTCCGCCGACCAAGTGACCGGGATCGTGGCGGTGATCCGAGACGAGACCGAACGCTGGACGGAAGACAAGCGGCTGCGTCAGCGCGTGGCCGAGCTCGAAGCCGCCGTGCCGGCCTGAACGGGCCGGCCGCGCATCGCCTTCACCGAACCACCAACATTCCAAGGGAGGACGCCCCATGAGCAAGCCGCTGGAAGGCATCAAGATCATCGATTTCACGCACGTTCAGGCGGGTCCGGCCTGCACGCAGTTGCTGGCTTGGTTCGGGGCCGACGTGATCAAAGTCGAGCGCCCCGGTGCCGGCGACGTGACCCGCACGCAGTTGCGCCACGTCGAGGACGCGGACGCGCTCTATTTCACGATGCTGAACTCCAACAAGCGCTCGCTCACCCTCGACACCAAGACCCAGGCCGGCAAGGAAGTCCTGGAGAAGCTGATCCGCGATTCCGACGTCATGGTCGAGAATTTCGGCCCCGGCGCACTGGACCGGATGGGCTTCTCCTGGGCGCGGATCCAGGAGCTGAACCCCGGCATGATCCTCGCCTCGGTGAAGGGCTTCTCGGACGGCCACCATTACGAGGACCTGAAGGTCTACGAGAACGTCGCCCAGTGCGCCGGCGGTGCCGCCTCGACCACGGGCTTCTGGGACGGGCCGCCCACCGTCAGCGCGGCGGCACTCGGCGACTCGAACACCGGCATGCATCTGGCCATCGGCATCCTCACGGCGCTCCACCAGAAGAACAAGACCGGCAAGGGTCAGAAGGTCGCCGTGTCCATGCAGGACTCCGTGATCAACCTCTGCCGCGTGAAGCTGCGCGACCAGCAACGCCTCGACGCCCTCGGCTACCTGGAGGAGTACCCGCAATACCCCCACGGCGAGTTCTCCGACGTGGTGCCGCGCGGCGGCAATGCCGGGGGCGGCGGCCAGCCGGGCTGGGTGCTCAAGTGCAAGGGCTGGGAGACCGACCCGAACGCTTACATCTACTTCACGATCCAGGGCCACGCCTGGGCGCCGATCTGCAAGGCCCTCGGCAAGGAAGAGTGGATCACCGATCCTGCCTACAACACCGCCCGGGCCCGCCAGGATAAGATCTTCGACATCTTCAAGACGATCGAGGAGTGGCTCGCCGACAAGACCAAGTTCGAGGCGGTCGACATCCTGCGCACCTTCGATATCCCCTGCGCGCCGGTACTGTCGATGAAGGAGATCGCGGAGGACAAGTCGTTGCGTGAGAGCGGCACCGTGGTCGAGGTGGCGCATCCGAAGCTCGGCAAGTATCTGACCGTCGGCAGCCCGATCAAGTTCTCCGACATGCAGGTCGAGGTGAAGGCCTCTCCGCTGCTCGGCGAGCACACCGACGAGGTGCTGGCGGGCCTGGGTTACACGCAGGAGCAGATCCGGGCCATGCACGAGGCCCGCGCGGTCTGACCGGGACCGGAAGTCCTCAGCGATCCTGAGACAGGACGGCGTCGCCTTGGCGCCGTCCTTTTCGTATGCGAGCCCCGGAGCCGATGCGCGCGTTCCTGAGTCGTTTCCTGCCGGAGCTGACCCCGGTCAGCACGCGCGAGCGCCTGCGCTCCGCCGCGGGTGCCCTGGTGGGGATCCTGGCGACCGGCCTCGTCTGCCGCGCGTCACTCCCGAACGCGGCGCTGCCGATCCTGATCGCACCGATGGGTGCCTCGGCGGTTCTGCTCTTCGCCGTGCCGGCGAGCCCCCTGGCGCAGCCCTGGTCGATCCTCGGCGGCAATCTCGTGGCTGCCCTGGTCGGCGTTACGGCGGCCGCGTGGATCGCCGACCCGTTCGTGGCCGCCGCCTGCGCGATCGGCGTGGCGATCGCCCTGATGATGCTCCTGCGCTGCCTGCATCCGCCGAGCGGCGCCGTGGCGCTGACGGCGGTGCTCGGCGGCCCGGCGGTCCGGGCGCTGGGCTACGGCTTCGCGCTCTGGCCAGTGGCGGCCAACTCGCTGATCCTGCTCGCGACCGCGCTGCTGTTCAACAACCTCACGGGCCGCGCCTATCCGCACCAGCGCCCGGCCGGTCCGCGGACCGCCGATCCGCCCTCGGGCGCCCGGGTCGGGTTCCGCACCGCCGATCTCGACGCGGCTCTGAAAGACTTCGATCAGCTGCTCGACGTCGACCGCGGCGATCTCGAGCAGATCCTGCGGCAGGTGCAGATGCGGGTCTACGGCCGCAGCTCGGGGCCGATCACCTGCGGGGCGATCATGTCGCGCGACGTGATCGCGGTGGCGCCGGACGCGCCGCTCACCGAGGCGCTGCGGCTGCTGCGCCGTCACCGGATCAAGGCGCTGCCGGTCACCGACGAGGGCGCGCGGGTGCTCGGGATCGTCACGCAGACCGACCTGCTCGACAAGGCCGCCTGGGACCGGTCCGGGCCGCGCCTCGGCCTCGGCCGCCGCCTGCGGCTCACGGTCGAGCGCGGCCGGGCGCCCCATGGCTGCGCCGCCGACATCATGAGCGCGGTCGCGCCCGTCGGCCCGGATCTGCCCATTGCCGCGCTCGTGCCACTCCTGTCGAGGGCGGGGCTGCACCATCTGCCGGTGGTCGACCGCGATGGCCGCCTCGTCGGGATCGTCTCGCAGACCGACCTGATCCCGGCGCTTCTCGCCGATGCCGGCGCAGTCGAGCCCCCGGGCCGGACTCACGGACCGGCTCAGCCCGCGCTGGCCTGATCCCTCAGGAAGAAGTCCACGGCCTGCGCCACGACGGCCGGCTGGTGGGCATGCGGGCCGTCATACTCGACGTACGTCACCGGATAGCCGGCCTCGCGCAGCGCCGGCACATGGACCCGGGCGCTGCGGTCGATCGGGATCTGCTGGTCCCGGGTGCCGTGCGACAGGAAGATCTTCGGCGCACCGATCTGCAGATGCACCGACAGGAAGCCCGCCGACGAGACGATCAGGTGACTGGCCACGTCGCCGTTCGCGAGCCCGAGCGAGAGCGTGTAGCTCCCGCCGTCCGAGTGGCCCGCGAAGCAGAGGCGTCCGGGATCGAGCGGGAAGCGGTCGGCCACATGGGCCAGCGCGCCCGCGACGCGCTCCCGGTCGGGGCCGTGACCCGCGATGACGATGTCCCAGGTCGGGAATTGCGATTGCGGGACGAGAAGCAGGAACTCTTCGGACTGGGCGTGTCGCTCCAGCATCGGCAGGATCCGCTCGGCACTGCCGCCGCCGCCGTGGAAAAGCACCACGAGGGGGCAGGGCCGGTGGGAATCGAGGCCCTCGGGGACCACCAGCACCGCGTCCCGCTCGGCGTACAGGCCGAGGTCGTGCCGGCCCGGGGGGAGGGGCTTTTGTGTGGGCAGGCGGTGACGGAAGTGCAGGCGGCCGGCGAGGTCGGGATCGATCATGGCGGGTTGTGGCTGAGCGCGCGCGATGCGGTCGGGACTTGAGCAACGGAACCCGCCTCCCTCCCGCCCGCCCCCGCAGAGGAAGGAGGGCGTGATACGGATCCGGCGGTCCCATTGAAAACGGCCGGACCGCTGAGCGATCCGGCCGTCGGAGGCTTTCGTATCAGGGGCTTTGGCCCGCCCTCACTTCTTCTTCTTGATCCCGCTCTGCGGGTTGAGGCTGCCGATGTTGCCGCTCTCGCTGCCGGCGGCCGGGTCGATCACGGCGTTGACGAGGGCCGGCCGGCCCGCGTTCATCGCCTCGTTGACCGCCCGGGTCAGCTCGTCGGGCGTGGTGACGTGGTAGCCGACGCCGCCGAAGGCCTCCATCATCCGGTCGTAGCGGGAATCCGGCACGAACACCGTGGTGGCCGGGTCGCGGCCGGTCGGATCCGTGTCGGTGCCGCGGTAGATGCCGTTGTTGTTGAACACCACGATGCAGACCGGCAGGCCGTACCGGCAGATCGTCTCGACCTCCATGCCGGAGAAGCCGAAGGCGCTGTCGCCTTCCACGCACAGGACCGGCTTGCCGGTCTCGACCGCAGCGGCCACGGCGAAGCCCATGCCGATACCCATGATGCCCCAGGTGCCGACGTCGAGCCGCTTGCGCGGCTGGTACATGTCGATGATGCCCCGGGCGAGGTCGAGGGTGTTGGCACCCTCGTTGACCAGGATCGCGTCCGGCCGCTCCTTGACGATGGTGCGGAGCGCCCCGAGCGCGGCGTGAAAGGTCATGGGCGAGGCGTTGCTCATGAGCTTGGGCGCCATCTTGGCGATGTTCGCCTCGCGCTTGGTCTTGAGCGTCTCGATCCAGTCGGACGGGGGCTGCTGCCAGCCCTGGCCCATGCCGTCGAGCAAAGCCTGCACGCAGGAGGCGATGTCGCCGACCACGGGCGCGACGATCTCGACGTTCGAATCCATCTCGCGGGGCTCGATGTCGATCTGGATGAACTTGGTCGAGCCCGGCTCGCCCCAGCTCTTGCCCTTGCCGTGCGACAGCAGCCAGTTCAGCCGGGCGCCGACCAGCAGCACCACGTCCGAGTCCTTCAGCGCCGTCGAGCGCGCCGCGCCGGCCGAGAGCGGGTGGGTGTCGGGCAGGAGGCCCTTGGCCATGCTCATCGGCACGTAGGGGATGCCGCTGGTCTCGACCAGCGAACGGATCGCCTCGTCGGCCTGGGCGTAGGCGGCGCCCTTCCCGAGCACGATCAGCGGCCGCTTGGCGGATTTCAGCACCTCGAGGGCCCGGGCGATCGCCTCGGGGGCGGGGTGCTGGGCGGGCGCCGGATCGATCACCTTGACCAGCGACTTCTGGCCGGCCTCGGCGTCGATCACCTGGGCGAACAGCTTGGCGGGCAGGTCGAGATAGACGCCGCCCGGCCGGCCCGAGCAGGCGGCGCGGATCGCGCGGGCGACGCCGATGCCGATATCGGCCGCGTGCAGCACCCGGAAGGCCGCCTTGCACAGGGGCTTGGCGATGGAGAGCTGGTCCATCTCCTCGTAGTCGCCCTGCTGCAGATCAACAATCTCGCGCTCGGAGGAGCCCGAGATCAGGATCATCGGGAAGCAATTGGTGGTGGCGTTGGCGAGCGCCGTGAGACCGTTGAGGAAGCCCGGCGCCGAGACCGTGAGGCAGATGCCGGGCTTCTGGGTGAGGAAGCCCGCGATCGCCGCGGCGTTGCCGGCATGCTGCTCGTGGCGGAACGAGATCACCCGCATCCCCTCGGCCTGGGCCATGCGGCCGAGATCGGTGATCGGGATGCCCGGCACGCCGTAGATCGTCTCGATGCCGTTGAGCTTGAGCGCGTCGATGACGAGGTGGAAGCCGTCGGTCAGCTCGGGTTCCGCCTCGATCTCGGGGGTGGTGTGGACGATCTTGGCCAGGGCGGTCATCGGGGGTCTCCAGAGAGTCGGATCGGGTCTGAACGGGTAAGCGGCGTCAGGCCGCCCGGATCGGCTGGGCCGCGAGCGCCGCGGGGGCGTCGTCCGCCGCGAGGTAGCGGGCTCGCATCGGGCGAAGCAGGAACATGGCCAGCGCCGCCGCCGTGACGTTGAGCACGATGATCAGCGCGAACACCGCCGACCAGCCATAGGCCGCCGAGAGCAGGCTTGCGAAGGGCACGAGGAACGCCGCGGTCCCCTTGGCGGTGTAGAGCAGGCCGGCATTGCTGGCGGCGTATTTCGAGCCGAACGTGTCGCCGCAGGTCGCCGGGAACAGCGAGTAGATCTCGCCGAACACCCCGAAATACACCGCCGTGGCCAGCACGAACACCATCGGGTTGTGCCCGTAGGTCAGGAGCACGATCACCGCCGCCGCCGCCGTCGAGAAGGCGATGAACATCGTGTTCTCGCGGCCGATATGGTCCGAGACGAAGCCGAAGAACGGCCGCCCGAACCCGTCGAAGATCCGGTCCAGCGAGATCGCCAACGTCAGCGCCGCCATCTGCAGGCCGAACAGGCTCACCGGAACGCCGGCCACCTGGAAGTCGTGGGCGATCGGGGCGATCTGCGCCGCCGCCATCAGGCCGCCCGAGGCGACCATCACGAACATGACGTACATCACCCAGAAGACGGGCGTGCGCACCGCCTCGCGGGGGCTGCGGTCGACCTTGGTCTGGGGCAGGCGCAGGCTCTTGCGCTGAACAGTGGTGATCGTCGACGGCTTGCGCAGCAGGAAGGCGAGGGCGAACACCACCGCTCCCTGGCCGATGCCGAAATACAGGAACGCGTCCTGATATCCGCTGGTGGCGATCATCCGGGCGATGGGCACCACCGTGATGGCTGCGCCCGCGCCGAACCCGGCGGCCGTCGCGCCGGCCGCGAGGCCGCGGCGGTGCGGGAACCATTTCAGCGCGTTGCCCACGCAGGTGCCGTAGACCGAGCCGGCGCCGATGCCGGCGATCACCGCCCCGAGGTACAGCATGAACAGGCTGTCGGCGTAGGCGTCGATGGTCCAGGCCGAGGCGATCATGACGCCGCCGAAGGCCACCACGATCTTCGGGCCGTAGCGGTCGACGAACCACGCCTCGACCGGGACGAGCCAGGTCTCGGTGGCGACGAACAGCGTGAAGGCGAGCTGGATCGCGGCCCGGCCCCAGTGGTAGCGCTGATCGATCGGATCGACGAACAATGTCCAGCCGTATTGGAGGTTGGCGATCATGGCCATGCAGGTCACGCCGAAAGCGAGCTGCCACCACTTCGCCGACGGCGAATCCTGGCGTTCCATCCCTAAGCCTCTCTGGGGCGGCGCGGCCTTCCGTGGCGGCGTCTCGTGCGTCGTTGATCATGCACATCCATTCCAGGCATGCAATATACCAGTGTGAAACGGACGGGATGAACTGTCAGGACGGCGATATTATGCCGTTTGTGGGATCCCGGGAAATGGCCCCCAGGCCCCGAGTGTGGGCTCGTCGGCTGGGTTCAGGGTTTCGTCGAGTTCGGGGACCGATGCGGTGTCGGTCGGGATGCCGAGGAGCGCGCGCGCGGCGTCCCAGTCCGGCCCTTCCGCGAGCGCCGCGAGGGCGATGCGATCCAGGCCGGTGATCCGCCCCCGATCGAGCCGCAGGATCGCGCGCCCGGTCTCGGCCTGAACGAAGCGGATCGCCGCCATCCGGCGCAGGCACGCGTTCAGGAACGTGGTGTTGGCGGATGCCGAGAGGTCGGCCCCCTTGAACACCGCGTCGGGCGCGCGCGCGAAGATGTCGACCTTGCGGAAGCGGTCGATGTCGATCAGCCCCTTCACGTCGAGGATGTTGAGGATCCCGTTCGCCCAGAACGCGATGGTGCGCGGGCGTTCACCGAGCGGCACGCTGTTGTCGAGGAACTCGCAGACCACCTGCTTGTCCCGGGCCAGCACCCAGTTGAAGAACAGGCGCGGCATGCCGGTATAGGCCTCGACGTTGTGGGCCAGCAGATCCTCCACCGCCTTGTAGCGGCCGAACATCTCGCCCCGCTGCCATGCGCGCTCGACCGTGTCGGCCGGCGGCGTGACCATGAACTGCATGTAGACCCGATCGCCGAACCGCGTGAGCAACTGGCCGCCGCCGTCCGATCCGGCCTCGGCCTGGAAGCTGTCGAACCGGAATCGGTCGATCAGCAGGTTCGAGATCCGCCGCTCGGCCGCCCTGCGGGTGACGTAGCGGTCGAGCTTCATGTCGATGATCTCGACCTCGTAGCCGGTCAGCGTCCCGGCGTAGCGGGCGGCCTCGCCCAGGCTGTCGTAATCGAGGAGGTACTTGCGCCAGACATCCGGCGTGATCACCGCGAAGTCGGACCACGCCATGCCGAGGCGCCGGGCGAGGCCGAGCTGATAAGGTCGGATCGTGCTCTTGCCGGAGGCCGAGGCGCCCTTGACGTTCATCACCACCGGATGGTCCTGGGCCGCCAAGCGGCGGTAGCCGCGGGCCTCGACCACGGCGGCGATCCAGGGTTCGATCAACTCGCCGACCCGGCGGCTGCCGTAGCCGTTGCTGACCAGCGTCCCGGCGAGGTTGCGCAGCAGGGTCGGGTCGCGGATCAGCGTATTCTGCCGGGCGATGAGGCCCGACACGACTGCGCGCAGCGCCTCGCAGGCGGCGATCTCCAGGCCGTCGCCGGATTCGGCGGCCCGCCGCTGCCACGAGTCGAGATGGCGCAGGGCGCGGGTCGGCAGATCCTCGCGCGGTGTCTCGACCGCAGGCGGGCGCCGGCCGAGGAGCCGGTCGAGCCAGCCCGGCCGAGGCGGCGCTGCGACCGGCGCATCGTCCAGGATGTCCGCGATCTCGCGCGTGAGCACGGCGTCGGCATCAGCGCGGATCTCCGCCAAGGCGGCCTCGACGTCTTCGAGGCGGGGCTCGACGCCCTCGCGCAGGATCGTGGCGACGATCGCGCGGAAATTCACGCCGAGATCGGCGTAGACCGCGCCCACCGGCACGGACAGGTCCGACATGACCCGGATGAGAACCTCGTGGACGACGAGGCGGCTTGCCCGGAAGCGCGTGAGCTGCCGGGCGGGCAGGCCGCAGAGATCGCTGAGATCGAGGGCGTCGCGCAGCGGCGTCTCGACGTGCTCCGGGCGGTAGACCGTGACGAGGGGCAGGAAGGCGGAGGGTAGGTCTGAGCGGACACCCGGGTTCCAGGGGCCGATGGGCGGTTCTGGTGTGTTGGCTGCCCGATCGGTCATCCGCGCGTCTCCCTCCCCCCTCTGCGGGGGAGGGTGGGCCGGCCGTCAGGCCGGGTCGGGAGAGGGGAACCCGGCTTCAGGAGAGGGTGTGACAGGCATGAAGGGCGGAGCCGGGTTCTGTACCGTCGCTTCCCTCTCCCGACCCCCTGCGGGGGCCACCCTCCCCCGCAGAGGGGGTAGGGCGAACGGCACGCTTTTGGTGGCCGCCGTTTCGCCGCCCGGGCGAGCCAGTCGGCCACGGTCTGCCCGAACGAGCCCGGCTCCGGCGCCACCGTCAGCCCATACCAGCACATGATCCCGGCCCTCTCGGCCGCGCCGTCGGCGGCCGGCGAGATGATCGCCCCGGCATTGCCCACGCGCCGCCCCCCCGGCGCCGTCAGCCCGGCCGCGAAGCCGATCGCCGGCCTCGCCCTGGTCCCCCGGCACCAGGCCAACGCCTCCGCCCACTTC
>NZ_JAKSYM010000263.1 GCF_022829545.1 Methylobacterium sp. J-030 | reverse complement strand
GCCGAAGCCATGATCGGGCAGGATATGGATGCTGCGCAAAATCGCGCGGTCGCTTGAGCTGCATACACCGCGGCTCAAAGTGTTCTGTTCGATCAGGCATAGGGGCCGCCGAACAGGTCCCCGAGCGCCTTCCGCCGGAACGGGTTGAACCACCGCCTGCGCTGCTGCTCGGCAGTTCTAGAGACGCGTGCTCCCAGCCGACCACCACGATCGGGCCATGCAAGATCGCGTATGGCTCGGACCGTGCCGCCCGCATCCGCATGGGCAACGTGCCTCAGTCCAGAGCCTGCGGGTGCCGCTTCACCTCGCCCGTGAACCGCGCCGGCATCAGCGGGCAGCCATCGTGAGCCCGGCGGTGCTGCAGCCAGAGGCCGCCCCGCGCCGTGCTGTTCACGTGGAGCGACACACGGCCGTGACAAACCGGGCAGCGCTTGATCGCTGACGGATAACGAGCATGTGCGACGGTGAGACTGATCGGGCGCCACGCGCCATTGCTCCGTACTTCGCATTTGGTTTCTTCAGATGTCGTCATTGCGACCAAGCTGCCTCAGGCGCTTGAACGATATCAACCTCGACGACGTTCAGATCCGGACTGATCGAACCGATCCGTCTGGAGGAAAGCGCCATGATGAAGACACTCGCCCTCGCTGCTGCATTGACGTTCGCAATCACGGGAACAGCCCTCGCTCAGATGCCTGCCGGCAGCGGCGGCGGGAGCGCTCAGAGCAACATGAACAACCCCGGCAGCGTGAAGAGCCCATCGGAGAAACGGATGGGTGGCCAGCGTGGCATGATGAGCATGCGGCACATGAAGCGCCATCGGCGTCACCACATGCGTCGTTCGCGCATGTAGTCGTCGCGGCTAGAGTTCCGCAGCCATAAATCTACGAGCTGTTTCACTAGAGCGATTGTGGGATCACGTCGGCGTAATCTGCACCTCGGTTGAGAGCAGGTCGCCATGCGTGTCCTTGATGGCGTCTAGCACAGCCTGGGGGTTCGCTGGCCGCGCCATCGCCTCCGCTTCATCGTCGACTCGATCGGTGAGGTGGGGATGGTCACGCCTCATCTCCTCCAGCAGAGCGATGATCTTGGCGCTCTTCTGTTCGGAAACGATCGCGAGTTCCAGGGTAAGCTGGGCGCGGTGTTCAGCCAGCTGCTCATCGTGCCGCTGCGTGATCAGGATCAGGCTGGTGACGTACAGGCTCAGGACGCCGCCAACGTCCTGCATGTACGCGAAGGGTGGCGGATCGAGACTGGCGTGACCGAGGGCTGGGAGAATGAGGTTCAGGCCGACCCAGGCGAGGATCGCCAGAGTGAGTACGCCGACGAAGCGTGGGCGTCCGACGGCGCTGGTCATGCGGGCGACGGTGCGCTGAACCGCCGTGGCTTTGCGATGATGATCGTGATGCAGATCCGCGATAGCGCGGACTGTGTCCTCGATGTGCGCAGGCAGGATGGGCGTAGCCCCTTTATTCTCACGGTCGAGAATTAAATTGGGCATCGGCGGTGCGATCTCGTTTTTGAAACAGCTCGGTGAAGCTGGAACATGCCGACGGCGCGACAGGTTGCTCTTGAATATTTCTACGACAGCCGAGACAAGACGATGGTCCGCTCTCCCCTTGCACTGAGCGCGGCCTTTGCCGCGTTCGCAACTCTGGCGCTCACCGCATCCGTGCAGGCCCAGACTAAGCCCGGCGAGATCAAGGGCTTCGATGCGATGGGCGACAAGGACCGAAGCGCCCAGGATGGCTGGAGCCAAGCGCCGGTCCCGCGGGAGGAGTCCGCAGCCAAAGATGCCCCCAACCCTGGCGGGAAGTCGGTCGCGCAGAACAAGGATCGGCCCGTGCCAGCCGCCCCGACCACCTACAAGCCAGGCGAAGATCCGCAGGCGCCAGTTGAGCAACAGGCAGCGGCCCCCTCGGGCAATAACCCAACAGCACCATCGAAGTAGGTCAACTATTCTGTCCAATCAGATAGCTTGACGTCGACGTGCAAAAATTATGAAGGGCCGTTCTCCAATCAGAAGAACGGCCTTTAGTTTTGGTGGCGTCGATTACATCACGTATTTGGCGATTGTCGATAACGCCTACTTCCCGCCACCGCTGCCCGTCGACCCTATCCGCGAAGGCTGCCCCTCATTGCCGGAAGCAGCCGAGTCGTTCGAGATGCTATCGGCAGCACGACCCGTCGGCGAATAGGAGCTGGCGCCTTCCTCCCCAGTCGAGCCAGGCTGGCGCGTAACGACACCGGGCGCGCCGGGTGGGACGATCACGGTCGTGGTGGTCGGGGTCTCGAAGACCTGTGCAGAGACAGGGGTAGCAAGCGCCGCAGCAAAAGCCGCGGCGAGAATGAGCTTGGTCATAACGTTCTTTCATCTGTGGGCGTGGGGAACAGTCGATCGTGCACAATAGGTCCCGACGCCGATGTCACAGGGGTGTGAAGGCTTGACCGACGCACGCTCCTCTCAGGCCGATCGATTGTAAGTCGGTCCAAGCTACGCGTTGGGCGCTGGCGAAACTGATATGCGGAACGCCCACAGGCGGGATCAGAACGGGTCTTCCACAGCATCGGCAAGGGCTGAGGTAACGCCGTTCTCGATTAGCTG
>NZ_JAKSYM010000272.1 GCF_022829545.1 Methylobacterium sp. J-030 | reverse complement strand
GGGTGGCACGACGGGCTGCGACCGGCACGCGGGCGCGTGTGAGGGGGAAGGGCGTCGGCGGCCGGGGGACGCCCATGCCGGCGACGCGGGCGCCGGCCGGATCCGGCCCTGGTTCGCGGCGCCGGGGGGCACCCCGCTAGGCGGGCCCGGACAAAGCCCGGGCTCAAAAGGTCTCGGACCGTGTGCGGGTGCAGGGCAGGGCCCCGCGGTCGGGCTACGCCCATGGTGGGGCTCTGCCCCGCCCCCGCCGAAGGGATACGCCCTTTGGAATCCCGGGATCGGCCGATGATCCACGGTCCGGGAACACGCTCTTACTCGGAGGCTCGGACATGAGCGCCAGTCCCGTCCGCAACGCGGAGCCCCGCGATCTCGCGGTCCTCGATCCGGTCTGGTCGCGCCTGCGCGCCGAGGCCGAGGGTGTGCTGCACACGGAGCCGCAGCTCGCCTCCTTCATCGTGGCCACCGTCCTGAACCACACCACCCTGGAAGGGGCGGTGGCCCACCGCGTCGCGGCACGCCTCGGGCATCCCTCCCTGCCGGCCGAGCTGATCGCCCACGCCTTCCACGAGGCGATCGCGGCCGATCCCGCCATCGGGCAGGCGTTCCGGGCCGATATCGGCGCGGTGATCGATCGGGATCCCGCGACGCTCCGGGCCCTCGAACCGGTCCTCTACTTCAAGGGCTTCCACGCGCTGCAGGCCTATCGCCTCGCCCACCATGTCTGGAACCGCGGTCGGCGCGACCTCGCCCTCTACCTCCAGAGCCGCATCTCGGAGGTGTTCCAGTGCGACATCCACCCGGCCGCGCGGATCGGGCGGGGTGTGTTCCTCGACCACGCCACCGGGCTCGTGGTCGGCTCGACCGCGGTGATCGAGGACGACGTCTCGATCCTGCACGACGTGACCCTGGGCGGCACCGGCAAGCAGCGGGGCGACCGGCATCCCAAGATCCGCCGCGGCGTGATGATCGGCGCCGGCGCCAAGATCCTCGGCAACATCGAGGTCGGGGCCTGCGCCCGGGTCGCGGCGGGCTCGGTGGTGCTCCGGCCTGTCCCGCCCAACACCACGGTGGTGGGCGTGCCGGCCCGCGTCGTCGGCACGGCGGGCTGCGACGATCCGGCCCGGGCCATGGACCAGCTCGTTGCGCTGGACCAGTTCATCCATCTCGGCGACGGGATCTGAAGCGGCGGGCCGCGCTTGCCGCTCCGCCCCGGGCGTGGCAATCCCCAGCCCGATCCGCGGCGTCAGCGCCGCCAGGGAGACCAGACAGCGTGACCAAAGCCGAGACCGCGAAGCTGCAGGATTACCTGCGCCGCAAGTTCGCCAACAACAGCATCCGCCTGACGGCGATGAAGACCGGCGATTCCGCCGAGGTGTTCATCGGCGAGGAGTCGATCGGCGTGATCGCCGACGACAAGGAGGACGGCGACGATTCCTTCGTCTTCCGGATGGCGATCCTGGACATCGACCTCGAAGAGGACGCCTGAACCACAGGACGAATCGGTTCCGCTGGCATCCATCTGTGCATGGGTTAACGCTAACCGGCGGTCTTGCTTAACATCCAGTAAATGACGTGGCTAAACTGCGCGCGACCTGTACAGGAGCGCGAATAATGGTCGTCACGCCTGCCGTCCTCGATTCGATCCGGACGCTGTGCATCGGCCTCGCCCTGTCGGGGCTGATCGCCAGCGCGTTCGAGCTCTTCGCGGCCCGGCGGGCGAGCTTCAGCCTGCTGGAGCGCGGCGGCCTGCCGGCGGTGGCCGCCCTGCCGATGCTGGCCTTCTCGGCGCCGTTCATCATCCTGCGCAACACCGTGCGCGGCCGGCGGATCGAGGGCCGGCCGATGCCGTTCGTGATGCTCGCCACAATGATTGCCTGCGGCTGGAGCCTGCTCTCGGGCCGGGTCGCCCTCGACCTCGCGGCGATGCTGGTCGGGGCCTGAACCGTCACGGCTCGGCGGTCGCAACCTGCGCCGCCCCGGTCTTCCCCTCCAGGGAGACCCAGGCCGGCCCGTCCTGGCCGGCGCGCTTGATGAAGCTGTAGCCGGTGCGCCGCCACGGGCGGATCGCGTCGGTCTTGTTGTCGAGGATGACGTCGCCCTGATCGGTGCGCACCGTCAGCACCGCGTGACCCTCGTTGATCTCGTCGATCACCACGGTCATCAGCAGGGCGCGCCGGGGCAGGCCGCGCTCCACCAGCATCCGCCGCTTCAGGAGCTGGTAATCCTCGCAGTCACCCGACCCGTCATCGGGGAAGTTCCAGCGATCGACGACGCCCCAATGCGCCTGATCGGTGATCGGCCGGATGCGCGCGTTGACCCGCCGGTTCACGCTGAGCAGCGTCCGCCAGACCGCCACCGTCAGCGGGATCACGCGGGGCTCGGCGGGATCGAGGGTGCATTCCTCCGGCATCCGCATGCAGAACTCGGTCCATCCCGCGATGGCGGGGACGGTGCCGGACGACTCCTCCGCGGACTGTTCACGGGGCAGGACGAGGCGCGCATGGGCGTGGGTGGTCGCGCCGCTAAGCGCCAGGATCGTGCCGATCAGGGCGAGACTGGCCGCCTGCCGCCCCCGGCGTGCCGCCCTCGCCCAGCCCCGCCAGCGCAGGGGAGCGAACGTCTGACACGTAAACCCGCCATCCGCGTGCCGCATGGTCCAAGCCCCGCCGCCCGATGATGACGGAAAGGTGACACGACGTTCCGCGATGCACAATCGGTTTAGGGGGTGAGATAACGGCCGCGCGGCAATTTGGTTCCGCTTTTTTCGGCACCGTCACCGGAAAACGGCGCATCGCAGCATGCGCTGCGCGAATACCCGTTCTGCGGAGCACTGGAAGTGCTTGATTCGCGTCAGCTTTGCCGGCTTGTCAAAAGGCGCCCGCGCGATGGATTCGCGGAGGGCGCTGACGATTTGCAAAATCTCGGCCAGTCCATGGGGACCCGGGCCGCAGCCAAAACAAGGACACCGTGATGCAGCCCGCCATCCAGCAGGTGATCAGAGCGCTCGCCGAGGATGGCCGGGCCGGCGCGATCCAGATCGCCGAGCACGCGGTCAGCTCCTATCTCGCCGACGCGCCGAGCGAGGGCGACCGGGTCCTGTCGCGGGACATCCTGGTCCGCGATCTTGCGAGCCTCAGGGGCATCGCGCCTCATCTCGCCGGCTTCATCGGCCGGGTCGAGGCCTACGTGGCGAGCCTCGCGCAGCCCTCGCTGAGCCGCGCCGCGTAAGGCGATCTCGGTTTCCTGTCGCGTCGCTCGCGCGCACGCGACGGGGATAGCCATCCAACCCACCCCCTCATCCTGAGGTGTCGCACGCAGCGGAGGCCTCGAAGGAGCCCTCCAGAAGCCCTCGCGATCCCTGGACCCCTCCTTCGAGGCCCGCTTCGCGGTCATCGCGGGATGAGCAGGTTTGGTGGGATCATCCGCTCAGCTTGAAGCCGACGCTGCCAAGCCGCTGCTTCGGCACCTGCGTGCCGAGCCGGCATCAACGGCGCCGGGAAGCGCCTTACCGGTTTGCGGTGGTGACGGGGGATGTGACGCCGCCGAGCGACACCCAGGCGACCGCGTCCTGGCTCTCGCGCTTGATGAACACGTAGCCGGTCCTGTGCCAGGGCAGGATCGCGCTGGTCTTGTTGTCGAGCACCAGATCG
>NZ_JAKSYM010000261.1 GCF_022829545.1 Methylobacterium sp. J-030 | reverse complement strand
CCCGCCCCCAACCTTGTCGCCATGCTCGACCTCGCGTCTGCCACGATCGACGAGCTGCAGGATATTCGGGACTTGGCCGACGCGGTCGGCTCCGTGGCCTACGCCTACACCTGGGGGCCGCGCTGCGGGACGCGCCGGGGGCGCTATGGGGGCATCGAGCCCAATGGCATCGGCAAGCTGATGCATTGGCTGGGCGATTCCCTGACCGAGGTCGAGAGTGCGGCCGAACTGGACGTTTGGCGCCGAGCGCCCGGCACACAGGTCGATCGCGAGACCCGTCTGTCGATGTGCGCCGTGACGACTATCGACGGCGGCGACCGTGACGCGATCAAGGCCTTTGCTCATGAGCTGCTGGCCCACGCCGAGGCCGAGCGCGAGGGCCGCTGATAGCGCCCCCCCCCCTTTTTTTGCCGCCGTGCGTACCGCCCCGGCTGGACCCCGCCGGGCTTTCCCTTCCTTGCGACCCGAGACCATCACCATGGGCGACGTGCTCACTTTCACCCCGCGTCCGATGCCGGTCGCGATCGTGTCCCCGCCGCCGCTCACCGGCCCGGCCCTACGCGCCAGCCTGGAGGAGGCGGCACAGATCGCACTGGACGCCGCGGACCGCATCATTGCCGTGCTCGACGGCATAGACGGCGACGCGGACCTTGAGGACGGCGCGGACGCTGAACCGTCCCTGGCCGCGCCCGCGAACGCGACCGGCTCGCAGATGACATGGTTGCGCGGGGACGACGCCGACCGCGAGGCCGACCAACCTGAGACCGAGATGGGGGAAGTTGCCGTGATGCTCCCGCCGGCCGAGCCGCAGGAGATGGCCCAGATCCTGCCGTGGCGCGGGCGCGGCAACGTCATCGCGGCGGTCGGTGTGGCGCTGCTCGACTTGCTGGAACTCGCGTAGAGGAGAGACGGCTAGAAGCCTGTATTGCCCGCGGCTGAGCTGGTTCCATCAGGAGCGAAGCCGCTCAAGGAGAGATGGCGTGGACGAACTCAACGGCCGCATGCTGGGCTTACAAATCCTACTCACTGGCGTCATCGCGCGCATGGCAGGAGAGAAGCGTGATCCCGTCGGGTTCCTTACGGAGTTCCGCGATGAGATCCAGGCGGTGGTGCGCGGTATTCGAATAGCTGGATCTGACGATAACGCGGCCATACGCGCCAGTGCCCTTTGCGCGATCGACGAAATGTTCTCGCTCATGAAGCCCCCGAGTGAGGACTGAATGCCCGGCGGATTGCGTGAGCGAAAGGGTTTGTTGGATCTCGTCTCCGGCAGACCTGCGCTATTAATCCGCGACGTCTGCTCCAAACCGCGCAAGGCTGTTGATTGTTGCTATCATGTAACACTGGCCCGCGGTTGCTCGCCTGCGGGACAGTGAAGCTCTGAGAAGGTTCGATAACTTGCTGACACTGCAACGTTTTTTTTAATTATCGAAGATTTTGTAGTTGTTATTTGTAATAGATCAAAACTGGCGCGCCTGCGGAACAGCGGTTATATCCCCGTTTGGAACTGACTTATTATTACAATTCTAATGTTGATTTCTTGACTCGGACAGACGGGTAGCTTTCACGCTTGTCTATTGCCAAGCGGTTTAAACGCTCGTGGTTGGAGGCAAGAGTACTGTGCTGCGTCAATCACGCATTCCGACATCACTGCGTCTTCAACCGATATATGGTCGCAAACCGACGTTCTCTACATCAACGGGAGCGCTAGGCTTGGCATGCGCGGCGGCGGGATCGGTCGGCAGCGCGGAAGCACAGTCGGGACCAGCTACAGCGCTGCCTCCGATGACAGTAGATGCGCCCATCGCGCGGCCTCGCCCACCGGCGCCAAAGCCGAGCCAGGCACAGGTCAAAGCTCGTACCGCCCTCAGACAGGCCGTTCGGACGCAGCGGCGCGCGACAGCTCCGCCGGTCGTTGCCCCGGCTCCAAGCATCGGCACATCGACAGGAACGGGCACTCCGGCTCAAGGCGTCGGTGATCCGAGTAGGGACCCCTACGCCAACCCGAACTCTCCCTATCAAGCGCTCAACGTCGCCTCTCCTCGCTTCACGCAGCCGATCCTCGACACGCCAAAATCGATCACCGTGCTGACGCGCCAGGTGATCGACGACAAGAACGCGACGAGCTTCCGCGAGATCGCGCGCACGACGGCGGGCGTCACGCTCGGTACAGGCGAGGGTGGCAATGCCTTCGGCGACCGCTTCTTCATCCGCGGCTTCGATGCGCGCAACGACGTGTTCGTCGATGGCATCCGCGATCCCTCCGTTAGCGTGCGCGAGAACTTCTTCACCGAACAGATCGAGATCCTGCGCGGTCCGGCCTCGAGTTTTGCGGGCCGCGGTACTGCGGGCGGTGCGGTCAACATCGTGACCAAGCAGGCAACGACGTTCGGCGACTTCTACAAGTCGGAGGGGCAACTCGGGACCGACAATACCCGGCGCGTCACGCTGGACCTAAATCAAGTCGTGAGTCCTGCCCTCGCGATCCGCGTGAACGGCCTGTACCAGGAGGCCAACGTAGCGGGCCGCAAATATGTGTTCGACGACCGCAACGGTGCCGCCGTCGCGGTGACGCTCAAGCCAGCCGATGGCTGGACGTTCAACGCCAACTACTTCCACACGGATTTGAACAGCCTGCCCGACTTCGGCGTGCCGTTCAACGTGCAGTCGCGACGCCCGTTCACCGAGAGCATCGTCCCGCGCGATACCTACTATGGCTTCGTAAACCGCGACTTCTATCGTGTACAACAAGACATCGGCACGCTTGTGTCGGAATACGCGCCCAGCGAAGATTTTAAGATCACCAACCGCTTCCGCGCCGGACACTCGGTGCTCGATTATGTTGGGACGCTGCCGGAGCGGCCAGTCATTCCCGGCAATGGCAATCTCTATGGCACGACGCTGAGCCTCAACCCACAGAGCCGTTATCAAACCGTCGACGTCGTGGCCGACACCACGGATGCGACCTTCAAGTTCGCGACTGGCCCGATCTTGCACACCGCGGTTCTCGGCACAGAGTTCAGCCGCGAGGCTGTCAGCCGCGATACCTACGCTGGGCTGCGTTCCGAGAATTCGAACCTGGGAACCACCGGTATCTTCAGCGGTACCGGAAGCTTATCCGGCGTCAACATCTTGGCGCCACCGAACCTTCTCCCCTTTAGTACCAAGCCATATTTGACGGGCAATCCGGCATACATTCCTGTCGATACGAAAGCCGGCTACCTCATCGAGACGATGAACTACCAGGACTTCGTCCTGCTGAACGGCGGCGTCCGCTACGACGACTACAACATCTCGTCGACGCAGGGCACGAGTTCAGCGAGCGTGCATTCGGGCAACCTGAACTACAACATCGGCCTGACGCTGAAGCCCCAGCCTTGGCTGAGCGTCTACGGCGCCCACGCTACCTCGTCGAACCCGGTTGGGGCAGAACTCGACGCCTCTGGCTCGGCCTATGGGGGGCTCAGCGCGACCTTCACGGGCAACCAAGTTTTCAAGCCGGAGCAGAACACCGCCGACGAGGTCGGCGTAAAGGCCGAGCTGTTCGACCGGCGTCTCTTAGCGACGTTTGCAGTGTTCCGCACGCTCAAGGAGAACGCCCGTGAGACGCTCGGCACCGGTACCGCTCAGTTCATCGCGGCCGATGCGGCATACCGGGTCGAGGGCGTCGACCTAGAGGTCGCCGGCAAGATCACCGACGATTGGAGCGTGTTCGGCGGCTACGTGGCGATGGACACCAAGGTCACGAAGTCGGGCGACCCCACGGTGATTGGCAATCGACTTGCCAATATCGCCCACCGCTCGTTCAGCATGCTGTCGAAGTATAGGATCACGCCGTGGCTCGAATTTGGGGCCCAGGCGATCAACAATTCGCGCATCTCGGGCGGCACTCTTGCGGCCAACGCCAACGTCCTGCCCTCGTACTGGCGGTTCGACGCCTTCCTCGAATACAAGGTCAACGAGAACCTGAACGTCAAGCTGTACGCGCAGAACCTTCTGGACCGGCGCTACTACGACGCGTTCTACCGCAGCGATGCGCCGTTCGCGTTCATCGCACCGGGTCGGGCGGTGTACCTCATCGCGCAAACGAAGTTCTGATCGATGCTGCTCTGCATCCCGGAGGTCCTGAGCAAGACGGAGGTCGCCGACTTCCGCCGCATCATGGACGCGGCCGAGTGGGAGGACGGCCGCTCGACGGCGGGCTCCCAGTCAGCGATGGTCAAGCGCAACGAGCAACTCCCTCCGGGCGGCGAAGTCGCCCGGCATTTAGGCGGTCGGATCGTCAAGGCGCTGCTCGCCAACCCGCTGTTCGTTTCGGCCGCAATCCCGCTTCACATCTTCCCGCCGCTATTCAACCGCTACGGCGAGGGGCATCGTTTCGGAGTCCACGTCGACAACGCCGTGCGCGGCGATCCGGCGACGGGAATGCGTATCCGCACCGATTTGTCGGTGACCTTGTTCCTGGCCGAGCCGGACGCCTATGACGGCGGCGTGCTCGTGGCCGAGGATTACTACGGTTCGCAGGAGGTGAAGCTGGCCGCCGGCGACCTCGTCCTGTACCCGGCCTCCAGCCTGCACATGGTCACGCCGGTAACCCGGGGTACGCGGGTGGCCTCGTTCTTCTGGCTCCAGAGCATGGTTCGCAGTCCCCAGGGCCGCAGCCTGATCTACGATTTGGACACCGCCATTCAAGGCCTCGTGGCGGAACTCGGCCGCGATCACGAAGAGGTGGTGAAGCTGACCGGCATCTACCACAATCTCATCCGGACCTGGGCCGACCTATGAGCCATCGTCGTTGGCCCATGCATCGGGTGTCGCTCGCAATCAGCTTCGCTGCAGTGCTCACGCTCGCAGGCCCATTGCGCGCGCAGCTCGGCCCCCCGACGGATCATTCCGTTGCAATCGCACCGCCGGTAAGTTCCACACCGGTCGCGACCGCTCATCCCGCGGATACCACCCCAACCTCGGCCCCGCCCCCAGCCCAGGTCGATGGTGCACCCGCAAGGCCGCTTGAGCCGGTCGCAAACGGGATCCCGCGGACTGCGGCGCCAAACGCGCACGAGCTGTCGCCATGGACGATGTTCCTGAACGCCGACATCCTCGTGAAAATCGTGATGGCCGGGCTGGCGCTCGCCTCCGTCGTCACCTGGACGATCCTCGTCGCGAAGACGATCGAGCTCGGCCTTGCCCGTCGCTCGCTTGCCCGTGCTCTGTCCCGTACCGCCGGCGCGGTCAGCCTCGGTGAAGCTGGAGCAGCGCTTGGCAAGCACCAAACCGTGCTCGACCGTCTCGTGGCCGCCGTCGTCGACGAGATGTGCATCTCCCCCGGTACCTCAGATGGGATGAAGGAGCGCGCTGTCTCGCGCTGCGCCGAGATCGTCAAAGCGGAAGGTCGCACCGCGCGTCGTGGCATGGGCGCACTGGCCACGATCGGCGCGATCTCACCCTTCGTTGGGCTGTTCGGCACGGTTTGGGGTATCATGAACAGCTTCATCGGCATCTCGAAGGCTCAGACTACCAATCTCGCGGTAGTCGCTCCCGGCATCGCCGAAGCGTTGCTCGCCACCGCCATCGGGTTGGCTGCGGCGATCCCAGCGGTGATCATCTACAACCACTTCGCCCGGGCTACGCGCTGCTACGGCGATCTCGTGCAACGGGCGTCGGGATCGGTGATGCGCCTGCTCTCACGCGATCTCGACAGGCGTCGCGACGCTGGGATGTCCCCGCTCCCGCAAGCTGCAGAGTGAACGGGAGCTGACGTCATGGCGATCGCGCTGGGCGGCGACGAGGACGACGGCGACGAGTTCGGCGAAGCGCACGAGATAAACGTTACGCCGTTCATCGATGTGATGCTGGTACTGTTGATCATCTTCATGATCGCGGCGCCACTCTCGACCGTTGACCTGCCGATCGACCTGCCCTCCTCGTCGGCCGTACCGCAGAAGAAGCCGGATAAGCCAGTCTATGTAACGATCAAGGCCGACCTTGAGCTGGCCATCGGTGAGACGCCGGTGAAACGCGTGGATCTGGCGCGCGCGCTCGACACGCAGACCGATGCGAGCCAAGGGGGTGGTAAGGATCGGCGTCTCTTCCTCCGGGCCGACCGCGCGGTGCCCTACGGCGAGATGATGGATGTCTTGGAGCTCCTGCGCGCGGGCGGCTATCTCAAGGTGGCGCTGGTAGCGTTGGAGGGTGGACCGGGCGACGCCGCATCGCGCTCGCCGGACCGACCTGCCTCAGCGCACTGAGGCTGTTGGCGATGAGCGGGACCGATCCCGGCGGGCGGACAAGTCTATACTGGCAGATTTGGGTGGCAGCGGTCGCGCTTGTAGTCAGCCTTCACGCGGGCGGTCTCGTTTATGCCATCACCTACGTGCCAGCGGACGAGGCGGACGACCTCGGTGCGGCGGCGCTCGAGATCGACATGGAGATGACCGCACCCAGGCGTGAACCGACCGACCTGCCGCCTGGGCCCGAGGCGGAGGACGCTGCGGCCTCGCCGGCCGTCGTCCAGCAACAAGCGGTCGAGGATCCAACGGAACTACCCAAAGCGTTACCGACCGAGACAGAGGATCCTGATCGCATTGTAGCGCCGGACGCGACGCGCAAACCTCAAGAAGATGAGCCGAAGCTTAGGGCGGTCGAGACGAGCCCGTCACAGGAGTCGGTAGCCTCGGAAGCGGCGGCCACGCCATCGTCCGAGACGATGAAGGAGGGCCCGCGTTCGACGGCGCCTGCCCTTGGCACGGGGGAAAGCGCGCGGCGGATCCGCACGACGTGGCAGAAACAGTTGCTGGCCCATCTCGACCGGCACAAGCGCTACCCCGGCGGATCGAGCCGCCCAACGGGCCAAGTAACGGTGACTTTTGTGCTCGATCGGCTCGGGCGAGTGTTATCAGCGAGTGTAGTGAAAAGTTCGGGCGACGGTGCACTGGACGATGCTGCTTTGGTGATGATGAAGCGATCCGACCCGGTACCAGCACCACCGCCTCTTGTCGCTGACGAGGGACTTACCTTTTCTATTCCGGTCGTGTTTCGAGCGAAAAGGTAGGAACCGAATAAACCGAAAGTCGAACATTCAGCGGGCGACTGCCTACCCGGCTCGCCGCAGCGGGCTTTTTCGTACTGCAGCCGAGGGTCAATTCCATGCCTTACGCCGATTACCGCTGAAGGACCCCATGCCGACTGCGTCGACCATCGTGTCAAAAGCGGCTCGGGCATCCGCATCGGTCGCAAAAGTAGTGTCCCATCGGATGCAACCGGAGGTGTGAACTACCTCCATGCGCCAACACTCCGGCGTGCCCGGGAAGCGATAGATTTCGACCTCGACCGTTTCGCCATCCCGCGTGACGGGGCCAGATAGCGGAGAGTGATCGAAATCGCAGTCCTCCTCGGCCATCATCGACCTTTCCCGGTGCTCACCTCTGAGCGCACTTATCAGACACGATCCCGGTTCGGGATATCTCCAGCGCCGGCTCATCGACGGCTCAATAACCGGCCGCATGTATCCTGCCCCTAAGCCGCGTTGCATATCGGCTCTACCGCAGAGCTGGCCCCGCCCTGATCCGCTTACGGGGCGGGGCCGTGCTATGGCTCGACGGGTTTGCCGGACGGTGCAGCAGTCCCGTAGCGCTCCTTCAAATCGGCTTGCCCGGCATCGGTGATCCTGTACTCGACACTGTCGGCGGACGGATCGGTTCGCCCGGTTGCGGCGACCAAGCCCAGGGTTTCCAGACGTCGCATGTAGACGCTGACCTGATAGAAGCGCGGGCCGGTCTCAGCGAGCATCTGAAGCCGGTACAGGCTGGTAGGGGGAAGCTTGTGCATCGCCTGTCGATGTACCGTTGGGTAATCTGCGCGTTAAGCTTGGTGGCTGCGTCGATCAGTTGAGGTTGCCGGCGATGGCCGTGAACTTCGCGGCGAGCCTCGACCCTACTAGCCTCAGAGAGGTGATGATCACGACGGCGATCAGAGCGGCAATCATACCGTACTCGATCGCGGTGGCGCCGGTCTCATCATGCACGAAGCGTTGCAGCAGTTGAGGCATCGCACGGATCCTGCGCCAATCCAGGCTCACAGGTCTGTGATATCGTGTGTCTGTTTACGGTCTGTGAAGGGATGTGCACCGGGCACTTTTTGAATTCTCGCTCTCGACCTCAAGCCCCGACGGATTACGGCGGCGTCGGGTGCGCCGCCATGACGGCCGCCGCCAGCACGGTCCGGAAGGCCTTCTCCTGCGGCCCTGATCGATCGACGGCCCCAAAGGCCGGCGTGGCGTTTACGAGTGCCGCGATGTCGATGCTGTGCCCACTGGCAAACCGGTAGGGGCCGGCCGCCGGTTCCCGCAGGTAGAGGTCGATCGCCGCGACAACCTCTTGGCTGGTGATGATGCCCGCCTTGCGCAGGTCTGCGAGGGTCGAAGGTCCGGCCGGCATGGTCGCGCTGATCATTCCCTGACGTTGACTTAACCGTGTGACCCGGCCGACATGCCATGTCCGGCTGACGCGCGCCTCGCGCGAGTCGCCGGCGCCATCAGGAGATCACGCCGCCGCAAGTCGAACCCTGAAAAGCCAACGGGCCCCCGGTCGCCAAACCGGAAGCCCGTCGAAATCGAGAGTGGCCTTGTGGGCCGTCATGCAACCCCCACAAGCCACGAGGCGCCCCCGGGCGTCAAGCGGGAACGCCAATTCCCGCGACGATGAGGCTTTGCCTGTGGACCGGATCGCCCCCTGCGGCGGCTCGGAACGGCTCGTTGCGGCCCGAGAAGGGCCGAGACACGTGTTTGCAGACGAAATCCGCCGCGCAATCGAGGCGGCTGACCGAATCACTCTGCCGTCTGTGACAGCCCTGCTCTGGCGTGCCTTCGGGGAGGGGAAAGTCACCGAGGCCGAGGCAGAGGTGCTGTCTGTTCTCATCGAAGAGCGGACACTGTCCACAAATGGACCCCGATCGGCACAGAACCCGAACGACTCAGCAACTGCCACACCTCAAACAGGGGAAGCGGC
>NZ_JAKSYM010000260.1 GCF_022829545.1 Methylobacterium sp. J-030 | reverse complement strand
CCAGGCCGTGTCAAAACGCCGGGAATGGGCTTTGTGCTGGGGTGCCGCCCCACTCTTGCGAGAATAGGCCTTCCACCGCTTGGAGCGGCCTTTTGTGGTCGAGCGGCGGTCCGTTTGAGTTGAAGGCGCTGCTGGACGGCTTTTCAGCCCCTCAGTGAACGATCAAAGGCCTTTGCTCAGGCGGGGATCGCTGCCAAGAGCTTCCGGCTTCCCATGATGTTGAGAGCTCGCGTCAGATTGTAGGCCAGGACCTGGAGTGCCATCTCGGTCGAGACGCGCGGCAAGGTCTTGGTCAAGAAGTGCGTCGCCCCCATCCGCGCCTTCAGCGTGCCAAAGGGGTGCTCGACCGTCTCGCGCCGGACCCGCATGGCCCGCGGATCGCCGTCCAACCGGCGCTGCACGGCCTCCAGCACGTCCTCGTGCTCCCACCGGGTCACCCGGCGCTCCTTGCCCGTCGTGCAGGCTCCCTTCATCGCGCAGGTCGAGCAGACATTCGTCCAGTACCGATGCAGGGTCAGGCCATTCTCCACCGAGGTGTACCGATGGGACAGCGTCTGACCCGCCGGACGGTGTTGCCCTGACGACGGTAGAGGAAGTCATCCTTGCCGAAGCGCCCGACGGCCTTTGCGCCCGAGGTCATCGGCCGGGGCAGCGTCACGGCGATGCCGGCGCGTTCGCAAGCCAGGATCTGTTCGCTGGAATAGTAACCCCGGTCAGCCACCGCATCGAGCGTGTCCGCTTCCAGAGCCTCCTTGGCCCGCGCGGCCATGCCGCTGAGCTGCGCCCGGTCCGAGCCGGCATTGGTGACCGCGTGCGCGACGATCAGGTGATGCTCGGTCTCGACCGCCACCTGGACGTTGTAACCCACCACGCCCGATCCACGGCCGCTGGTGGCCATGGACCGCGCATCGGGATCGGTCAGCGAGACCTGCCGGTCGGGCGCTGCCTTCATCTGCTCCTCCAACCCCGCCAGCCGCTCCATCTCCTGCCCGAGGCGGGCGACCTTCTCCTTCAGCCGCTCCACCTTGGCTGCCAGTTCCGGCGTGGGATCCTGACGATCGGCCGTGTCGAGCTGCGAGAGGTAGCGTGACACGCTCTCCTCGATCTGCTGGCGGCGCCGGTCGAGCTTGCCTTGCGTGAAGTTGCGGTCACGATTGTTGACCGCCTTGAACTTCGAGCCGTCGATCGCGACGCAACGTCCCCGTCAGAAGGCCCATCGTGCGGCACAGGGCGACAAAGCGGGCACAGACGCGTCCGATGGCGGGGCCGTTCTGCCGGCGGAACTCGGCAATGGTCTTATGATCGGGCGACAGCTGGCCGGTCAGCCACATGACCTCGACGTTGCGGCCCGCCTCGCGCTCCAGGCATCGGCTCGACGGGACCCGGTTGAGATAGCCGTAGACGTCAGCTTCAGCAGGGCGGCCGGATGGTAGCCCGGTCGACCCGTGCGTGCCGCATCGACGCCCGCAAAGCCGAGCGCGCCGAGTTCCAGGGCCTCCACGAAGGCATCGACGACGCGGACAGGGTTGTCCTCGGCGATCCAGTCTTCCAGGCAAGGGGGAAATAGCGTCGTCTGATCGCGTTCGGCACCGACAACGAACCGTCCCATGCCGTCCTCCGGTCGTGCAGAGGAAAGCTACCACCATCAGGGTTTTGACACAGCCAGGGTCGGATGCGGGCACGACTGCAATCACGCGACGTGCGCCCACGCCGACCATGCGAAACGAAGAAGCCTCGGCGCTCGCGCTCCAGCGCTTTATGGTAAGGCTCTCAGTCGATCCGGTTCTTGCGGAACCACCGATACCAGAACACGCTACCCACCAGGAGAAACGTGATCCAGTAGAAGAACTCGGCGGCATGTCCGTATCTGGCTGGGAAGATCAAAGCCCCGATCCAAGCAAGACCAAAATAAAACAGGATCGTTGAGATCATCGCTTGATGGCTGCGGGCTTCGGGGCTTCAAAGTCTGGTGTTGAGAAGGAACGGTCCTCAGTCGATCCGGTAATTGCCGCCCCACCGATACAAGATTGCGCTACTCACCACGAGAAACATGAGCGAGAATAGAACCCCAGCATACACGGGCATCACCCAAGGGTGGAAGATGACCCATACAGCGTTGCAGATAATCAGGACAGTCCAGAACACGATCGTTAGGATCATGACTCTATGTTGCCCAGATGGCGGCAGTTTGCAACTTGGCACAATCCATATTCAGAGTTGGCCGTAGAGCGGCCGAAGCTCGTCCCAGCTACCGGTGGTGAGATGACGGGCCGGGGGGATGCGGTCGCCCGGCCATAGCCTTTGCCGAGCTTGCTTCTGTTGAAAACGCAACGTCCGCTCCGAGGCGAAGCGTCAGGGTCCGGTTTCCACCCACCCCGGACATGGGGCACCCTCGATAAAGCTGCCGGAAAGCGGACCTTCCGAGGGTCTGAGAAGGGTCGTGAGCGGGCACGGAGGCGATGTCGGCTTCTATCGATTGCTGCCCGAAAGCAGACCGGCGGAAAACCACCCCGAGCAGCCATACGGCTTCCGACGCATTGCAGACGCCCGTCCCGTTTGCCGGTAGGACGGCTCGTATGACGGATCACGTGAACATCCAGGTGCAGCGTGCCGACCATGTCGGCTTCGCGGTCGCCGTCCTCGATGATGCGCTTCGGTTCTGGGTCGATGGGCTCGGCGCGCAGCTCGTGCGGACGGGCGAGATGGGGGGCGAGTTCCTTGGTCAGGTGACCGGAGCACATGGGGCGAAGGTGCGCTTGGCGATCGTTTCGCTGGCGGGGCAGACCATCGAACTCCTGGAGTATCAGGGTTCGGACCGACCAAGCGTGCCAGCCAAGCCGTTCGACCCGGGCTTCGCGCACCTGGCCCTCGTGGTCGATGACATCGACGCGCTCCTCGTGCGGATCGCCGTCTACGGCTGGAAGGTGCAAGGCACGCCGCAGCCGATCGCGAGCGGTGCACGGGCTGGAACGCGGGTGATCTACGCCGTTGGCCCTGACGGTGCGACGATCGAGTTCATGCAGCCGCCAGCGGCATCTCAGGGTCACTGATCCCGCAGGGCAAGGGTCCGCTTTCCACCCATCTGAGACGTTCAGGCGGGCGCTTCGTGGTGGCAGTTGCTGGCCGAAAGCTGACGATCTACTTCGGAGAAAATTGCTTGGAAAAGCGGACGGCCCCCTATCGACCCGCACCAGTCGTTTGGCCTGCCGTCAGCGTCTCCAGGAAGCAGTCATCCGTCGACTGTCCGAATCATTTGGTCCGGCATGGCGGGACGTGCAATGGACGTAGGTAAACCGATCGCTAAAACCGGGTATGCAAATGCCACGCATTCCTGAGCGCGGCGACCAACTATAACCCATCATATTCTTCCATAACCATTTTGGTTAGAGGGTCAGTCATCCGGAAATACTAGTGATGAAGCAACCTCGATCGTTCATATAGGTTGTATCGGTGACAAATTGCAATCTTCGATACCGGTCCCTGTTGGCTGGGACCCTTGTGCTATCGGCCGCCTTACTCGCGCTCGGTCCCGCGCAAGCCCACCTGTCTGGCGCTATCCGAATCGTGCTGCAGAAGGGACGGCACTATGATCCCGGTGACCTTTTCCTGCACCGGGGGGATACGATCACCCTCATCAACGGCGACGAGAACGCCGTGCATCACGCCTTCATCGAGGCTGATCGGTTCGCCTTCGATGCCGGCGATCAGGAACCCGGCAGACAGGCGACCCTGATCCTTAAAGACGCTGGCGATTTCGTCATACAGTGTGGGATCCATCCGAAGATGAAGCTAACCCTTCACGTCCAGTAACTGCGCGGATCGAAAATAAATTGCAATTTCAAGATGTGTTTTTGCTTGTATCGCGCGCCATCAATCGAGAGATCGATGTCAGCTGCGGTGTGATGCATTCACGGGTGCTAGAAGAGATTAAGGCGTCATCAGCCATCTGCGCTTATGACGGCAACAGGGATGAGGGTACTAGACACATGTCGATTCGCCTCTTGGATGCACTGATGTGTTGGGCCATGAATTCGCCGGCCTACGGATGGCTGGGGAGCAGGGTGGTCGTTGTGATGGCGGGGAAGCCATCGCGTCGCGGCGAGGCGGACGACGCGGCCAGTGCGCGGGCATGGGTCCGGTAGTCAGAGGATTTGCCGGAGCTCGTTTCAAGCCGCCCGGGCAAGGTCTCCCTGGATCGAGGCGAGCGCCCGCTCCAATGCCGCGAAGCAGGCCGGGTCGAATGCTGTGCCGAGGTCCGCACGCATGATGCCCAGCGCCTTCTCAAGCGACATGGCTGATCGATAGGGTCGGTCGGCGGTCAGCGCGTCGAAGACGTCGGCCACGGAGACGATGCGGGTCTCGGGTGCGATCGCATCACCACTCAACCCACGCGGATAGCCTCGGCCGTCCAACCGCTCATGGTGACCGCCACCGATGCTGGCCATCTCGTGGAACACAGCGACGCGGGTCAGGATGGTCTCCGACAGAGCTGCGTGGTTGCGCATATCGCGCCACTCCGCATCGTTCAACTTGCCGTTCTTGTCGAGGATGGCGTTCGAAACACCGAGTTTCCCGACATCGTGGAGGAGCGCGGCACGCTTCAGCCAGCGACGTCGCTCCAACGAATAGCCGAGTTCCGCCGCGATCATATCGGCGTAGACCGCGACGCGCTCGGAGTGACCGGAGGTGAACGGGCTCTTGGCATCGATGATCTGTGCGAAAGCACGGGCGATGTCGTCGAGGTAATCCTCGTCCACGATGATCGGGCTGTCCGGCGCCAACGCGAACACCGCCGCCTCGACCGCATCTGAGGTCAAGGTGTCCCAGAATTCGGGTTTGGAAGCGATTGCCTCGAAGCAGGCGACGACCTCAGGATCGAACCAAGTGCCCGAGCGCGCCCGCACCTCGGCAATCGCGGCTGCGGGACCGGCTGCGGTGTGGAAGACGTCCACGACCTGGGCGAGCAGCGCGACGCGTGCGAAGAGCGGGATCGCGGGACCAGCGAGACGGTCCGGCCGACCGTTGCCGTTCCAGTGCTCGTCCAGGGCGTGGATGGCTTCGCAGACGCTCACCGGAAAGCGAAGCTGACGGGCGATCTGTGCACCACGTTGGCATCGCGTCTGGATGAGGTCGTCGACGATCGCGCCGCCGTTCTGCAGGATGTTGAGCACGGCGCGGAAGCGTTCGGCCAGACCGGCCTTGAGGCCCGTATGGGCGAACACGAAGCCGAGCACCTTCGGCAAGCTGTCGCTAACCGTCTTGAAGTCACGTTTGAAGCTGAGATCGTCGGATAGGTAGAGTTCGCAGATGCGCGCGGCGTTGCTGGAGCAACCAAGGTCCTTCAGCATCACCGTGTGGTAGAGTTCCCAGAGCTGCGAGTCCGACAGGCCCATCTCCCGGCCGATGTGAACGCCGATCCAGGTCGCACGCACGCAATGCCCGACCGGCTGACCTTCCGTCAGGTCGAGGGCGTGGCTCAGGGCGCCGAGCACCTCCGATAGATGGATTGTCCTGGCTTCCTCTTCCCTGACCGTCACGATCTGCACCGTTTTTGCCCAGTTTCTTGCCTTATAGGCCTCTATAAGGCGGTAAGACTGACGGAAGAACCTAAGCAAAGCGTTGCGCTGCCTCTCCCTCGCTATCCAGCCCCAAGCGGGCGTTTCCAGCATCCGCAAGGGGTCGGGAGTAAGCGCGACGGCGATGTCGGCTTCACCGCGCAGTCGCCCGAAACCGGCCCGGCAGAAAACCACCCGTATGCGACGCCTGCGGGTGATGACCAGGTGTTCCGTACGATGGTTTTGCAAGCTGGACGTCGCTGGGAACCGTTCATCACGGCGAGTTTACCCTACAGTGGCGCGATTGGCCCGATCTGCCGCTGCTGATGCGCCGGCGCGATGGAGATGGCCTTGCTACACCCGAACGCCGCTGCGGCGGCCGAAGCCTGATCTAACGCGAATGTGCATACTGTTCGGCAAGGCCTCTAGCTTTGCCGGCCGCCGACAACGGTGGCTCAGGGCGGATTGAGAAAGTTGAGGCGCTGCCCGCAAGCAGACATTCTGCAAATCGCCCATTGCGGACGGCACGATAGGATCTCAGCGCTCCCGGAAGCAGACAATAGTTTCGAGATACTGTTAGGTTGCGCCCTCACCTCAGACCAGCTTCGAACCGGAGACGCGGCTCCGCAAGAATTTTATTTTGCCGGCGCAGGAACTTGGTTATCGTCGCGCGAGTCTGCGGAGCCTGCCGGATCGCCTCCGCCCCGAGGGTGGTGGCCAGGTAGCCGCTTGCCCTGGCGACTTGGTATGACGGTGTCAGGTCGTGCGCAGCTTAACATCAGGATCAAGGGGAACGACGGAGGCACCACTACGAGTTCGGCCAGCTGGGCGGCGATCAGATCGTTCTTCGAGGCGAAGCATCTGTAGAAGTCGCCGTGGTGAGCCGGGCAGCCTTCATCGCCGCCGCGACGCTTCACGGCCTCGAAGCCGCGCTCGCGGCGCAGACGGCCCGCCGCCCAAGGATCCTCCGGTGGTTCTCCGCACCTTATTCCCGGCGACCTCAATGTGCGTAATCTCACCCACGCCCACGAAATTCGCCTTGACCGCAATCATGATGCTCACCATCTCAAAAATACATGATGACAATCATGTTTAGCAGATGGGACTTCCGACCATGAGCGATACGTCCACCGTCCTGATCACCGGCGCCTCCTCCGGCATCGGCGCCACCTATGCTGATCGTTTTGCCCGCCGCGGGTACGACCTCGTCCTCGTCGCGCGGGACAAAGCACGTCTCACTGCGTTGGCGGACCGGCTGCGCTCGGAGATGGGCGTCACCATCGATGTGCTCCCGGCCGATCTCACGGTCGAGGCCGATCTTCTGCGGGTCGAGGCACGGCTCCGGGAGGACGCGCGCATCGGCGTGCTGGTGAACAATGCCGGCGCTGCCGGCCACGGAGGATTTCTGGATCAGGATCCGGCGGCAGCGGCGGCGCTCGTCGCGCTCAACGTCACTGCGCCGACGCGACTCGCGAGCGCCGTCGCGCCGCGCTTCGTCCAGGCGGGGTCGGGGTGCATCGTGAATATCGGGTCCGTCGTCGGCCTTGCTCCCGAATTCGGCATGGCGGTGTACGGGGCGACCAAATCCTACGTGCTGTTCTTGAGCCAGGGGCTTCAGCGCGAGCTCGGTCCGAAGGGCGTCTACGTTCAGGCCGTCCTGCCGGCGGCAACCCGAACCGAAATCTGGGAGCGCTCCGGGCGGGACGTGAATGCCCTGCAGGGCGTGATGGAGGTTGGCGAACTCGTCGATGCAGCACTCCAGGGCTTCGACCGCCACGAGGACGTGACGATCCCGCCCCTTCCCGATGCCGGCCTGTGGCAGGCGTTCGAGGCGGCGCGGATCACGATGGTCCCGAATTTCGCCCAGTCCCATGCCGCGGAACGCTACCGCGCCTCCGCATGACACGGAACCAGGGCGTCGCGTCCTTTCACGCCGAGTTACTTGCATCATGCAAGCGACTCGGCCATGATGATCTGATGCAGCGCACGCCCTTCGACCAGATGCCCTGTCCCGTCGCCCGCTCCTTGGAGCGGGTCGGCGAGTGGTGGAGCATCCTCATCCTGCGGGACGCCTTCTACGGGCTGACCCGGTTCGATCAGTTCGAGCAGAGCCTTGGCATCGCGCCAAACATGCTGACGCGCCGGCTCAAGGCTCTGTGCGAAGCCGGGCTTCTGGAGCGGCGGCCCTATCAGGAGCGGCCACCCCGGTACGAATACGTCCTGACGGAGAAGGGCCGGGATTTCCGGCCGGTACTCTGGACGCTGTTCGCCTGGGGCAACAGGCATTTAGCCCCTGAGGGGGAGAGCGTCATCCTGACCGATCCGGCCACAGGCCTGCCCGTCGATCCCGTCGTGGTGGACCGACGGACGGGGCGCCCTCTGGAGGAGGGGGTCCGCGTGACGGCCGGTCCGGCCGCCAACGACAGGCTCCGGCACCGCTTCGAGCGCAAGACCACGATCTGATACGGGAGGCACGGGAATGGGCGAGGCCGCGACAGCCGATGCGTTTGTAGGGGGCGACGGCAGGGAGGGCCTCGCGGCTCCGAAACAGCGCCTGACGCGCAAGCGGGCTGCCCTCTCGGGCCTCGCCCTCCTGGCCCTGGCCGGCGGCGGCCTCTACGGCCGGTACTGGTGGGAGACCGGCCGGTTCATCGAGAGCACCGACGACGCCTATGTCGGCGGCGACGTCACGGTGATCGCGCCGCGCGTCTCCGGTTTCGTCGCCGAGGTGCTGGTCCGGGACAACCAGCGCGTCCGGACCGGCGATCTCCTCATCCGCCTCGACGACCGGGATTACCGCGCGGCGCTGGCGAAGGCGGACGCATCGGTGGCGGGCCAGGACGCCACGCTCCTCAACCTCGCCGCCACGCGGCGCCTGCAGGAAGCGGTGATCGCGCAGAACCGCGCCGAGCTGGCCGGGGTCGAGGCCGAGGCCGCCCGCACCCGGTTCGACGTCGACCGCTACCGCCAGCTCTCGGCCAAGAGCTACGCCTCCGAGCAGCGCTTCCAGCAGGCCGATGCGGACGACAAGAAGGCCGTCTCCGCCGTCGCCAAGGCCCGGGCGAGCCTCGAGGCCGCCGAGCGGCAGATCGCCGTCATCGACACGCGGAGCCGGCAGGCCGAGGCCGCCCGCGCGCAGGCCGTGGCCGAGCGCGACGCGGCCCGGCTCAACCTCGGCTACACGGAGATCCGCGCGCCGGCCGACGGCGTGGTCGGCAACCGGAGCGCGCGGACGGGCTCCTACGCCACGCCCGGCGCCGGGCTGATCGCCCTCGTGCCGACGGACGGCCTCTGGGTCGACGCGAACTTCAAGGAGAGCCAGCTCGCCGCCATGCGTCCGGGCCAGAGCGTCGGCATCGTGGCGGACGTGCTGCCGGGCGAGACCTTCACGGGCCATGTCGAGAGCCTCGCCCCGGCGACCGGCGCGCAGTTCAGCGTGCTGCCGCCCGAGAACGCCACCGGCAACTTCACCAAGATCGTCCAGCGGGTGCCCGTGCGGATCCGGCTCGACGGCGCGGGCGGGCGCCTCGGGCGCCTGCGCCCGGGCCTGTCGGTGATCGCCTCGGTCGACCGCCGGGGCGGCGCGCCGGAGGGCGACGCGCCCACGCCGGGCGATTCCGTCGTCGTCGGGGCGCTGATCCGGTGAGCGCCGCCGGCCGCACGCCGCTGAGCGAGACGCAGAAGGTCTTCGCCTTCGCGGTGATGTGCGTCGGCTTCTTCATCGCGCTCCTCGACATCCAGATCGTCTCGGCCTCCCTCAAGGAGATCGGCGGCGGCCTCTCGGCGAGCCCCGACGAGGTCGCCTGGGTGCAGACCAGCTACCTCATCGCCGAGATCATCGTGATCCCGCTGTCGGGTTTCCTAGCCCGGGTGATGTCGACCCGCTGGCTGTTCTGCGTCTCGGCGGCCGGCTTCACCGCCACCAGCCTGCTCTGCGGCTGGGCCTGGGACATCGAGAGCATGATCGCCTTCCGGGCGCTCCAGGGCTTTCTGGGCGGCTCGATGATCCCGACCGTGTTCACCACGGCCTTCGCGTTCTTCCCCGGGAAGAAGATGGTGGTGGCCGCCGCGACCATCGGGGCGCTCTCCTCGCTGGCCCCGACACTGGGGCCGACGGTGGGCGGCTGGATCACCGACAATTACTCCTGGCACTGGCTGTTCTTCGTGAACCTCGCGCCGGGGATCTTCGTCGCGATCGTGGTGCCGCTGATGGTGCGGGTCGACGAGCCCGAGCCGGCCCTCATCAGGACCGCCGACTGGCTCGGCATCGCCCTGATGGCGCTGTTCCTCGGCTGCCTCGAATACACCCTGGAAGAGGGGCCGCGCTGGAACTGGACCGAGGATGCCACGATCCGCACCACGGCGTGGATCTCGGGACTGGCCGGGCTCGGCTTCCTCTGGCGCAGCCTGACCTACGCCCACCCGATCGTCGATCTCACGGCCCTGAAGAGCCGCAACTTCGCGCTGGGCTGCCTGTTCTCCTTCGTCACCGGCATCGGCATCTTCGCCACGATCTACCTGACGCCGCTGTTCCTCGGCCGGGTGCGCGGCTTCTCGGCCCTGCAGATCGGGCTCGCCGTGTTCTCGACCGGCGTGTTTCAGGTGATGGCGATCCCGGTCTACGCGATCCTCGCCTGGCGCGTGGACCTGCGCTGGCTGATGATGTTCGGGCTCGGCCTGTTCGGCGTGAGCATGTGGTCGTTCACGCCGATCACCCACGACTGGGGCTGGCGCGAGCTGCTCTGGCCGCAGGCGATGCGGGGCTTCGCGCAGCAATTCGCCGTGGCGCCGACGGTGACGCTGACGCTCGGCGGCCTCGCCCCGGCCAAGCTGAAGCTCGCCTCCGGCCTGTTCAACCTGATGCGCAACTTGGGCGGCGCCATCGGCATCGCGGCCTGCGCGACGCTCCTCAACGACCGCACCAACCTGCATTTCCTCCGGCTCGCCGAGCACCTCAACCCGGCCAACCTGGCGATGCGCGCGAGCCTGCGCGGGATGGAAGCGCGGATGGCGACCAGCTTCGCCGGGGACCCGGCCCACGGGCACGCGGCGGCGCTCAGGCAGCTCTGGTCGCTGACCTACCGGGAGGCGCAGACCATGACCTACGCCGACGCCTTCGTGGTCATCGCCGCCTGCTTCGCCCTCGCCACCGCCCTCGTCCCGCTGATGCGCAGGGTCGGACCGCCGAAAGGACCCGTCGCCGATGCCCACTGACACCGCTCCGGAGCCTGCGCCGTCCCGCCGCCGCGTCGTGGACTGGTCCGACCCCGCCATCGTGGCGCAGGCCGGCCGGGGGCTCGACGGCCTCGCCTTCCTGCGGGCGATGATGGCGGGGGCGGTTCCGCCGCCGCCGCTGATCGCCCTGCTCGGCATCGACCTCGTCTCGGCCGAGCCCGGCCGGGTGACGATGCGGATGGAGGCAGGCGAGTACCTCTACAACCCGCTCGGCTCGGTCCATGGCGGCGCGCTCGCGTCCCTGCTCGACAGCGTGATGGGCTGCGCCGTGCATGCCACGCTGCCACAGGGCCGCGGCTACACCAAGCTGGAGATCAAGGTGAATTACCTGCGCGCCGTCACAGCCGCGTCCCGGCCGCTCACGGCGGTGGGGGAGATCGTCCACGCCGGACGCCGGCAGGCAGTGGCCGAGGCGCGGCTCACCGACGGGGCGGGACGTCTCTGTGCCACGGCGAGCACCACCTGCCTGCTCCTCGACGCATCGCCCCCGGCGCCCGATCCGGTCGTGGCGGCCTGGACGCGGATCTCGTGACGGCCGCTCGTCCCGCCCGGCCGGCGGTATCGGCGCCCGGTCTCTATTCGCCGAGCCCCGGAAGCGGGCCGCCCCCCGCGCGGGATGCCCGCACGGAACGCCTGCTCCGGGGCCCGGTCCTCGGGACGCTGCTGCGCCTCGCCGGACCCAACGTTCTGATGACCACGGCCCAGGCCTTGACCGGTCTGATCGAGACCTACTTCATCGCCCGTCTCGGCACCGACGCCCTGGCCGGCATGGCCCTGGTCTTTCCGATGCTGATGCTGGTCCAGATGATCTCGGCGGGCGCGGTCGGCGGCGGCATGCTCTCGGCCGTCTCCCGGGCGCTCGGCGGCGGACGGGTGGCGGAGGCGAACGGCCTGGTCTGGCACGCGGTGGCGATCGCCCTCGGCCTCGGCGCCCTCACCACCGTCGCGGCCCTCCTGGCGGGCCCGCACCTCTACGCCGCCATGGGCGGAAGCGGGGCCTCGCTCGCGGCGGCGCTCGCCTATTCGGACGTGGTCTTCGCCGGCGCCGGGCTGCTGTGGCTGTTCAACGCGCTCGCCGCCGTGATCCGCGGCACCGGCAACATGCTGCTCCCGGCCGGGGTGATGTGCGCGGGAACGGCGGCCCTCATCCCCCTCTCCCCCGCGCTGATCTTCGGCCTGGGTCCGCTGCCGCAGCTCGGCGTCGTCGGCGGGGCGGTCGCGGTGCTCGCCTACTACGCGGCCGGAACGATCGTCTTCGCCGTCTACCTCTGGTCCGGCCGCGGAATCCTGCATCCGCCGGTCCGGCCGCCGGCCCTGTCGCGCCGGGCGCTCGGCGCGATCCTGCGGATCGGCGCCGTCTCGGCGATCGTCAGCGCGACCACGAACGTGACCATCGCGACGGCGACCGGACTCGTCGGCGTGGCCGGGCCGGCGGCGGTCGCGGGGTACGGCACGGGGGCGCGGCTTGAATATCTCCTCGTGCCCATGGTGTTCGGCCTGGGGGCGCCGCTCGCCGCGATGGTCGGGACGGCGGTGGGGGCGGGCGACGTGGCCCGCGCCCGGCGGGCGGCCTGGACGGGGGCGGTGATCGCCGGCCTCCTCGCCGAAGCCATCGGGCTCGGTGCCGCGCTCCGGCCGGAGGTCTGGCTGCGCCTGTTCGGCACGGACGGCGGCATGCTCGCCGTGGGCGCTCAGTATCTCCGCGTCGTCGGCCCCTTCTACGGCCTCTTCGGCGTCGGGCTCGCCCTCTACTTCGCCGCCCAGGGCGCCGGACAGGTCGGCTGGCCGCTGATCGCGGGCCTGCTCCGGGTGACGGTCGCCCTCGGCTGCGGCGTGCTGGCCCTGCGGCTCGGCTACGGGCTGGACGGGTTGTTCCTGGGTCTCGGGGCGGGCCTCGCCGCCCTGGCCCTCGTCAATGCCGGCGCGCTCGCGTCGGGGGCGTGGCTGGGACAGCCCCGGAAGGCGGCGGCTCCGCCCCCGGTCCCGCTCCGAAGCTGACGGGCTGCTGGAGCGCTCTCCGCCGAAGTGGACACCGGTTCGACGTAAGCGAGCGCGCTCTAACAAAGGCTTAGAGCCGTGCCCGATCGCAAAGCGCACGGTACACGACACAAGGCTCGGAAGCTGGGATCGACCGTCCAACCCACCCCCTCATCCTGAGGTGACCGCGGAGCGGGCCTCGAAGGAGAGCTCCAGGGATCACAGTGCTATCTGGAGGGCTCCTTCGAGGCCTCCGCTGCGCTCCGGCACCTCAGGATGAGGGGGTGGGTTGGACAGCCGATGATGAAGCCTCGGTGTCGTGTACGGTGTGGCTTGCCAACGCACATCTGCTTAGAGATGCCGGCCCCTTACCCGGCGGCGGCCAGGAGGGCGGAGCGGAGTTGAGCGTCGAGATCACGGGCGACGCGCGCGACATCCGGATCCCCGAATTGTCCGAAGGTGGTGGCCGGGCTGTCGTATTCGAACACCGCGTGCCCGTCGGCCTCCGCGCGCAGCAGGACGCGGATCGGCGCGTACAGGGCCGCCGGGAGCGCGTGACGGGTCATCCGGGTGGCGGTCAGGGGATTGCCGATGTCGTACTGGATGGCCTTCCGCTCCAGCCCGGCGATCCGCAGCAGGGCCCCGTGATCCCGCGCGCCGAAGATCGAGAGCGGCGCGCCCTGCTCCAGCAGCGCGCGCGGCATCGGCCTGTCCGCTCGCGACCAGGGATGCGTAGCGGTGATCGATCGGCGGAAGCGCGGCTTCCAGCGCCGTGCGGACCGCATCGAAGGACCGGCCAGAGCGGATCACGACGTGCTCGACCGTGACGGTCGTCGATGTGGCCTGAGCGGTCATCGGGCGACCTCGCGTCTGCGCTGTGTCGATCGGTGCGTCCCGCGCCGACACCGTGTGCCCGCAGGCCATGAGCACGGTGCCGGCCAGCAGGGTGCGGCGGTGGGGATGCGGGCGTGTCCGGGTCATGCGGCGTCGATGGGGTTCGGGAGTCTCGGGGCCGAGGGCGGTGAGCCGGATCTCAAGCCGTCACCGGCTCGCCGACGCGGTGGCCGCTTCGAGCAGCTCCTTCGCCAAAGCCGCGTCATCGACGGCGCGCGCCAGGACCACGGCGCCCACGAGCGTCGAGACGGCCGCCAGGGACTGCTGGCGCCGCCGCTCCTTGGACAGGCGCGGCATCAGCCCGGCGAGGATCGCGGCGAGGCTCTCGACGCCCCGCGTGAATCGGGCCCGCACGGGGCTGCCCGGCGGCTCCCGCGCGACGTCGTTCGCCAGCGCGGCGAGCGGGCATCCCTTGCCGGGATCCTGGACATGCGCGAGCGACAGGTAGTTCGCGATGAGAGCGTCGCCGTTCCCCCGGCGCTCCTCCGCCAGGGCGGATTCGAGGGCCTCGACCGCCAGGGCGTCCTTGTTGGCGAACTGGCCGTAGAAGCCGCCATGGGTCAGCCCGGCGGAGGCCATGATGTCGGCGACCCCGACCCCGTGCAGCCCGCGCTCGCGGAACAGGGCCGCCGCGACTTCGACGACCCGCTGCCGGTTCTGTCGGGCCTGTTCCTGGGAGACGCGGGGCATGGTCGGATCCTTCGATAACGCCTCACATATAGATGCGCGGCGTCATTTAAAAAGACGCCGCGCCCGATGCTGCCTCAGTGCGCGAGGCCGGCTGGCGCTCCCGCCGCGGCGGCGACCTCGCTCGGGCGGGGCGCACGCCCCACCCGGAACCAGAGCGCGTAGAGGGCGGGCAGGAACAGCAGCGTGAGCAGCGTCCCGACGCCGACGCCGCCGATCAGCACGTAGGCCAGCGCCCCCCAGAACACCGAGTGGGTCAGCGGGATGAAGGCCAGCATCGCGGCGGCCGCCGTCAGGATCACCGGACGGGCCCGCCGCACCGTCGACTCGACGATGGCCTCGTAGTCCGACAGTCCCGCCGCACGGTCGTGGTGGATCTGGTCCACGAGGATCAGCGTGTTGCGCATCAGGATGCCCGAGAGCGCGATCAGGCCGAGGATCGCGTTGAAGCCGAAGGGCTGGTGGAAGACGAGCAGGGTCGGGACGGCGCCGACGAGGCCGAGCGGCGCGGTGGCGAACACCATGAACATCGTCGTGAACGACCGAACCTGCAGCATGATGACCGTCAGCGTCACGATCAGCATCAGCGGGAAGACCGCCACGAGCGCGTTCATCGCCTTCGCGCTCTCCTCGACCGCGCCGGCCGTGTCGATGCGGTAGCCGGTTGGCAATTTCGCCTTGATCGCGTCGAGCTCGGGGAAGATCTGCGCGTGGATGTCCGGCGGCTGTTTCCCGTCGAGCACGTCACCCTGCACCCGGATGTAGGTCTCACGGTTGTAGCGCTTGAGCACCGCGTCCTCGCTGCGGCTCTCCAGGTGCGCCACCTGCGAGACCGGGACCTGGCGACCGTCATGGGTGGTCAGGGTCAGGTCGCCGATGTCGCCGAGCGAGCGCCGCTCCGGGCCGGGACTGCGCAGCAGCACGTCCACCGAGCGTAGGTTCTCGCGGACCTGGGTCGCCGGCGTGCCGTTGAGGTAGCTCTGCAGCTGCTGGCCGGCCTCCTTAGGCGTCAGCCCGATCAGGCGCAGGCGCTCCTGGTCAAGGACGAGGTGCAGGCTCGGCGTCTTGTCGCCCCAGTCGAGATGCACCAGCCTCATGTTCGGGTTGGCCATCATGACATCCCGGACCTCTGCGGCGATGCCGCGGATGACGTCGGGGTCGGGTCCGACCACACGGAAGGCGACGGGGAAGCGGATCGGAGGGCCGAACACGATCTGCAGGACGCGCACCCGCGCCTCGGGGAACAGCCCGTCGCTCACGAGCTTGCGAAGCTTGATGCGGAGCGCGTCGCGGGACGCTGCGTCAGAGGTCTGAACGACGATCTGCGCGAAGGCCGGATCAGGCAACTCGGGGTCGAAGGACAGGACGAAGCGCGGCATCCCCTGGCCGATGTAGCTCGTGATGGCGCGCGCCTCGGGGAGTTCACGGATGGCCGCTTCGACCTTCTTGACGCTCGCCTCGGTGGTGGTGAAGGCCGAACCGGTGGGCAGCGTCACCTCGACGATCAGTTCGGGGCGCTCCGAGTTCGGGAAGAACTGCTTCTCGACCTTGCCCATGCCGACCACGGCGAGGGCGAACAGTCCGACCGTGATCCCGGCCGCCAGCCACTTGTGGTCAACGGAGGCTCGCACCATGCGGCGCAGGCGCGCGTAGTTCTTTGTGGCGTAGATCGCCTCGTGGCCGCCCTCGACCTTCTTGATGTTGGGCAGGAGCTTGACGCCCAGGTAGGGCGTGAAGGTCACCGCCACGATCCAGGAGACGATCAGCGAGAAGCCGACCACCCAGAAGATGTTGCCGGCATACTCGCCCGCCGTGGAAGCAGCGAAGCCGACCGGTAGGAAGCCCGCGATGGTGACGAGCGTGCCGGTCAGCATCGGCGCTGCGGTAGCGCTCCAGGCGTGAGTCGCCGCCTCGACGCGGTCGACACCCTCCTCCATGCGCACCACCATCATCTCGATGGCGATGATGGCGTCGTCGACGAGCAGGCCGAGCGAGATGATCAGCGCACCCAGCGTAATGCGGTCGAAGTCGCGGCCGGTGACCATCATGACCACGAACACGGCCGCGAGGGTGATCGGGACCGCGAGCGCCACGACGATGCCGACCCGGAAGCCCAGCGCCACGAGGCTGACAACGATGACCACCGAGAGGGCGGTGAAGAACTTCACCATGAACTCGCGGATGGCGTCGTCGATGACCTTCGCCTGGTCGGTGATCTTCGTGAACGTGATGCCGGTCGGGAGTTCGTGGTGGATCGCCACCTCCTCGGCGTTGAGCGCCTCGCCGAGCGCCAGGCCGTTGAAGCCCGGCTTCATCACGAGGCCCAACATCAGTGCCGGCTCGCCGTCGTTTCGGATCTCGAAGACCTTCGGGTCCTCGTAGCCGCGCTTCACCTCCGCGATGTCGCCGAGCTTGATGCTGCGGTCCCCGACCGCCACCGGCAGGTTACGGATCGCGTCGAGGCCGTCGATGGCGCCGTCGAGGCGGAGGTATACGCGCGGACCGCTGGTCTCGACGAATCCGGCCGGGGTCACGTCGTTCTGGTTGGCCAGCGCCGCTAGCAACTGCTGCCCGGTAATGCCGAGCGTCGCGAGGCGCTGATAAGAGATCTCGACGAAGATCTTCTGCGCCTGTTCGCCGAGGATGTTGATCTTCTCAACGCCCGGTACTCGCAGCAAGCGCTGGCGGAGGTCCTCGGCGCGCAGCACGAGATGCCGGTGCGGCAATCCCTGCGCCTGAAGCGCGTAGAGCGCGAAGTAGACGTCGGAGAACTCGTCGTTGAACAAGGGTCCGAGCACGCCGCGCGGGAGGGTGGAGGCCTGATCAGAGAGCTTTTTACGGGCTTGGTAGAACTCTTCCTGCAGCCTCGCCGGCGGCATGCTGTCCTTGAAGTAGACCTTCATCAGCATCAGACCGGGGCGGACCGTGGTCTCGACTCGGTCGTAGTAGACGAGTTCCTGCAGGCGCTTCTCCAGCGGGTCTGCGACTTGCCGCTGGATCTCCGAGGTGGTCGCGCCGGGCCATGCGGCGGAGACCGCCATCGTCTTGACGGTGAAGGCCGGATCCTCGGCGCGGCCGAGTTTCTGGAAGGCGAAGAAGCCCGCGGCGGTCACCGCAATGATGAGGAAGAGCGTGACGGCCCGCTCGCGGACCGCCAGGGCAGAGAGATTGAAGCCGGTCATCGCGCCGCTCCCGCCAGGCTTGAGGGGGCCTGCCGCACTGTCTGGCCGGCCTTCAGGAGGTGGGCGCCGAGCGACACGATGCGGTCGCCCGGGCTGAGGCCGGACACGACTTGAGCGCCTTCTTCCGACATGCGGGCGACCGAGACGGGCTGGGCGGTGACGGTCTTGGTGTCGGCGTTGAACTTCCAGACCGCCGACCCCTGCCCGATGTCGAACAAGGCCCCGAGCGGCACGTCGACCGACGCCGCGCGTCCGGTATCCGCCGGCGTGAGCCGGAGCGTCACCGTGGCGCCGAGCGGCGCGGCCTCGCCTCCGCCCGACAGGATGTAGCGCGCCCGGTAGGTCCGTGTGGCCGGGTCGGCGGTGGCAGAAAGCTCCCTGAGCTTGGCCGGGTAGGTCGTCTCGCCCTCGGCGTAGAGGGTTGCCGACGCTGCCCCCTTCGCGAGTTGCCGGCTGCCCTCGGGCAGGAACACCTCGGCCTCGCGGGCGCCGTCACGGGCGAGCTTGACGACCGTCTGGCCGGCGGCGACCACCTGCCCGGGCTCGGTCGGAACCTCCATCACGACGCCGTCAGCGTCGGCCTGGAGTTCGGAATACCCGGCTTGGTTGGCGACTTGGCTCGCCTGCGCTTCGGCATTGGCGAACTGGGCGATGGCGGCGTCCGCAGCGGCCTTGTTCTGGTCGTAGGTCTGCTTTGAGGTCCAGCCGTCCCCGACGAGCTTGCGGCTGCGCTCATCGTCGGCCTTCGCTTTGATCATCTGCGCCCGGGCCGCCTCGACCGACGCCCGAGCCGCATTGAGCGCCAGGGTGAAGTCGGTCCGGTCGAGGCGCATCAGCGGCTGCCCGAGCCGGACGTGATCCCCTGGGTCGACGAGGCGCTCGAAGATCTTGCCGCCAACGCGGAAGCCGAGGTTGCTCTCGGTGCGGGCCCGGATGACGCCGGTGTAGCGCGCGATGCCGGCCGTCGCCGGGGCAACCGCGACGGTCTGAACCAGCGGCGGCTCCGAAGGCACGGCGGTCTCGGCCGGCGAGCATGCCGCGAGAGCCAGTGCAGAAAGCCCAAGCAACCATCTCGCGTCCATCGCCCGCCTCCGTGGAAAGCACCTAAATATGATGATCATAATTTATATGACCGGGCTTGCCCGGTCAACGCGACCGCTCGCTGGCTGTGCGTCGTCGCACTTGGGGCGCGCTACCCTCAAAGATTGGTCACCTGTGACGGCGCGCACCGGAGTCCATCCGGGCCTCTGGCCTTACCGTTGACGATCGCCGAGTTCCCCGCCGATGCGTCCTCGTCCCAACGACCGTCCGCGGATGGTCGCAGCAGGCCTATCTGCACAGGTATGCCCGACCCGGTCGCCGACCCCACGGGGCTGCCCTGCTGTCGCCGTTCGATCCGCTCGTCTGGCACCGGCCGCGGACGGAGCGCCTCTTCGGCTTTCGGTACCGGCTGGAGATCTTCACGCCGGCGCACAAGCGCCAGCACGGCTACTACGGCCTGCCGTTCCTGCCGGACGGCGCGCTCGTCGGCCGCATCGACCTGAAGGCGGACCGCGAGGCCGGCGCGCTGACGTCCAGCGCACGCACCTAAAGACGGAGGCGCCAACGGAGACGACGGAGCGAGTGCTCGGGGAACTGCGATCGATGGCGTCGTGGCTCGGGTTGTCCGACGTCGTGGTCTGATACAGCCGTCCCCGTCGATCGCCGACGCGTCCCGACATCCCCGGCCGAATGCGGTTCAGGTCTCGCGTACGACCCGGACGAGCCCGTCGCCGTGCTCGTCCGGGTCGAGGATGAACGCTCCGGCGTCGAGGTTCGCCCGGAGAAAGGCGACATGCGCGGCGGTGATCATCTGCCCCGGCAACAGGCGGGGTATGGCCGGAGGCACGACGGCGACCGACTGTCCGGCGATGCGGCCGACGGCCTGCTCGTAGGGCACGCGGTCGAACTTCGCCGCCGCGGCCTGCGGGGGCGGGAGCGCGGGCGAAGCCAGGAATGCCGGTCCGAGCGAGGCGTAGTCCGGAGCGTCGTCGGGGACCGCATGGAAGCGGGCATCGCCCGTCCGGGCCGCGGCGGCGAGATCGCGGATACGGGCGCGCCAGACGTGCTTCTGCGGCGTGTTTCGATCCGCGACGAGTGCTTCGAGCCGCAGGCGATCCGAGCCGGAGAGCGTGAAAGAGATGCCACTGCGCATCCCGCCAGACTCGCAGGATGGGCCTCAAACCGAAACCCCACACGGACTCAACCGTCAGGGCTCAACCACTAGGACTTCAGCCAAGACTTGGGCGACATGATAATCCTCCAGCCACACAGGAAGCCACGCTTCCGGGTAGCCCAGGAGCGGGTGGAGGACCTAGCGCAAGTTCCGCGCCTCTCTCAAGTTTGCACATCCCTCGACGAGCCCAGATCAAATCCGCCGGATATTGGTGAACAGCGGCAGGCCAACCTGCATCCCGTCGAGGTCGGCCCGATAGGCCGTGGGCTGGAGGTAGGATCCCAAAGGCAGGAACGGGACGTCCTTGAAAGCCTGAACCTGCATCTGCCGCGCGATGTCGAGCCGCTGTTCTTGGTCCTTCGCGTCAATCCACGCTTGACGCTGCTGCTCGAGCTGCGCGTCCGTGGGCCAGCCGTTCCAGCCCTTCAGCCCGATGCCGCGCAGCAGCAGGTGCCCCGCCGGGTTCAGCATGTCGTAGCCGCCCCAGAACGAGCCGAACACGTTCCAGCCGCCCGCGTCGATCGGCTGTTGGCGCGTGGCGCGCTGCACCACGGTGCCCCAGTCGGTGGCGACCTCGTCGACGTTGAGACCGAGCTGCCGCATCATCGCGACGCCGACGCTGCAGATCGCGTTGATGCGCGGGACATCCGTCGCCGACAGGAACACGACCCGTTCGCCCTTGTAGCCGGCCGCCGCGATGTCGCGCTTGAGCGTGGCGAGGTCGTGTGTCCCGCTCAGGGCCTCCATCCCGGCATCGTTGGCCATGGGCAGGCCGGCGGGGCCGAACACGCCGACCCGGGTGTCCACGGCGGCGTTGTCGCCCGCGACCGCCTGCATGAACTCGGTCTGATTGACGGCGCGGAGCACGGCGCGCCGGATCGCCGGATTGTCGAAGGGCGGGTAGAGGAAGTTGAAGCGCAAGACACCGATCAGGCCCTTGTCCTCCACGACCTGCAGCTTGATCGCCCGGTTCGCGCGCAGGCTCGGCACGAGATCCATGAGCGGCTGCTCGACCCAATCAACCTCGCCGGCCTGGAGGGCGGCGACCTGCGTGCCCGGGTCCGGGTTCGTCAGCCACTCGACGCGGTCGAAATGGGCGATGCGGGGGCCGGCACAGAAGCTCGGCGGCCCGTCGGTCCGAGGCACGTAGCCCTCGAAGCGGCGATACACGTTGCGCGCCCCTGGCACGCGCTCGTCGGCGACGAAGCGGAACGGGCCCGAGCCCACCATCTCGGTCAGCCGGGTCGTGGGCGGCGTCGCGGCCAGCCGCTCCGGCATGATGGCGGCCATGAGGTTCGTCGGCTTGGCCAGGGCGTTCGGCAGGAGCGGGAAGGCGCGCTTGAGGCGGAACTCGACCACCCTGTCGGATGGCGCCGAGAGGTCGTCGGTGGCGGCCATCAGCGCCTGGCCGAAGGAATCGGTGGTCGCCCATCGCTTGAGGCTGGCGACGACATCCCGCCCAAGAACGGGGGTGCCGTCGTGGAACCGCAACCCGTCGCGCAGGATGAGGCGCACGCGCCGGCCACTGTCCTCGACGCTCTCACCCCCGACCATCTGCGGCCGGGGCACGCCGGCGGCATCGAGGGCGTAGAGTGTGTCGAACACCATCATCACGTGGTTGCGGGTGACGAAGGCGCTGACCAGCGGATCGAGCAGGGCGAGGTCGGCGTAGGGGACGAACTTGAGGGTTGTGGCAGCCTGCGCGCGCACTAGGCTTGGCGCCGCGATGAGGGAGGCGGTGACGCCAGCAAGGACATCGCGTCGTCTCATCGAGCAACTCCAATCTGACGGGTGGCGTCCATCGTGCAGATGGCATGCCACGGAGATTGAGGAAGCGGATGGAGCGATCAACTAGGCGGATCCTGTCGCGATGGGCGTCCGCTTCTGCGCCTCATCCATTCAAAACCGCCGTTCCGCTCTCGGCCAGATTACGCCATGCTAGATCGCCGATGAGCGCAAAAGCGGCCGTTCGGCTTCGCGCCCATCCCGGTCATTCTGAAGCGCATAAGCGTCCGCTACGAGCAGACATGGTCGTGGAAGCTCTCGGCCTGAGAACCGCCAGTCGCCTCAGCTGAAGCCGTAGAGATCAGCCGGATTGTCGACGCGAACCCGAGACTTCGCTTCATCCGGCACCCGTTCGGCCAGGAGGTCGAGCAGCCGGGCATCGTCGCGCATATGCGTCTCGCCCCTGTGCGGCCAGTCGCTGCCCCAGACCATCCGCTTCGGGGCTGCCGCCGCGAAGGAGTTCGCGACCGCCGTGGCGTCGCCATAGGCGGGCGGTCCGCTCGCGGTGTCGAGGTACGCGCCCAACAACTTCAGCCACGTCCTGCCACCATCGAGCGGCCTGCGCACGAGGGCGCAGGCCGGATGGCTCACGCCCTGATCGGGCGGGAGCCGTGCGAGGTGGTCGATGACGAGGGGCGTCGGCAGACGCCGCAGCACGGGATCCAATCCGACGATCTGGTCGCCGGTCGCATAGAATCGCATAGATCTGAACGTGCCAGCCGAGGGGCTCGACCTTGCGGGCCATCGCCTCCAGGCGCTCGGCGGTGACAGGCCCCCAGGATTGCGGCGTGCCGAAGTTCACCCGGAGGCCCACCGCGTCCTGAGCCGCCATCGCCCGGAGCGCGGCATCGGCGATCGCGCGATCGACCACGACCACCGCGCGGGCCGAAGGACCGAACTGCGCCACGGCGTCGAGGGTCGCGCGGTTGTCCGTGCCGTAAGTCGAAGGCGTCACCACCACCCGGCTCGTCTCGCGGCGCATGCAGACGGCGATCGGCGGCGACATCGCTGTCGCGCAACGGCTGGCCCCTCGTTTGGGGTTACGCCGGGAAGCGGGTCGACAGGATGTGGGTGTGGCAGTCGCAGGCCTTGGGCGGCACGGCGATCGAGGCCCCCCTCCGTGCCTGCGGAGAGCGAAATGCCGTCCGCCGCGTCCCCAGGCCGGCTCCAGAGCCCGAACGCTGCGGTGAGGGCGAGGGCGCCGCCCTTCCTCAGAATGGTCCGCCGGGTCCCTGCGGTCTTGGGATCCATCGTCGGATTCCTTCACACGTCCGCGCGGTCAGAAGCCGTAGAGCTTGGCCGGATTGGCGACGAGGATCCGGTTCCGCACCGCTTCATCGGGGGCCCAATCCGCCAGGAGGTCGAGGAGCACGGCATCGTCCGGCTTCGCGTCGGCCGGGGCGGTCGGGTGCGGCCAGTCGCTGCCCCAGACGAGGCGCTCGGGGGCACGTTGCACGTAGGCGCGGGCGAGGCGGCTCCGGTCGGCGTAGGTCGGCGGCCCGACCTTCGAGAGAATGTAGGCGCCGGTGAGCTTCACCCAGGCACCGTGCTTCTCGATCAGGTCGGCGATCACCGTGAAGCCCGGATGGTCGGGGCCGGCGGGCTCGGGCAAGTGCGCCATATGGTCGAACACGACCGGGACCGGCAGGCCCTTCAGGGTATCGGCCAAATCCACGATCTTGTCGCCGTCGGAGACCAGCTGGATGTGCCAGCCGAGGTCGGCGATCTTGCGGGCCACCGGCACCAGGTCGGTAAAAGGCGCCCCGCCGGGCAGGCGCGTCCCGAAGCGCACGCCGCGGATACCGGCCCCGTCGAGGCGCTTCAGTTCCTCGGGCGTCACCGAGGCGTCGAGCATCGCGATGCCCCGGGCGGTGGGCCCGAACTCCTCGAGGGACTGGACGAGGAGGCTGTTGTCGACCCCGTAGGTCGAGGGCTGCACCACGACGTGCCGGCTGAGGCCGAGCCGGCGCATCAGCAGGCGGTAATCCGCGACGCTAGCATCCGGCGGCCGCAGGGTCGCGCCGGACGCGGCGGGAAAGCGCGCATCGTAGATATGGTGGTGGCAGTCGGTGGCGCCTGGCGGCACGGCAAAGGTCGGACGCTCCGTGCCCGCGGACCAGGGCACGGTCTGCGCCGCGGCGGGCCGCAGCCCGGCACCGAGGGCGGCGCCGGCCATGAGGGCCGCGAGATGCGCGCGGCGGGTGATCGGGGTGGTCATCCGTCCGGTCCGTTCAATGGTGCGAGAAGAGGGTCTGGCCGGGGGCCGGCATCCGCGCCGTCAGGATGCTGCCGGTCTGGGATTCGGTGATGAACAGGGTCGCCCCGTCCGGGCCGCCATAGGCGACGTTGGTGGTCGAGATCCCGGCGGGGGATTTCACCCGCAGCAGCGGCTCGGCGACCGGCGACAGGCGCCAGATCGAGCCGAAGCCGGTATGGGCGACGATCAGGCAGCCCTCGGCATCGAGCGCGATGCCGTCGGGGCCGCCGAGCCCGCCGTGCAGTTGCGCGAACACGCCGACCTTGGCGACGAGGCCGCTGGCGTTCAGGGGGATGCGCCAGATCTGCTGGGCGCGGGTCACGGCGATGAACAGGCTGCCCATGGCATCGTCGATGACGATGCCGTTCGGGCTCGGCACCGTGTCGACCAAGCAGGTCAGCTCGCCGGAGGGACGCAGGCGGTAGACCCGGCCGGTCGGGTCCTGAAGCCCGGTCTGGCCCTGATCGGTGAAGTAGAGGTCGCCGTTTGCCGCGAAGGTCAGGTCGTTGACCCCGCGAAAGCCCTCCGAGCCCGCCGTTTCCAGGAACGGCGTCACCGCCCCCGTATCCGGGTCGAGGAGCATCAGGCCGCGCTTGTAGCAGGTGATGAAGACCCGCCCGTCCCGGTGGATCTTCATGCCGTTCGGCCAGCCGTCGTATTCGGCGACGAGCGCCCATGCGCCGGCCTGGTCGATGCGGAAGATCCGGCCGAAGGGAATATCCGTCACGTAGAGGCGGCCGGCCCGATCGAAGACAGGCCCTTCGAGGAAGGAGTCGATCGCGTGTCCGCCCCGGTTGGCATGCGCCCAAGCGGTCGGCCGGGCGTTGCGGAAGCGGTCGGGCAGGCGCGTGAAGAGTTCGGCAGTCACGGTGGGTGGGGGAGCGAAGAACGACATCGCTTATCCTCGGACGTGGAGCGTGGACGGTGGCTCAGGCCGGCAGCGCCGCCCCTTGAGCCTCGCGGGCATGGGCGCGGCTGATCAGGATCACGCTGATCGCAGCGGCGGCATCGAGCGCGGCGACGGGGAGCATGCCGAGGGGGAAGCTGCCGGTGGCGTCCTTCACGAGGCCGACCACGTTCACCATCAGGCCGCCGCCGATCAGGTTCGAGATCGCGTTGATCCCGGCGAGCCCGGCCGCCAGCGTCCCCGGCGACAGCCATCCGGCCGAGAGCGCCCAGAACGGCCCCTTAAAGGAATAGGCGCCGACGAGGGCGAAGGTCACGGCCAGGACGGCCGTCGCGATGCCGCCGGTGAGGTTAAGGTACGACAGGCCGAAGGCCGCGAGCAGCAGCGGGACCGCGGTGTGCCAGCGCCGCTCGCCCTGGCGGTCGGAGTGGCGGCCCCAGAGCACCATCAGCACCGTGGCGATGCCGTAGGGGATCGCGTTGACGAAGCCGGTCTGGAGGTTGGTCAGGCCGAAGGACTTGATCATCTGCGGCTGCCAGACCGACAGGACGCTCCCCGTCGCCGAGGCGCCGGAGCAGACCAGCGCCATGGTCAGGAAATACTTGTTGCGGGCGAGCTGCCAGAGGGAGATGTGGCCGATCGGCTTGCGCCGGGCCGCCTCCTCGTCGAGGCGTCCGACCAGCCAGGCGCGCTGGTCGTTGCCGAGCCACTTCGCGTCGCGGGGCCGGTCCGTCAGCACGAACAGGCAGGCGATTCCGAGGAGGATTGTGGGAATCCCCTCCAGCACGAACAGCCACTGCCAGCCCTTGAGACCGAGCGCGCCGTCGAGTTCGAGGAGCGTCACCGACAGCGGCGAGCCGAGGAAGGTCGCGAGCGGGATCGAGACCGTGAAGGTCGCCATGATCCGCGCCCGGTATTCGCTCGGCAGCCAGTAGGTCAGGTAGAGGATCGCCCCGGGGAAGAACCCGGCCTCCGCCGCGCCCAGGATGAAGCGCATCACGTAGAGGGAATGGGGACCGGTCACGAGGGCCATGCCCATGGTGACGAAGCCCCAGGTGATCATGATCCGGGCGATCCAGCGCCGTGCGCCGACCTTCTGCAGGGCGAGATTGCTCGGCACCTCGACCAGGAAGTACGAGACGAAGAACAGGCTCGCCCCGAAGCCGAACATGGCGGGCGTGAGCCCGAGATCCTTGTTCATCTGCAGGGCGGCGAAGCCCACGTTCACCCGGTCGAGCAGGGCGCAGAAGTAGCAGAGCATCAGGAACGGCACGAGCCGGAGGATGACCCGGCGCATGGTCGCCGCCTCGAGCGGATGCTTGGTGTGCTCTAGGGTGCTCACGGTCCGTCCTCCCTGTTGTCGTGGTGCGTCGTCGTTGCGCGCGTGCGCGACGCCATCCCGGGCAGCGGGCCGGTCCCGGACATGGCGCGTCCCTGGATGGCTTCGCTGCGCTTGCGAGGACGGCGACGCCGGTCAGATCCCCTCGCAGCCCGACTCGGCGAGGGCGCGCTCGACCCAGGAGCGGTCGACGGTGCCGGCCGCGATCGCCGCCATGGTCTTGGCCTCGCCCTGCTGCTTCTTGTCGGCGGCGGCGAAGACCGCCTCGGTCTGGTCGAAGGGCACGCAGACGAAGCCGTCGTCGTCGCCAACGATCAGGTCGCCGGGCTCGATCACCATGCCCGCGATGGCGATGGTGGCGTTCATCTCGCCCGGCCCGTTCTTGTAGGGGCCGCGATGGGTGACGCCGGCGGCGAAGACGGGGAAGGCGTTCGTGCGGATCCAGCCGTAATCGCGCACCGCACCGTTCAGGACGACGCCGGCCACGCCGATCTGCTGTGCGTGGGAGAGCATGAGCTCGCCCATCAGCGCGTTCGTCAGGTCGCCGTCGCCATCGACGACGAGCACGTCGCCGGGCTTCGCGCGGTTGAGGGCTGCGTGGATCATCAGGTTGTCGCCGGGGCGCACCCGCACGGTCAGGGCGGCGCCGCAGAGCACGCCGCCGGCATGGAGCGGGCGGATGCGCGCGCCGCCGTGGCTCATGCGGCTCATGGAGTCGCTGATGTTGGCGACCGCGATCGCCTTGAACTTCTCGACGGTGGCGGGCTCGACCGTGCGGGTGCGCGGGTGGATCTTGAAACCGATGGCCATGGCTGTTCGTCCTTCGATGCGGGGGATGGGCGGTGTCAGGCGACGGGCTTGAGGCCGGCCTTGAGCACCATGGCGTCGAGGGCCTCCTGGTAGGTCCGGGGGACGACGCCCTTGAAGTGATCCTTGAGGCCGAGGCTCTCCTTCCAGCGCAGGCGCTGGGCGACGGCGCGGGCCATGATCGGCTCGACCCCGGCATCGGCGACGGCATCCGCCGACATCTCCAGCTCCTCGGCGCGGCGCTTGGCGTGGATCACCCCCGACGGGGTCAGGCTCTGGACCGTGTCCATCCACGGCCGGGCCAGCGTCTTGGAGGCCGAGGCGAGGACGACCTCGTCGATCCCGTATTGCCGGGCGGCGAGCAGCATCTCGTCGGTGAGCGCCTCGATCCCCTTGATGAGGACCGAGCGGATGATCTTGATCCCCGAGGCGGTGCCGAGCACCGGGCCGGTGAACTCGATCTGCATGCCCCACGGCACGAGGAGGTCACGCACCCGCTCGCCGGCCGGGCCGCTCGACAGCATCCGCATGGCATAGCCGTGCAGCGGAGTGCCCTCGATCGAGCCGTCGCCGAGGAGCGCGCCGGTCGCTTCAAGCTTACTCGCGACACCCTGCTTGATCTTCGGCGTGGCCGAGGCGAAGTCGAGGAAGGTATGACGTGCGGTGAGCACCGGCGCGAAGGCGTCGGCGCTCTCCAGCGAGGCGGCGCCGGGCGTGACGCTGACGATCAGGTCGGCCGCCTCGGCGAGCTCCGCGTTCGAGCGGACGAGGGTGACGCCCACCTCCTTGGCCCGCGCTTGGATGAGGTCCGCGTAGGGGCCCTCGAACGCGTACTTGTCGTAGCAGGCGATGGACTCGAGGCCGGCACCGCGCAGGCCGGAGCCCAGCGTGCTGCCGATCTCGCCGTAGCCGACGAGGCCGAGACGGAACTGCGTGCGATCTGCCATGGTGTGCTCCTGAGGGTCTATGCGGTGAGGGTGGTGGTCCGCGGGTCCGAAAGCGGGCTGGCGGCGAGGTGGTCGCGGAGGATCTCGACGGGGTGGGGCAGCCGCAGCCCATCGATGAGCTTCACCTGCGCGCGGCAGGAATAGCCGTCGGCGAGCAGGCGGCCCGAACGGCCCTTCCCGGCGACGTGCCCGGCCCAGCTCAGGTCGTAGATCCGCTCCGACATCGCCCGGTGCTCGGCCTCGTGGCCGTAGGTTCCGGCCATGCCGCAGCAGCCGGAGGGCAGCACCGACAGGTGCAGGCCCAGGGCGGCGAAGACCTTGGTCCAATCTGCCAGCGCCGGCAGCGCCGTCGCCCGCTCGGTGCAGTGGGGCAGCAGCCAGTAGGTCTCGGCCTCGGACACCGGGCGGACGCTATCGAGGCGGCCGGCCAGCCATTCCTGGACGAGGTGGACCTTCGGCACGTCCCGCCCCGGCAGGGCCTGCCGGTACTCGGAGCGGTAGGTGAGCGTCATCGACGGATCGAGGCCGATCAGGGCGACGCCCGTCGCGGCGAGCCGGCCGAGATCGTCGGCATTGGACGCTGCCAGCCGTTCGAACCGGCCGAGGAAGCCGTGGACGTGCAGTGGCTTGCCGTTGGGGCGGTAGGGCGCGAGCCAGGGCCGCAGCCCGAGCCCGATCAGCAGATCGAGGAGGGCGAGGAGGACGGGCGTGTCGTAGTGGCTGGTGAAAGCGTCCTGCACGACGACGACGCTGGTCAGGCGCTCGGCCTCCGGGAGGCGGGCCAGGGCGTCGGCGCTGGCGAGCGCCACGCCGCGCGCGCCGAGTTCCTTGCGCAGGTCGAGACCCGACAGCTTCGGGACGTGGACGAGCCCGATCTTTTCGGAGAGGCCGAGGGAGGTCGCGGCATTCACGAGCCTCGGCGCCTTGGCCAGCAGGGGCACGGCGGCCTCCAGGGCGGCGACGGCGTGGTGGCGCAGGGGCCGCAGGTAACGGCCGTGGTAGAGTTCCAGAAACTTCGCCCGGAAGGTCGGCACGTCGATCTTGATCGGGCAGGACCCCGTGCAGGACTTGCAGGCGAGGCAGCCGGCCATCGCCTCGTGGACGTCGTGCGAGAAATCGTCTCGCCGCCGCAGGGTCGCAGCGAAACGGGCCGGAAACGTCAGCCAGCCCGGCCGGGTGCGCAGGCGCTGGGCTTCCGCGAGGGGATCATGGCCCTCGACGGCCAGACGGCGCAGCCATTCGCGCATCAGCTGGGCGCGGCCCTTGGGCGAGTGACGGCGCTCGCGGGTGCCCTTCCAGGACGGGCACATCGCCTCGTCCGGGTCCCAGGTGAAGCAGGCGCCGTTGCCGTTGCAGTGGAGCGCCTCGTCGTAGCCGACCCGAACGGGCTCCGGGATCGCCCGGTCCCGCTGCCCCTTGGTCGGCACGCCGTCGACGGTCAGCAGAGCGGCCCCTGCGGGAGCGGCGATCTTGCCCGGGTTGAACTGGTTGCGCGGGTCGAAGGCGGCCTTCACCGCCTGCAGCACGGGATAGAGCGGGCCGAAGAAGCGCGGCGAGAATTCGGAGCGCACGCCCTTGCCGTGCTCGCCCCAGAGCAGCCCGCCGTAGCGCTGCGTCAGGGCGACGACATCCTCGGTGACGGCGCGGACCAGCGCCTCGGCACCGGGGGCCTTCATGTCGATCGCCGGGCGGACATGGAGCACGCCGGCATCGACATGGCCGAACATGCCGTAATCGAGCCCGCGCCGGTCGAGGGCGCCGCGGAATTCCGCGATGTAGTCGGCGAGGTGGTCCGGCGGGACGGCGGTGTCCTCCACGAAGGCGATGGGCCGCCGGTCACCCTTGGTGTTGCCGAGGAGGCCGACGGCCTTCTTCCGCATCGCCCAGAGGCGGTCGACCTCCGCCTCGCCCCGGGCCACCGTGTAGCCGCGCCGGCCATGAGCCGGGCCATCCGCGTCCAGGGCCGCCGTGAGGCGGGCGAGCGCGGCCTCGACCGCCTCCCCGCCGTCGCCGACGAACTCGATCAGGTTGACGCCCCGTGCCCGCTCGCCTGCATCCTCCGGGAAGTAAGCGGCGACGCCCTCCCAGACGGGATCCTCCTGGGCGAGCCCCAGAACCTTGGAATCCACCGTCTCGACCGAGGCCGCCCCGAAGGCCACGAGGGTGCGGGCATCCCGCAGGGCCGCGTCAAAACTGTCGTAGCGGAGGTTCAACAGCGCCACGTGGCTCGGCAGCGGCAGGACGTTGAGCGTCGCCTCTGCGAGGAAGCCCAGCATGCCCTCCGAGCCGCACAGGACCGCGTTGAGATCAAAGCGCCCGTCGGCGCGACGCAAATGCGCGAGGTCGTAGCCGGTGAGGCACCGGTTCAACGGCGGGAAGGTTTTCGCGATGAGCCCGGCGTTCTCACGCTGGAGCCTGTCCACCTCCCGGTGGATGGCACCCGCGAGATCGGGACGGCTCTGAGCCGCCTCCAGCCCGGCCGCGTCGAGGGGTTCGGAGTGCCAGACCGTCCCGTCGGCCAGCACCGTGGTGAGGGCGAGCACGTGGTCGCGGGTCTTGCCGTAAAGGCAGGACCCCTGGCCGCAGGCATCCGTCGAGATCATCCCGCCGATGGTGGCGCGGTTCGAGGTCGAGAGTTCCGGCGCGAAGAACAGGCCGTGCGCGGCCAGGGCCGCGTTGAGCTGGTCCTTCACCACCCCCGCCTCGACCCGTGCCGTGCGGCGCAGAGGGTCGATGGCGAGGATGCGGTTCATGTGCCGCGACAGGTCGACCACCAACCCGTCCGTGAGGGACTGGCCGTTGGTCCCGGTCCCGCCGCCCCGCGGGGCGATCCGCACCGTGGCGAACCGCTCCTCGGCCAGCAGCGTCGCGATGCGCACGAGGTCGTCGCGGTTCCGCGGGAAGGCGATGGCCTGCGGCGTGATCTGGTAGATCGAGTTGTCCGTGGCGAGCACGGTGCGGTCGGCCTCGGCCAGGGTGAGGTCGCCCGCGAAGCCCCGCGCGCGCAGCTCCGCGCAGAAGGCCGCGTAGAGCGACGGCACCTTCGGTCCGGGGGAGAGATGGGGGATCATGGCAGTCAGGCCGGGATCGCGGCCGGGAGGGCGTCCCGGCGGATCTGCCGGCCGAAGGCCAGCATCGTCAGGGCGCCGACGAGCAGGATACCCCCGACCATGAGGAGCGGCGCGGTGAAGCCGCCCGAGAGATCGCGCACGAGGCCGATCAGGTAGGGGCCGGCAAACCCGCCGAGATTGCCGATCGAGACGATCATCGCGATCCCGCCCGCCGCCGCGCGACCGGTGAGGAAGCCCGAGGGCACGGCCCAGAAGGTCGCCACGAAGGCGTTGATGCCCATCACCGCGACGCAGAGCGCCGCGATGGTCAGGAGCGGCGTCGGCGTGAGCGCGCTCGCCGTGAGCGCGGCGGCGCCAAGGAAGAGCGCGATCGCCGGATAGAACGTGCGGTCCCGGCCCCGGTCCGACAGGCGGCCCCACACCACCATCGCCACTGCGCCGCAGAGGTAGGGGATCGCCGTCACGACCCCGACAAGCGCGGTCGCGAGCCCGAGTTGCTTGATGATCTGCGGCAGCCACAGGCCGATGCCCAGAGAGCCGATGATCGCACAGAAATTGATCGCCGCGAGCATCAGCACCCGCCGGTTCCGCAGGGCCTGGGCCAGGGTCATCGGATGCTTCTTCTCGATGGCCGCCTTCTCGTCGGCGAGCGTGGCAACGAGGACCTCGCGCTCGGCGGGCGTGAGCCACTGCGCCTTCTCCGGCCGGTCAGTGAGCACGAAGAGGCAAACGATGCCCAGAATGACGGCCGGAATGGCTTCCAGGATGAGGAGCCACTGCCAGCCCGCCAAGCCGAAGCCCTCGACCTGCACCAGCGCCCCGGAGATCGGCGATCCGATGATGTTGGCGACGGGGATGCCGAGCAGGAACAGGGCGGTCGCCCGCGCTCGCACCGCCGAGGGGAACCACAGGCTGAGATAGAGGAAGACGCCGGGCACGAACCCCGCCTCGCCGAGGCCGAGGAGGAACCGGGCGATGCCGAACTGGATCGGGCCGGTCACGAAGGCGGTCGCCGCCGAGACGAGGCCCCAGGTGATCATGATCCGCGCGATCCAGAGCCGGGCTCCGACGCGCATCATGATCAGGTTGCTGGGGATCTCGGCGAGGAAGTAGCCGAGGAAGAACAGTCCCGCGCCGATGCCGAAGGACGTCGCGGTGAGCCCGATATGCGCGTTCATCGTGAGCGCGGCGAAGCCGACATTCACGCGGTCCAGGTAGCTGACCACGTAGCACACGAAGAGAAACGGCAGGATCCGCCGCATCATCTTGCGGTGGAGGTTTCGCTCATCGACCGCGTGGGCCGGAGCCTGGGCCTGTTGCCCCTGCGCCATGACGTCCACTCCCGAATCGCCGATTTTGAAACGGCGTTTCGTTTTAAATGGCGCACATAGCCGGTGCTGTCAACGAGGGCGTGGGCAAGGCGGCGTCACGGCTTGGTGCCCGGAAGGCTGATGGCTATGGATCGCGCGTCCCTACCCAAGCGAAATCGGAACGCGAGCGAAGAGATGGCGAAGGAGGCGCGTTCGCGGCCCAACCTGGAAGGGGTGGCTTCGGCCGATCGTGTGCTGACCGTGCTCACCGCCTTCCGGCGGGGCGACGACGCCCTGGAGCTCTCCGAGCTCGCGCGCCGCACGTCGCTCGTGAAGAGCACGATCATGCGGCTGTGCATCTCGCTGGAGAAGTTCGACCTGATCGAGCGCCTGGATGACGGGCGCTACCGCCTCGGTGTCGAGGCGGCCCGGATCGGCTCGGTCTACCAGCAATCCTTCGCCCTGGAGGAGCGGATCGTCCCCGTGCTGGAGCGGCTCGCGGCCGAGTCCCTGGAGACGGCCTCGTTCTACATTCGCCGGGGCAACCAGCGGCTCTGCCTGTTCCGGGCGGATTCGCCGTCGCCGCTTCGGATGAACGTCCGCCCCGGCGACATGCGGCCGATGGACGAATCCGCCATCGCTCAGATCTTGCGGACGTTCAGCGACGTGGGGGCGTCGCGGAAGGTCCCGGTCGAGGTCCCGCTCTACACGTCGGGGATCACCGATCCCCACGTCTCGTCGGTCGCGATGCCGGTCTTCGGGACCGAGCGGCGGCTGATCGGCGCCCTCGCGCTCTCGGGCCCATCCTCCAGGCTCACGGCGGAGCGAGCCGAGACCCTCAAGCCGCAGTTGCGCGAGGCGGGCGAGCGCCTGTCCTCGGAACTGGGCGCCCAGCTCTGACGCGGTTTACAGCACGTCGCGAGCGGTCCTGGTGACGCGCTCAAGCGAGCCGGCGAAGCCGGATATCGGGCTCCGCCCCGCATGCGAGAGAGATCGAAGATCTTCGGACAACTCTGATCTTCGGACAGCCACTCAGATGTTTGCGCCGCTGATCCGCGTCGCTCCGGCCTGGCTGCGCGGCCGTGAGAGGCGCCATTCGAGAAGGCGCGCGCAGGACGTGAGCGCGAAGCACAGCGTGAAATAGGTCAGCGCGAGAAGCCCGTAGACCTCGAAGGGCTGGGTCAGCAGCAGGTTGTTGACCTGCGCAGCCGCGAAGGTCACCTCGTGGGCGCTGATCACGTAGCCGAGGGACGTCTCCTTGATGGTCGAGACGAACTGGCTGACCATGCTCGGCAGCATAGTGTGGAGCGCCTGCGGCAGGACGATCGACAAAGTCGTCGGCCAGTAGCCGAGCCCCAGGGCGGTCGCCGCCTGCACCTGCCCCTTGGGCAGGCCCTCGATCCCGGCCCGGATGACCTCGGACAGGTAGGCGGCCTCGTACACGACGAGGGTGATGATCAGCGTCTCGACGCCGCCGACCGGGCGCCCCACCACCAGGGGCGACAGGAAGTACGCCCAGAAGACGAACATGATCAGGGGCAGGCCCCGCACGATGGTGACGATCGCGGTCGCTGGCAGGCGCAGCCAGGGGTACGGGCTGAGGCGCGCCAGGGCCAGCCCGACCGCGAAGGGGAAGCAGAGCGCGAGCGACGCGATCGCCATGAACAGCGTCATGGCGAGGCCGCCGAGTGGCCCGTAGGGATACTGCCCGATCAGGAAGAGGAGCCAGTTGTCCTTCAGGATCTCCAGCATCAGCGTGTCCCGACCCGAAGGCGTCGGGCACAGGCGGCCCCGAGCAGCATGATCCCGAGGGAGACGGCGAGATAGATCCCGGTGGCGACCGCGAAGGCGTCGAAGGTCTGGAACGTGTCGCTTTCGACCGCGCGGGCGCGATACGTCAGTTCGCCGACGCCGATCGCCATGGCGAGGCTGGTGTTCTTGAACAGCAGCAGGGTCTGGTTGATCAGCGGCGGGATCGCGTGCCGCAGGGCCTGCGGCAGCACGACGTTGCGCATCGCGCCGAGGTATCCGAAGCCGAGGGAGAGCGCGGCCTGATACTGGCCCTTCGGGATGGAGCGGATGCCGCTGCGGATGTCCTCGGCGACATAGGCCGCGGCCGCGAGCCCGAGCGCCGTGGCGGCGAGCAGGAACTGGCCGTCATGGGCGTTGAGCCACTGGCGCGCGGGGCGCGGCAGGAGCGACGGCACGCCGAAGTACCACAGGAAGATCTGCACCAGGAGCGGCACGTTGCGGTGGTATTCGACGTAAGCCCCGACGAGCCACGCGCAGGGGCGCGCCGGAAGCATCCGGATCAGGGTCAGCAGGATCCCGACCGTGAGGGCGAGGCACCACGCCGCCGCGGTCAGGACGAGCGTCGTCCCGATGCCGAGGGCGAACCAGTCGAGATAGCGACCCTCGAGCACGCCGCCCGGTTCGAACAGGTGGATCATCGGGTTCTGCCCGGGTTCCTGCCCGGGTCCGCCGCGCCAGCTCAGTCCTTGATCGGGGCGACCGCGAAGTCGCGCTTGATCTTGTAGGGCGTGCCTTCGCCGAGCCATTTGGCAAAGATCGCGTCGAGTTCGCCGGACTCGGCGAGCTTGGCCAGGGTGGCGTTCACCGCGTGGGTGAAGGCCGGCTCATCCTTGCGCATGCCGAGCCCCCAGGGCTCCACGAACAGCGCCTTCTCGATGATGTGCATCGGCACCTTGGACTGGTGCTGGAGCTTCACGAGGATCAGTTCAGAGGCGCACAGGGCGTCGACCTTGTCCTGAGCCAGGGCCAGGAAGGCCGACGACGTGTCCTGAAAGGTCACCGTCTCGGCGGTCGGGATCAGGCGGCGCACGCCCTGTTCGGAGGAGGAGCCTTTCAGGGCGGTGATCTTCTTGCCGGCGAGCTGATCGATCGTGGTGAGGCCGGAGTCGTTCGTGGTCATCAGCTTCTGCTGGCTGACGAAATAGGTATCGGAAAACTGGATCTGCTTGCCGCGCTCGGCCGTATATCCGAGGTTGGCGGCGAGGATGTCGACGCGCCCCTGAGTCAGTTCGGGGATCCGCGCCTCGACCGCGATGGTCTTGAGTTCGAGCGGTACGCCGATCGCGTCGGCGACCTTCTGGCAGATATCGACATCGTAGCCGACGATCTGGCGCGATTGCGGATGCTGGAACGAGAAGGGCTCGACGGTCCCGAGTGTCCCGCAGACCAGCTTGCCCCGGGCCTTGACGTCGGCGAGCTGGTCGGCCCGGGCGGTACCGACGACGGCGACGAGCGCCGTCAACGCCGCGAGGAGCGACCTCAGCCCGAGTGGTATCTGCCTCATGGAATGGCCACCGTCTGATCGTGCGTGCGAAGTGTCGACCGCGCCGTCGCCGGGCGGACCTGTAACCTGAGGATCCCGGCACGCGCCGTCCGTTGGAACCGGCGTCTTGCCCGTGGAGGGACGTCGGTCGGCATGGGAGCCTGCCGCGAAAGAATCATGCACGTTGTGATGGAGCTTAGCCGCCATGAAAGAAAGCGAAGAAAATTCGCTTTCAACATCGCCTTCCTTCGTGGGCCGCGCGACTGGCCGGGACGCGAGATGGCAGCGAGCATCAAGCAGCTCGCACCGTTCGACTGGGCGGCGACGCTGGGTGGCCTCACGGGGGACCCGCGATGCCAGCGCAAGACAGTCGAAATGCTGTTTGCCCGCTGCAAGCGCATCCTGACGCTGGATCGAGTCTACGGACGCTCTCCGGTGAGCGGAGCCATACGCCCTCGCGCGTGGGCATTGATGATGGCGGCGTAGAAGGTGTTGACGAGTGAGATCCGCGCACCGCGCCGATAGAGGATGCCGATGGATCTGTCATAAGCACGGTCTGCGATGGCCACCTTCCGGAATCGCCGCTCCGCGCTCGACCGGAAGCCGTAATCCGGTAGGAGCGAGATACCGAGGCCCTGCGAGACCAGCACGAGGATGACTTCGGCCGCCTCGATCTCGAAGAGCTCCTTCGCAACGATCTTCTTATCCTGCAGGAATCTCTCTGCGATCCGCCCGGTCGGCGAGTTCCTGTACATGCTGATCATCGATGCGGAGGACAGGCACGCCTCCACCCCCGCGAAGGTGAGGTCGGCCGGGCACACCAGGGTCAAAGGCTCCTCGCGGATCAGATGCCAGCCGAACTCCTTGGCGGTCTCGATGGTCGGCCTGACCGTGATCGCGCAGTCGATCTCGCTGCTCTCCAGCATGAATTGCAGCTGGGAGGAGGTGCCGGGTACGATCTTGAGAGCGATCTCCGGATGATGCTCGGCCATGTGTCTCAAGGCCGGCGGCACGACCGACATCAGGGCGGTCGAGACCGATCCGATCCGCAGGGTGCCGCTCAGCCGCCCGAGTTGGGCGACCTGCGTCAAGTCCGCGACCCGCGTCAGGATCTCCCGTCCCGCGCCCACGACGGCGCGCCCCTCGTCCGTCAGGGTCACGGCGCGTCCGAGGCGGGTGACCAGCCGGACGCCGAGCTCGCGTTCGAGGGCCTGGATCTGTTCGGCGACGGCGGCGCTCGAGAGCCTGACCGCGCGCCCCGCCCCGGCCAACGAGCCGGTATCGGCCACGGCGCAGAGTGTGCCCAGGAAACGCGTGTTCAAGGCTCAGATTCTCCTGCTGTAGAAGCAGGGGAAACACGGGTTTTCCCGTTCCCTCAAGCCTGTACGCTCACCGGTCAAAGAAAACGGAGGAATACCGTGGCGCATGTCAGCCTCAACCCGCCCGCCCCGGCGGTCGACCCGGCCATCATCGCGGCGTTCCGCGACGCCACGACGCCGTCGATCAGCGACAACCTTGACCGTATGCCCGGCCTCGTCGGCCTCCGCCCGTTCCATCGTGGCGGCAAGCTCGTCGGCACGGCCTTCACCGTGCAGGTCCGCTCCGGCGACAACCTCGCGATCCATCAAGCGCTCAACGCGGTCCGCCCCGGTGACGTCCTGGTCGTCGCAGGCGGCGGCGATACGACCCGGGCCCTGGTCGGCGACATCATGAAGGCCATCGCCGAGAGCCGGGGCTGCGCCGGCTTCGTCATCGACGGGGCGATCCGAGACTCGGGCGTTTTCGCCGCGTCCGACTTCCCCTGCTACGCCCGGGCGGCGATCCATCGCGGGCCGTACAAGCTGGGGCCGGGCGCGACCAACATACCGGTCGCCATCGGCGGCTGGACCGTCAATCCCGGCGACGTGGTGGTCGGCGACGAAGACGGTGTCGTGACCTTCCCGGCCTCGATCGCACACACCCTGATCGAAGCGGTGCGCGCACAGGACGCGCGCGAGGCCGAGGTTCTCCAGATGATCCGCGAGGGTCGCTACGACGGCCGCTACGGCAAGGTCTCCGCCGGTTGAGTGGGACGGCCCCGGGCCGTCCAAAGATGGCCAGGAGACGGTTCGCGGCGCATGCGGCGCGGGCAGCCGACCGACAAGGCCCCCGGAGAGGGGCGCCGGCGATGGCACCGAGCCTCTCGCCGCCCAGGAGGAGACACCACCCGTGAGCCCAATCCCGAATCGAATGCGCGTGCTCGTCACGCCGCGGGGCTTCGACCCAGGGGCGCGGGCCTATCTCGAAGATCAGGGCTTCGAGGTGCGCCAGCCAGACCTCAACAACACGGATCCCGCGCCCGACGCGCTGCCGGACCTGCTGGAGGATGTCGACGCGTGGATCCTCGGCAGTACCTTCGTCCGCCACGACCTGCTGGTGCGCTTTCCCAGGCTCAAGGTGCTGGCCCGCCGCGGCGTCGGATTTGAGCAGATCGACCATCTCGCCGCGGCGCGACTCGGCAAGGTCGTCACCATCGCCGCCGGCGGCAACAGCGCGTCGGTCGCCGACCACACGATCGGCCTGATGCTGGCGGTGGCCAAGCGGCTGGCGACCTTTCCGCTCGCTCTTCGGGCGGGCGACTGGACCTACCGCATCGGCGAGGAGCTGACCGGCAGCACGGTCGGCATCGTCGGGCTCGGGCGCATCGGCCGCTGCGTCGCCCGCCGCCTCGCCGGCTTCGATGTCAGGATCCTCGCCACCGACATTGCGGCGGATGACGGCTTCGCCGCCGCCCACAAGGTCGCGCGGGTCGATCTGGGGACGCTGCTGCGCGAATCGGACTTCGTCACCCTGCACGCGCCCCTCGACGCCGCAACAGCGGACCTGATCGACAGGAGCGCCCTGGCCCGGATGAAGCCGGGAGCAATCCTCATCAACACCGCCCGCGGCGGCCTGGTGAACGAGCGGGACCTCTACGAGGCGATCGTCTCTGGTCACCTTGCCGGAGCGGGTCTCGACGTGTTCGAGGCCGAGAAGAACCCCGCGGCCAGCCAGGCCGCCAAGGCGCTGATCGGGCTGGAGCGCGTCGTCGCAACGCCGCACACCGCCGCCGCCACCGAGGGCGGCCTCGCCCGCACCAATCTCATCGCGGCCAGGACCGTGGTCGCCGTCCTCACCGGCCGATCCCCGCCCGCCGACTGCATCATCGCCGACGGCCGTGCCGCGCTGGAGGTGTGCTGACATGCGTGCCGACCTCGCCCTGGCCCCGCCCGCCACGGCCGCGGCCCGGCCGGCCAAGAGCGGCTTTCGCTGGGTCGTGCTGACCCTGTGCTTCCTCATCTACCTCATCGCGGGAGCCGATCGCGCCAATATCGGCGTCGTCGCCCCCTATATGAAGAAGGAATTTGAACTCTCGAATACAGATATTGGCGCACTTGCGAGTCTATTTTACTTAGGATACGCCATCATCCAGGTGCCGTTCAGCCTGATCTATCAGCGCTTCGGTGTGCGCTGGCCGTTCAGCCTGGCGATGATCGCGACCTCGATCGCGACCTTCTTCATGGGCTTTGCCGGCAGCGCCCTGCAACTCAAGATCGGACGCGCCGCCCTGGGCGTCGCCGAGGGACCGATCAATATCGGCATCCTCACCATCATCAACCGCTGGTTCCCGCCCCAGGAGAAGGGCACGGCCACCGGCGTGTTCATGGCCTCGATCAAGGCCGCCCCCGCGCTCGTGCCGCCACTCTGCGCGCTCATCATCTACCAGTTCGGCTGGCGGGAGGTGTTCTTCCTCTTCGCGGTGCCCGGCTTCGTGCTGGCTGCGGCGTGGCTGCTGCTGGTGCGCGACACCCCGGAGGGCAGCCGGTTCGTCTCCGAGATCGAACGCGTGCGCATCGAGACGGGGCGCGACGCGGCGGCGGCGGGCAGCCCTGTCCCGGTGCGGAGGGACATGCCCGTCCTCGACAGGCTGATCCGGGCTCGCACCTGCGCACCGCTCGCCACCACCCGCGAGGTCTTGCGCTCGTGGGACATCTGGGCCTGCGCGATCGGATATTTCTTCCTGGTCGGCATTGCCTACGCGATCATGACCTGGGTGCCGACCTATCTGGTCACCGTGAAGAAGTACCCGCTATTCGCGATGGGCTTTGTCGCCTCGACGCCGTGGATCGGCGCGATCATCGGCAATGTGCTCGGCGGCCTGATCTCCGACAAGCTCCTCGGGGGCCGGCGCAAGCCGATGATGCTTCTGACCTCGGCGGCGACGATCGTCACGATGTACGGTCTCATCTACGCCCCGGCCGACCCGTGGCTGCTCGCGCTTCTGTTCTCCGCGACGGGTCTTCTGCTCAACCTCGGCTACTCGACGTTCCTCGTCTATCCGATGGGGCTGACCGCCAAGGAGAAGACACCGCTGGCGGCGGCGATCGTCAACACCGGCGGCTCGCTGGGCGGCGCCTTCGCGCCCTTCGTGGTCGGCGTGGTGCTCGACTGGGCGAACTGGGACGCGGTGTTTCTGTTCCTCGCCTCGACCTCGCTCCTGACCTTCCTCACCGTGGTCAGTATGCGGGAGCCGATCCTCCGCACCGCCGCGGCGGAGCCCCCGCGACACTGAGATGGCGCAGCCCGGCGGCTCCTGCGGGCACCGCCGGCGAAGGACGGAGCGCGCTCACCGTGCTTGAGCGAGGCGCGGCGCGCGATCGGAGGAAACCGACATGGCCAGAGGCGCAGCCACCGCGGGGGCGGTTCCCGCGACGGAGCGGATGACCCGATATCGCTGGGTCGTCATGGGTCTCATCTTCGTCGTCTACACCTTGGCTGCTGCCGACCGGGCCAACATCGGGATCGTGCTCCCCTTTGTGAAGAAAGCGTTCGCGATGACCAACACGGAGGCGGGCGCGGTCGTCAGCCTGTTCTTCGTGGGCTATTCGGTCATGCAGATCCCAGCAGGCCTGCTGGTGAAGCGCCTCGGCACACGGATCGTCTTCCCGATCTTCATGATCCTGACCTCGCTGTTCACGGGACTTCTGGGAACGACGGGCTCGGCGGTGGCGATGAAGCTGAATCGGCTCGCCCTCGGCTTTGCCGAGGCGCCCCTGCCGGTCACCATGCTCTCGACCATGAACCGGTGGTTCCCGGACCAGGAGAAGGGAACCGCGGTCGGCCTGTTCCTCGCGGCCGCCAAGTTCGGACCCGTCGTCGTGCCGCCGCTCGGGGCGCTGATCATCGCCACGCTCGGCTGGCAGTATGTCTTCTTCATCTGCGCGCTGCCGGGGTTGGTTTTCGCCGTGCTCTGGTACGTCCTCGTGGCGGACGAGCCCGCGCGTAGCCGGTTCGTGTCCCCCGCCGAGGCGGCCCATATCGGCAGCGGGCGCGCGGCCACGCCCGCCGGCCGCGCGCCCCCGGCGAGCCCGACCTCGCCCATCGCGCCGCGCTTCGACCGCCTCGATCGCGTCATACGGGGGCGGTCGGTCCGACCCATCGCCACGGCCCGGGAGACGTTCGCCTCCGGCAATATCTGGGGTCTTGCCATCGGCTACCTGATGATGACCGGCATCATCAACGTCATTCTCGCCTGGCTGCCGACTTACCTGACCACCGTCAAACACTTCTCGCTGATGAATGTCGGGTTCGTCGCCTCGGCTCCCTTCGTGGGGGGCGTGCTCGGCAACATCATGGGTGGCCTGTTCTCCGACCGCCTCGTCGGCAAGCGGCGCAAGCCGACCATCCTGATCAGCACGGTCTCGACCGTGTTCATGATGGTCGCGCTCGTCCACGCCCCGAACGAGCCGGTCACCCTCGCGATCCTGCTGTTTCTCACGGGCTTCCTGCTGAACGTCGGGTACTCGTCGTTCACGGTCTACCCCGCGGAGCTGACGACGAAGGACGCCTATCCGTTGGCCGTGTCGGTGGTGAACACCGGCGGCCAGGCCGGAGGCGCGCTGTTTCCCTTCCTGACCGGGCTGCTTCTGGACGCCTACAACTGGGACGCCGTGTTCCTGTTCCTCGGCGCCTCGTCGCTCCTGGCGATGGGGGTGATACTGCTGGTGGTCGAGCCGGTCGAACGCGACGGCCCGGTCCCGCGATGATATCCACACATGCCGAAGTCTTGGGTGGGCGATAGGGGTTCATCCGCTCCTTCGACGAAGCTGCACCAAAGCAGCCATTCCGCTTCCGGCCGGGCTACGGCATGTCGGATCGCTATCGCGCGCAGAACCGGACGTTCGGCTAGGCGCCCTGTGCAGACATGCGGAACACTTCGAACTTTTCTCCCGAGCGGACGTCGACCGGACGGGGTCAGGCCGGACAGGAATCCCATTTATACGGGGCAGAACAATTGCCCATTCGGCATTGGCGGCCGGCAGGCGCTTATTGGGCCGGGGACCGGCAGCGTCTGGCGCGGTGCCTGCAAGCAGTCGAAAGTCGTCAACGACCGCTGAGGAGCCGTGTCAAGGATGAGGCCTCGGCGCGTAGGGACGCACTGAGCAGGTCGATCCGCTCACCCGCGAAGCGGCTTCGCAATCCCACAATGCCGAGCGCGCCGAGGAATATCCCGTGGTTGCCATGGACTGCTGTTGCGATTGCGGCGGTCTCCAAGTCGCGCTCGCCGAGCGATATGGCAAGCCCGCGCTCCCGGATCGCCACGCTGTCCGGATCCGTCGCGCCGGTGTAGGCCAGGAGCACACGCCCGCCCGCGCCCCTGTCGAGCGGAAGTTGTGCGCCTTCTTCGAGATGGTGACGGATCATCCGCGGCGCGTGGTGACGGTAGAGGCAGATCCGCTTGTCGCCATCCCGAACGTAGAACGCCGCGGTTTCGCCCGTCGCCTCGGAAAGACGAGCGAGGGCTGGACGCACGTAGTCAGTTAGATCGAACGTCTGCCGATAGAGTTGACCCAACCGCAGCGGCGTTGGCCCGAGACGATACTGTCCGTTATCGTCACGATGCAGGTAGCCGAAACGAGAAAGCGATCCCGCCAGCCGCAGGACGGTGCTCGGATAGAGCTGGGTCCGTTGTGCAATCTCCGCCAACGTCAGCCGCACCCGATCCTCGCTGAAGGCGTCGAGGATGGCGAGGGCGCGCTCGACCGCATCCACGCGCGGCAGTTCGATGCCTCCTTTGCGCAATGCCTCGATCTTGTGCTGGCCCGGCGGGCGCCCGCGGCGGCGCGCTAGATTCCCCATGTCGGATGACATCTCATGCACTCCGACTCGTCCAGCCGTTGACGCAGGCGAAATAATACGCGAGAATTTCTATAGAGTAGAAAATTATTCTGTCTAGTAGAATTATTGCAAGACCCTGTGTAGGTCTTGGCAGGAGGAGACATGCAGGAGACCGACGTCGTCGTCAGCGAGGTGGGCCCGCGCGACGGCCTGCAGAGCATCGCGCGGACGATGCCGACCGCGGCGAAGCTTCACTGGATCACCGCGCTGGCAGCCGCCGGTTTGCCGGAGATCGAAGTTGGCTCCTTTGTTCACCCCGGACGTCTCCCGCAGATGGCGGATACGGCCGAGGTCGTGCAGGCGGCGGGAGATTTGCGGGATGTCACCATCCTCGCCCTCGTGCCCAATATAAGAGGTGCACAGCGCGCGTTTGCAGCCGGCACGCCCAAGCTTACGGTGCCGGTCTCGGCATCCCGGCTGCACAGCCAGTCGAACGTCGGCATGACGCCCGAGCAGGCTGTCGAGGACGTTGCGCGTATGTGCGTGCTCCGCGACAGCCTGCCTGCGGGCCAACGCCCGGGCATCGAGGTCGGCATCTCGACCGCCTTCGGCTGCACCCAGGAGGGGCCGGTGGATGAGGCCTGGGTGATCCAGCTCGCCGAGATGGCTGCCCGGGCCGGTGCCGACAGCGTCGGCTTGTCCGACACCACCGGTTCCGGCAACCCGGCGCAGGTGCGGCGCATGTTCAAGGCGCTCAAGCGCGCCCTGGGTGATCGTGCGGGGGGCGGTCACTTCCACAACACGCGCGGGCAGGGACTCGCCAACGTGGTCGCGGCGCTGGAGGCGGATGTCACGACGTTCGATGCCTCTCAGGGCGGCCTCGGCGGCTGCCCCTACGCCCCGGGCGCCACCGGCAACGTCGTCACCGAGGACCTCGTCTTCCTGCTGGAGGCGATGGGTCTGCGCACCGGGATCGACCTCGACCGGCTGATCGCGGCGCGGGCCGTCATCAGGGAAGCGCTGCCCGGCGAACCCCTCTACGGCCATGTGCCCGATGCTGGGCTGCCCAAGGGTTTCCGCTCCGCCAGCGATCGAAGGAACGCCTCATGACGGGCACCCTCGGAGACGATCCGGTACAGACCACCGTGAAGCCCTTACCTCTAGCCGGTATCCGCGTCGTCGAGTTCTCGCACATGGTGATGGGGCCGACCTGCGGCCTCGTGCTGGGCGACCTCGGCGCGGACGTGATCAAGATTGAGCCGGTCGGGGCGGGCGACAACACCCGGCGCCTGCCGGGCTCTGGCGCGGGCTTCTTCCCAACCTACAACCGGAACAAGCGCAGCCTCGCCGTCGACCTGAAGTCGGCCGAAGGCCTCGCCTTGGTCAAGCGTCTGATCGCGGGCGCCGACGTGGTCACGGAGAACTTCCGGCCCGGCGCCCTGGACCGGCAAGGTCTCGGGGCCGAGGCGCTCTGCGCGGCCCACCCGCGCCTGATCTACTGCTCGCTCAAAGGCTTCCTTGCCGGGCCCTACGAGCAGCGCACCGCGTTGGACGAGGTCGTCCAGATGATGGGCGGTCTCGCTTACATGACCGGACCACCCGGTCGGCCGCTGCGCGCCGGCGCCTCGGTGAACGACGTAATGGGCGGGATGTTCGCCGCCATCGGCATCCTCGCCGCCCTGCAGCAGCGGCACACGACCGGTCGCGGCCAGGTGGTTCGCAGCGGCCTGTTCGAAAACAACATGTTCCTCGTGGCCCAGCACATGGCGCAGTTCGCCGTGACCGGGAAGGCAGCGGCGCCGATGCCGGCCCGCATCTCGGCCTGGGCGGTCTACGACGTGTTCGAGACCGCCGACGACGACCAGATCTTTGTCGGCGTCGTCACCGACACGCAGTGGCAGCTGTTCTGCGAGGCGTTCGGGTGCAGCGACCTCGCCGGGGATCCCGACCTCGCGACCAACCCACAGCGGGTGCACGCGCGCGAGCGTTTCATGCCGCGGTTGCGCGAGATCCTCAGACAGCACGACCGCGCCGCGATCATGCAGGTCTGCGAGCGCGCCGGCCTGCCGTTCGCGCCGATAACTCGGCCGGACGAGATGTTCGACGATCCGCACCTTAACCATCCCGGCGCGATGGTCGGGGTGACGCTCTCCGACGGTCGAACGACTGCGGTCCCGGCCCTGCCGCTGGAGCTGAACGGCGTCCGACCCGGCCTGCGCCTGGACTTGCCCGAGGCAGGCGAGCACGGCGCCGAGATCCTGACCGAACTTGGCCTCGACTCAACCGAGATCGAGGATCTCACCAGCCGCGGCATCGTCAGTGGTCCGACCCGTCTCCGGACCCGCGCCGACGCGGCCTGAGGTCCCACTCCGATCCCGGCGCGCGGCCTCGACGCTGCGCTGAGCCCGAAGAAACCGCACCCGACCGGAAACGCCTCAAGAGGATCTGCACCATGTCGAGCCACGCCCTGGTCGGGGCCGCCGCAGCCGGCGCCGACCCCACCATCAAGGCGGCCGAGGACGCCGCGATCCGCAAGGCGATGTGGCGCCTCGTGCCGATCCTGATGCTCGGGTACTTCTTCAACTACATCGACCGGACCAGCGTCGGCTTCGCCGCCTTGCAGATGAACCGCGAACTCGGCTTGACCGCGACACAGTTCGGTTGGGGCGCGGGCATCATGTTCGCGAGCTACTGCCTGCTCGAAGTGCCGAGCAACCTCGCCATGTACCGCTTCGGCGCGCGACGCTGGCTCGCCCGCATCATGATCACCTGGGGGCTCGCCGCCGCGGCGACCGCCTTCGCGGTCGGCCCTTTGAGCTTCTACGGCCTGCGCTTCCTGCTCGGTGTGTTTGAAGCCGGCTTCTTCCCCGGGGTGATCTGGTACCTGTCGGTCTGGTTTCCCGCTCGCTCGCGCACCCGTGTGCTGGCGTGGTTCATGGCCGCCACCCCACTCTCGTCTCTGATCGGCGGCCCGGTCTCGTCGGCGCTTCTCGGGATGCATGGCGTGCTCGGCATGTCCGGCTGGCAATGGATGTTCATCGTCGAGGGGCTGCCCGCCTGCATTCTCGGCGTGCTATGCCTCGTTATTCTCTCGGATGCGCCGAAGGACGCGGCGTGGCTGTGCGTCGAGGAACGGGCGGCGTTGACTGATGCTCTGGAGCGCGAGCGGCGCGAGCGTCCGCAGCACAGGCTCGGCGCGGCGCTGCGGGACCGCCGCGTCTTGGTGCTGGCCGGCATCACCTTCGCCTTCACGATCGGATCCTACGGCGTCGGCATCTGGCTGCCCCTGATCCTCAAGGGTCACGGACTGCCGACCCTGACCATCGGGTTCGTCTCGGCGATCCCGTACTTCTTCGCTACGATTGCGATGCTGCTGTGGGCCCGGGTGGCCGACAAGACCGGGCGCAAGATCCTCAACATGGCTTTCGCGCTCACCTGCGGTGTCATCGGCCTCGTGATCTCGGTCGTGTTTAGCGCCCTGGTGCCGGCGCTTTTCGGCCTAACCTTGGCACTGATCGGCACGATCTCGGCCAGAACGGTATTCTACACTATCCCGCAATCCTTCCTCACTGGCGCGGCCGCTGCGGGCGGCCTCGCCTTCATCAATTCGGTCGGCGCAGCGGGCGGCTTCGTCGGGCCGTTCATGGTCGGTTGGTTGAAGGATGCGACCGGATCCTACGATGCCGGCATGCTAGGCATGGCGTTTATCCTTGTGCTCGCGATTGGGCTGAGCGGCCTGCTGTTCCTGTTCATGCGCGGTACCCCCCGGGTCACCCCCGTGAGCCTGACGGTCCAGAAGACCGTCTGAGTGAGGCCGACCGTCCGCGCCGCTGTTCGCACCGCGCGATCGGTCCCTGATCCGGATCGAAGGAAATTATGATGCTGTCACGCCGGATAGTCGTGGGCGCGCTCCTAGGCGTCTCTCTCGCACCGCTCACGCCCTGCGGCGAGGCGGCGGGCCTCGACGCGGAGGCACCGCTGCGTCTCATGACGGCCGACGTATACACGGCGATGCCGGAGGCACTGCGCCGGACAGACACCGCCTCCGAATGGTCCACTGTCAACAAGGTCGGCCAGCCGCCGGTAGACAGCTTCCTCGAGGGGCTCTTCGCCGACGCCGACGGGACCCTGTACTGCGTCGACATCCCGTTCGGCCGCCTGTTCCGGATCGCACCCGATCGAACCTGGACACAACTGGCCGAGTGGGACGGCGAGCCCAACGGCATGACCCGCCATCCGGATGGCCGCTTCTTCATCGCCGACTACAAGCAGGGCCTGCTCACCTTCGACCCGGTCACCGGCAAAATCGCCACGTTCCTCGGGCGGCGCGACAGCGAGCGGTTCAAGGGCCTCAATGACCTCACCTTCGCGCTGAACGGCGACCTGTACTTCACCGACCAGGGCCAGACCGGGTTGCAGGACCCGACCGGCCGGGTATACCGCCTCCGCGCAGACGGCCGGCTCGACACGATTCTGGCGACGGGCGTCAGCCCGAACGGACTGGTCCTGCACCCGAACGAGCATGTGCTGTTCGTATCGATGACGCGGGACAACGCCGTCTGGCGCGTGCCCCTGTTCCCGGACGGCAGCACCGGCAAGGTCGGGCGCTTCGTCTCGTTCCACGGTGTCAGTGGCCCCGATAGCCTGACGATCGACTCCGAGGGTACGCTCTGGTACCGCACGCCTCGCTCGGCTCCGTGTTCGCAGTCGATCCTGACGGGGAGATCGTCGCCCGCATCCGCGCTCCGCGGGGCAAGACCGTGACGAACGCCAAGCTCGGCGGTCCGGATCGCAAGACGCTGTACTTCACCGAGTCGTCGACCGGCACCATCCTGACCGCGCCATGGGGCGTGGCTGCCCGCCGGCAGTACGCCGACAAGGCTTGAGCCATGAACTGGTACCCGGCCCCCGAGACCATCGAGACCGAGGTTTTCACCTCAATGCCGCAGGATCTGCGCAGGCCGGTCGTCACCGACTGGGCGCAGGCCAACAAGGGCGGTCACCCTGTCGACTGCTTCCTGGAGGGGCCGTGCTTCGACGCGGCCGGCAACTTCCACGTCACCGACATTCCGCACGGACGCATCTTCCGGATCGCGCCGGACGGGACGTGGACACAGCTTGCGGAGTGGGACGGCGAGCCCAACGGCCTCGCATTCCATCCGGACGGGCGATTGCTGATCGCCGACTACAAGAACGGCATCCTCAGCCTCGCCCCCGGCGATGATAGACCCGAGCCCCTCCTCGCCCGGCGCAACAGCGAGCGCTTCAAGGGCGTCAACGACTTGATCCTCTCGCGTGCCGGTGATCTCTACTTCACCGACCAGGGCCAGACTGGGCTGCAAGACCCGACCGGGCGCGTCTATCGCCTCAGCCCCTCCGGCCGCCTCGATTGTCTGCTCTCGACCGGGGTGAGCCCCAACGGTCTCGTGCTCTCAGCCGACGAAAGCGTGTTGTTCGTAGCGATGACGCGCGACAACGCGGTTTGGCGTGTGCCGCTTCAGCGCGACGGCAGCGTCTCCAAGGCCGGGCGCTTCGCGAGTTTCCACGGCACCAGCGGTCCGGACGGAATGGTGATGGATGAGGGCGGTAACCTGCTCGTCGCCCACGCCTCGCTCGGCGCCGTGTTCGCGCTGGGGCCGCAGGGAGAGCCACTCGCCCGCATCCAGTCCTGCCGCGGGCAGACAGTGACGAACCTCACCTTCGGCCGGGCTGATCGCAGCGCGCTTTACATGACGGAATCACAGACCGGCACCGTTCTGCGCGCACGCTGGCGGCGTCAGGGCCTGCCAGTCATCCACCGCTGAGTGGACCGGACGGTCCACACTCCGCGGCACGTTCACCTGAGCCCAATCGATCACACGTTCTGCGGGAGGCCGAGTTGAGCCGCACGATCTTGGTCGAATACCACACGAGTTGGGCCCGCATCCGCATCGCGCGGCCGGAGAAGCGCAACGCCCTGGACCGGGGCACACGGCGCGCGCTCGGTACGGCCATTGCCGACCTCGAGCCGGGCACGCGCGCCGTCGTCCTGACCGGAACAGATACGAGCTTCTGCGCCGGCCTCGATCTCAAAGAGCGTGCGACCGAGATCGCCGCGGGTCGGTCCGATACCGCCGGCGAGGAGGCCATTGCGCTCAACATGGTGATGCGCTCGCACCCAGCTGTGTTCATCGCGGGCGTGAACGGCCTGGCTCTCGGCGGCGGGATGACCCTTGTCAATTCCTGCGACCTCGCGATCGCCGCCGAGGACGCCGAGTTCGGAACCCCTGAAATCAGCTTCGCCACCTATGCGAGTATGGCGGGACCGACCGCGAGGCTGTTGCTGAATCGCAAACGCGCCGGCTGGTTGCTTCTGACCGGGGAACGGATCAGCGCCTCCACCGCTCACAATTGGGGCCTCGTCAATGAGGTGGTGACCGCAGATCACCTTGAGGCGCGTTGCGCCGAACTTGCCGCGCGCATCGCTGGGTTCGACGCCACGGCGCTGTCTATGATCAAGGCTACCCTTGACGCGGTGCCGGGTGCCGCAACGGATTGGCGGGAGGTGCTCATCTACGGCCAGGGCGTCAACGCCGCGATCCGCAACGCGCGAGGGCGGCCAGGAGACGCGGCATGAGCACGAGTTTTCCCAAAGCCTTCACCGAACTGATGGCAGCGCGCGGACGCGGCGATCCGGCATTTGGCGCGGTGTTGATCACCGGCATCGATCCATTTTTCCGCACGCCGTTCCGAGCCGGTGAGACAGTTGAGGCCGACCTGGCATCGATCGGCGTTACAGCTGACGATCTTTGCGAGGCTCGTACCGGACGTCGCCAGAAGATAAGCATATCCGTACGCGCGGCGGCTGCTACATCGCGCATCGTGGACTATACGCAGGTTAGAGGTCCTATGGTCGGTTTTGGACCAGGCAGTAATTCGAGCCGATCTTACCCTGGACCGTCATCGGCCTTGTTGTTTCACCAGGATATTCAGCAGCTATCATTAACTAATACGCGTTGCTTGTGCGACTCAAGATCATGACAAAAACTCGCGTGCAGCTTGTGGAAACGATTAAGCCCCGGAATTAAAGTTGCCCGATCACCTAATCGCAGTGCATTCAATCGACCCTGGATATGATCCAGATCTACGCCTGAGCGCACCTCATCGGGTGTCATCGCGCCGGGCAAATCAATTCGTTTATTTTGACAATCCTAGTGCCCGAAGCCATCGTCGCCATCGAATATGATTTGCGGGCGGTCGGCGGTCGGCAGTCGGTCCAAAATACCGACCTGAATGGCGCTGTAAAACGTCATCAGTACCATAGTTGTTTGCGGTTTACAATGTAAGCGAAGTTATTTTAAAGGATATGCGCTATGCTCTACATGGTTTACATGAAGGTGAATTTTCCAGCCACCTTACAGAAGGACGAAATCGATCGCCTCAAGGTGGAAGCGAAGGCGCATTCGCAGAAGCTGCAGCGTGACGGCAAATGGCGGCACCTGTGGCGCGTTGCCGGGCAGTACGCGAATTTTAGCGTCTTTGAGGCGTCAGGCAACGACGAAATTCATGAAATTCTGATGTCTGTGCCTATTTTTCCATACACATCAATCGAAGTTACTCCTCTTGCGCAGCACCCTTCAGCAATTTCACTCGACTGAGTAAGAATAGTCCGTGACGGGCGTCGTCGATAGGTTCTTTGAGGCCAGTGGGCTAGGGTCTTTCGATTCGGGGGGCACGCGAACCGCATCGTAGGACGAGCGATCGTGCATTGCTGGATTTCAGGCTACTTACCGAAGCTCCTTCTATTCAAGCCAGAACCAGCGCGTGACGATGGTGGGCGTTCTGGTTGGCGTTCAACCTTGGACCCAGCGTATGGTCCACGCGTCGATGTGCAGGATTTCCGACGCGGTTGTCGAGGTGTGCCGCTTGGCCCCGGCCTTGATGGTTCGCAGCGGTTATCTTGGTAAGGGAGATCATGATGCGGCGGCGTGAACTGCTTCTGGGCATGGCGAGTTTCGCCTCGATCTCGCCTGCACAGGCTCAAAAGCCCGACGCTGTTCTTCGTCTGACTTTGGGGACTGCGACGCCGGGCGGTTCGTTCCCAGCCTTCGGCCGAGCGCTCATCGCGGCGGTTCACGAGGTCGACCCAGGGTTGGCGATCGAGCCGAGGGTCACGAAGGGCTCGACGGAAAACCTGCAGTTGCTCAAATCGGCTCAGCTCGACCTCGCTCTCGTGCAGGGTGAGTACGCCTACGAGGCTTTATCCAGCCAGCGTTCCGACGGCGTTGGTTTGAAGGTCGTAGCACCCATCGACGCCTCGCCTGGCATGTTCGTGGTCCCAGCCGCTAGTCCGGTTCGGAACATCCCGGATCTGCGCGGCCGTGCCGTCGCGCTCGGCACACGCGGCTCGGGCTTCACGATCATGGGGCGGACTGTCCTACAAGGCTCCGGCATCGATCCTGACCACGACATCACGCCGGTCCTCCTCGATGATGCCGGCGACGGCGCTACACAGGTTCTCGACGGTCGAGCGGCTGCCCTGTGGGGTGCGAGTCTCGGCTGGCCAGGCTTCAAGAGCCTCGCGGATGCGCCCGGTGGCGCCCGCTTCTTCGGCCCGGCGCCCGAGGCGATCCCGGACATCCTGGCCCTGCGCACCTCGATGCGTCGCCTGACTGTCCCGGCCGGCTCCTTCCGCGGACAGGACGCGGTGATCGAGACCGTCGGGTCGTGGAGCTTCATCCTGGCGCGACCTGGCCTCGACACCGCCAGTGTCACCCGGCTGGTGCGGGCGATCGACCAGGGCCGGAACACGTTGGCTCGACTCTATCCTCAGGGACGCGAGAGCGACCCGCGCAACTTGGTCTCGAACGTACCGACCACATGGCTGCATCCGGCGACTGCGGTGTATCTCCGTGAATTCGGGACCGATCCGAATTGATTAGCGAGCGGCGGCGGCTTTTGGGCCGCAGCGTTTCGAGCTAAACCGGTGCGGCTAAGCTCGGCGTTTGAACCAACTGGCCCGTGAGGAAGCCCGCGATGATCCGGTCCTTGTGCGTTGCCGCGGGCGCGCTTGCCCTCATGCTGCCCGCCGCGCGCGCCGACGAGATCAAGCCGAGCGAAGCACCGCCCGTGTCAGCAGCGCCATCCTCGGCCCCCACGACGCAGGCCCCCGAAATCGCGTTCGACTCGGTCCCAGACTTCCTGAAGCTGCCGCCGGACATCCATTTCGGCGAGGTGGCGGGCATCGCTCTGAACTCGAAGGGGCATATTTTCATCCTGTCACGCGGGGCGACACAGGGGCCGGCCTACGGCGCCGCTGCCGCCCAACTCCTGGAGTTCAATCCAGACGGCACCTTCATCCGGGAGATCGGCCACGGCCTCTACGCGTGGTCCTTCGCCCACGTCGTGCGCGTCGACCGCGAGGACAACATCTGGGTCCTGGACAAGGGCTCGGACATGGTGGTGAAGTTCACCCCCGAGGGCCGCGTCGCCATGGTCTGGGGCCGCAGGACCGAAGCTGCCGACGAGACGGCCGAGCCCTGGAAGCATCCCATGCCGCCGCTGCCGCCCGTGCAGGGCCAGTTCCGGCAGGTCACCGACGTGGCCTGGGACAAGGCCGGCAACGCCTACATCAGCGACGGCTACATCAACTCACGCGTGGCCAAGGTCGACAAGGACGGCAACTGGGTCGACTCCTACGGCAGCTACGGCACCGAGCCGGGTCAGTTTCGCACCCTGCACTCGATCGCCTCGGACGCGAACGACAACATCTACATCGCCGACCGTGGCAACGCCCGCATCCAGGTGA
>NZ_JAKSYM010000237.1 GCF_022829545.1 Methylobacterium sp. J-030 | reverse complement strand
GTCGGCGAGGACGCGCTGCTGCCGAACGTGTCCGGCCTGAAGGGGCCGTTCGGCTGCCTCAACCGGGCGCGCTACGGCATCTCGTGGGGGGCGCTGGGCGCCGCCGAGGATTGCTGGCACCGGGCGCGCACCTACACCCTGGAGCGCAAGCAGTTCGGCCGGCCCCTGGCGCAGACGCAGCTGGTCCAGAAAAAGCTCGCCGACATGCAGACCGAGATCGCACTCGGTCTCCAGGCCTCGCTCCGGGTCGGGCGGCTGATGGACGAGGACAGGATGGCCCCGGAGATGATCAGCCTAGTCAAGCACAACAATTGCGGCAAGGCCCTCGACATCGCCCGTACCGCCCGCGACATGCATGGCGGCAACGGCATCATGGGCGATTACCATGTGATGCGCCACGCCCAGAACCTCGAGACGGTCAACACCTACGAGGGCACGCACGACTTCCACCCGCTGAACCTGGGCCGGGCTCAGACGGGGCTGCAGGCTTACGTTTGAGGGGCTGACAGCGGCCGGTGATGTGGT
>NZ_JAKSYM010000235.1 GCF_022829545.1 Methylobacterium sp. J-030 | reverse complement strand
GCGCTTGGCGCGGCCGAGCATGGGCAGCGTCACGTTCTCGAGCTTGATGCCCAGATCCTCGGCGATCATCTGGCCCTTGGTCAGGATCGCGATGTCCTCCAGCATCGCCTTGCGGCGATCACCGAAGCCCGGCGCCTTGACCGCCGCGACCTTCAGGCCGCCGCGCAGCTTGTTCACCACCAGGGTGGCCAGCGCCTCGCCCTCGATGTCCTCGGCGATGATCAGCAGCGGCTTGCCAGTCTGCACGACCGCCTCGAGGACGGGGAGCATCGCCTGCAGAGAAGAAAGCTTCTTCTCGTGGATGAGGATGTAGGGGTCCTCGAGCTCGGCGACCATCTTCTCCGCGTTGGTGATGAAGTACGGGGACAGGTAGCCGCGGTCGAACTGCATGCCCTCGACCACGTCGAGCTCGGTCTCGGCGGTCTTGGCCTCCTCGACCGTGATCACGCCCTCGTTGCCCACCTTCTGCATCGCGTGGGCGATCATCTCGCCGATCTCCTTGTCGCCGTTGGCCGAGATCGTGCCGACCTGGGCAACCTCGTCGGACGAGGCGACCTTGCGCGAGCGCGCACCGATATCCTTCACGACCGCGGCCACCGCCAGATCGATGCCGCGCTTCAGGTCCATCGGGTTCATGCCGGCGGCGACGTACTTCACGCCCTCCCGGACGATGGAGGCGGCCAGCACGGTCGCGGTGGTGGTGCCGTCACCGGCGGCGTCGCTCGACTTCGAGGCCACTTCGCGCACCATCTGGGCGCCCATGTTCTCGAACTTGTCGACGAGCTCGATCTCCTTGGCGACGGTCACGCCGTCCTTGGTGATGCGCGGGGCGCCGAAGCTCTTCTCGATCACGACGTTGCGGCCCTTCGGACCGAGCGTCACCTTCACCGCGTTGGCGAGCAGCTCGACGCCCGGCCCCCTGACCGCCGCGCCCTTCAGGCTGCCGCGCAGCTTGTTCACCACCCGGGTGGCCAGCGCCTCGCCCTCGTTGTCCTAGGAGATGATCAGCAGCGGCCTGACAGTCCGCAGGACCGCCACGCTGAGGGGGAGGAACGCCTTCAGAGAAGACAGCTTCTTCACGTGCGTTACGGTGTAGGGGCCCTCGCGCCGGGTCACGATCGTCTCCGCGTTGTTGGTGAAGTACGGGGACAGTTACTAGCGGTCGAACTGCAAGCCCCACA
>NZ_JAKSYM010000232.1 GCF_022829545.1 Methylobacterium sp. J-030 | reverse complement strand
ACATGGCAGCGTCCGCTCACGACGCCTTGTTCAGGAGGTCCCGCAGCATCCGGCTCCCGGCGAAGGGGAGTTCGCGATGCAGTTCGTCCAGCCGTCGCATCACGGCCAGATCCGCGGCTTGAACAGGACGCGGCAGGTCGTACACGCCGCCGCGGCCGATCCCGAGGGCCTCGGCTTATTTGGCGATCGGGAGGTCGTGCTCGCGATCGATCATCGCTTTGCGCTCAGCAAACCGGCTTTGGCGAGCGCGGATGAACATCGACATGCTGGGCCAACTCGGCCAGGGTCTTCTCGCCGCGCCGGGCGGCCAGGGCCACCTTCGCCTTGAAAGCTGGGGCGTGGTTGCGACGGGTACGCTTGCTCATCGTCGCTCCTGATCTGCGGCCATCCTGGCTGTCATCCGGCAGAAACTTCACTCAACCTGCCTGTGCAGATTCAGGGTCTCTTTCCCGCCCCATTCGACGTGCTGCCAGCCGGCGAGCGCGCCGGCGTGGTCGGAGCACTGCGGACAGGGCACGAAGTAGCGCCGCTGATCGCTCTTCGCCCACAGCGCCGCGATCCGGCTCGTCTCCTCGAGGACCGGCGTCGACCCGACGAGGAGCTTGCGGTTCCAGAACTTCTCGCCGCGGGTCCAGAACAGGTAGAGCTTGTCGCCCTGGCTTTTGTAATCCGGGGTCCAGCCGTCGGCGTCGATCTCGTCGGCCGCCATGAGTTGGGCGGAGTAGCGCCGGAAGGCGTCGTCGGCCGCCGCGCCCACGACGCGGGCGTAGGCGCCGTTCGAGAGCTTGGAGAAGGTCGCCTTGTCCTGTTTCTCGCCCTTGCGCAGCGGGCGCATGAGGCGCTTGAGGACCGGCGTTTCCCCGAGCATGGGGGCGATCCCGGTGCCCCCAAAGTCCTCGGCGTCCTCTTTCACCGGCTGCGCGATCGCGCAAAGCGTCGGCGCGTGGTGGAGGTGGTGGGCCCACGGCGAGCGTGAAGCAGCGCGTGTAGCCTACGCGGGCTGCCTTCATCACCGTGACGCGCGGGATCGTCGGATCGCACAGCGCGTCCAGGAGGCCGCGCTGGTACCCGGCTGAAGCCCGGCCGCTCGGCCGGCTTCACCGTTCCCGAAACGCCGGGGTCGGCCAGGACCTGGACGAGGTCGAGGCCGACGGCCGTGGCGTAGGCACGGATCACCTGTTCTTGCTCGGGCAGGCTGTTGCCGCGCTGGGCCTGTTCATCCGTGGAAACGCGAAGGTACCCACAGGTGAGCGCCCGGACCTCTTCGCGCTCGGCTGCCTGGACGGCATTCCTACGCAGGGCGAGCCGGGCGCGGGCGCTACTCGTGGACACCCACAAACCCCTGTTTTCGTTAATGTTTCGGAAGCGCCTGCGGGTCAATTTCTAGATCTTAAGAGGTCTCGTAATTGGCTGAATTGGCGTGCGGGCTCGAGCCAGATTCTGACCCCACATGCGTCGCGAGTACGCAGCGGCGGAACGCGTCAGAGCAGCACGGACTTCAGTCGAAACCAGTGTTGCCGGTCGGCCGCACGTCCCAACCGATCCGCTGAAACTACCGAGATGCCCTTCACGGACGACGCTTGGGCCTTCAAACCCGCGCCCCGCGCGGGAGGGGCGTGATGCCAAGCTTTCGATTGACCGCAATGCTCTGGGCCTTCGGCTCGATCGCGTTCTGCAATCCGGTTCAGGCTGTCGAGCCTGGCCGCGATCTGGGGCAAGTCGCCGATCCGGAAGGCACTGCTTCGGTCACGCTCGGCACGCTGAGCGTGAAGCCGCTCGCGGTCGATAGGCCCTGGGATCCGCACGTCTGCATCGGGTGCGATCGCAACAACGGATCGCCCTTCGACAGGAAGGTTCGCTTCAGCCACCGCGTCCGTCGGGAGACTTGGCGCTGAGCAGATGCGTCAGGTCATTTCGGTCTGACAACCGAACGGGCCAGCTCAAGCGCGAACCGGTGGTACCAGGCGCGGAACATCACGCGTCCCGCAGGATCCGGTCCCACTCGGCGAGCAGGGCCATGGGCAGCTGATAGTTCGCCTCGACGAGGATGGTCGCCGCGGCCGCGTAGATTGACCTGACCGGTATTTTGGACCGAGCCAATTGAGAGGCTACTGCATGGCGGCTGCCATGGGTAGCCGGAAGGCCAGATCTGGGTAGCTGACAGGCGCGGGCGGCCGATAGCCCAGCGACGAATGCGGTCGAACGCGGTTGTGGGTGGTTTGCCATAGACCGATCACGATCTGCGCCTCCATCAGCGAGTGGAAAATCTCCTGGCGTAGACACGCGTCACGAAGCTTGCCGTTGGAGCTCTCGCAATAGCCGTTCTCCCGCGGCGATCGTGGCGCGATGTACTGGATCTGCGAGCCAGCTCTGGCGACCCACTTGCGCAACGCCTTGGAAATCATCTCTGGACCGTTGTCGCAGCGGATGTGCTCCGGGATGCCGTGCAGGCACATCGCATCGGCCAGGGCCTCGATCACGCCGAGGCTGTCGATGCGCCGCGCCACCGTCAAGGCGAGGCACGCCCGGCTGGGCTCATCGATCAGCGTCAGGATGCGCAGGCTCCGGCCGTCGTGCGTCTGAGCCTGCACGAA
>NZ_JAKSYM010000231.1 GCF_022829545.1 Methylobacterium sp. J-030 | reverse complement strand
ATCGCCAAACCAGCCGAGGCTCTCGGGATCGGCCGCGGCAGCGTGTACGACCTGCCGCGTCCTGTTCCAGCCGCGGATCTGGCCGTGATGCGGCGGCTGGACGAACTGCATCGCGAACTCCCCTTCGCCGGGAGCCGGATGCTGCGGGACCTCCTGAACAAGGCGTCGTGATCGGACGCTGCCATGTCACGACGCTGATGACGCGCCTGCGCATCGAGGCGCTATGCCGCAAGCCGACCACCCCGAAGCCTGCGCCGGGGCACAGGATCTACCCGTATCATCTGCGCGGGCCGACCATCGACCGGCCCAATCCGGTCTGGGCGATGGACATAACGTATGGTCCGATGCCCGTGGGTTCGTCTACTTGGCCGGCGTGATCGATGGGTTCAGCCGCAAAGTCTTGTCGTGGCGGCTATCGATCACCATGGAGGCCGACTTCTGTGTCGAGGCGGTGGAGGAAGCACTTGCCCGGCATGGTACACCGGAGATCTTCAAC
>NZ_JAKSYM010000228.1 GCF_022829545.1 Methylobacterium sp. J-030 | reverse complement strand
GGGTGGCGCACGCTCCCCGAGGTCGCGCTGCCCTAGGTCGCTACGCTGCGCTCGCGATAACGGCGAGCGGTCTCTGACAAGTCCAGGGTGACCGCCCCGGAAGGGCAACAGGGGGTCCGGGGCAGCTCGCCGTGCATATGCACGAACGCCCGGGAGCCCCCCGGATCGTGCAGGTCGTCGACGTTCTGCGGGCCCAGGAACAGCCGCCCGGCCCGTGCGGCGAGCCGGGCCTCGGCCTGGGCCAGGGCGACGTGCGCGGCGTTCGGCGCGGCCGCGATCACGCCGCGGCGGCGATGGTCGTAGAAGTCGAGCACCGTATCGGGATCCGCCGCATAGG
>NZ_JAKSYM010000225.1 GCF_022829545.1 Methylobacterium sp. J-030 | reverse complement strand
CACCGTCAGCTCGACCACGCCGAGCCCCGAGCCGAGATGGCCGCCGGTGATCGAGACCGCGTCGATCATCTCGGCGCGCACCGCCTCCGCCACCGCCGGCAGCTCCGATTCGGAAAGACGCCGCAGCGCGGCCGGGTTCGGAATGCGGTCGAGAAGCGCGCTCTGCTCAGGGGTCATCGTCACGGCATCAACCTCTATCGGACGGGATCGGTCGCACCGCCGAGCCTCAGGACATATCGAGCGGGGCCACGCCCTCGGGCCGCCCGTCAGAGCCGAGGGTGATCCGCTGGATCCGCGCCTCGGCCCGCTTGAGAAGCGCCTCGCAGTGCTTCTTCAGCACCTCGCCGCGCTCGTAGATCGCCACCGATTCGTCGAGCGGCACGTCGCCCCGTTCGAGCCGGCGGACGATTTCCTCCAGCTGCTCCAGGGCCTTCTCGAAGGGTAGGTCGCCGGCGGCCTGGGCCACCTCGGGTCTGCTCGCACTCATTCCAGATCCGTCCTTTGAACCGGTTCTACGGTGCCAGCCCCCGGCGCCACAACCCAGGGGACCAGGATGCCGGGCCGTTTTGAAGCGGCGCGGCGGCCTTTCCGCCACACCAAAACCGAACTCACGTCAGCGCGAGGCAGAACGGCACGCCCTCGAAGGCCTCCGCGCCGCGGCCGATCCGCGCGACAGCCGCCACCATGCGGCCGTCCCGTCCGAGCATCCGGTCGGCGATGGCCACGAACAGGGGATTGGGCGTCGCCGAGGGGGAGGCCGCCCGCAGGGCCTCGGCGATCGCGCCCTCGTCGCGCTCCGGCGCCAGCGCGCAGGCCGCGATGTAGGCCGCCGCGGTCGACCGGCTGATCCCGGCATAGCAGTGAATCACCAGCGGCTTCTCCCGGGGCCAGGCCCGGGTGAAGGCCAGGATGCCCTCGACGTGTTCCTCAGCCGGCAAATCGTGACCGTCCCGCGGTTCCGCGATGTCGCTGACCCCGATGACGGCGTGATTGTCGGCCGCGATCAAGGCGGGCCGTTCGAGGGGCGTGCCGACATTGACGAGCGTGAGCACGTGGCTCGCGCCGGTGGCGGCGACGGTCTCGGGCAGGCGCGCGAGCGGGCAGACATGGATGGTTGGCATCGTGGGCGCCTGTGCCGTGCGATCGTGACGGATCGAGGGCGGCCGGTCAGTTCGCGTGCAGCGCCTCGAACCGCGCCAGGAACCGCGCCTCGGCCACGGCGGTGGGCCAGGGCTCGGTCAGGGCGACGACCGCCTCGGGCAGGTCCGCAGGGTGGCCGAAATAGCGCTCGGCCTCCTCCGGCGCGAAGCCCGCCAGCCGCACGGCCTCCAGATGGGCGGCGGCCCGATCGGCCTGCTTCACGAGGTGGGCTAGGGCGGGGGCGGGGGCGGGCAGGTCGAAGCGGCGGCGCATGGCATCGAGCAGGCGCAGCTCGACGCCGCGATAGGCGTCGCCGATCACGGCCTTCAGGGGGGAGATGATGTCGCCGACGACATATTCGGGCGCGTCGTGGAGCAGCAGTTCCAAACCTTCGGTCTCGGTGCAGCCGGGCGAGAGATGGCGGCCCGCCGCCTCGACCAGAAGGCTGTGCTGGGCCACCGAGAACACGTGCGGCCCCCGGGTCTGGCCGTTCCAGCGCGCGACCCGGGCGAGGCCGTGGGCGATGTCGGCGATCTCGATGTCGCGGGGTGCCGGATCGAGGAGGTCGAGGCGGCGGCCGGAGAGCATCCGTTGCCACGCGCGCGGGGCCGGGGGGTTCACCGCGGCCCTCCCAGTTCGGCGCAGGGCCGGTGCCGGTGGCAGCCGACGAGGTGGTCGTTGACCATGCCGACCGCCTGCATGAAGGCGTGCACGATGGTCGGCCCGCAGAAGGAAAACCCCTCCGCCTTGAGGGCCTTGCCGATCGCCCGGGAGACCGGCGTCTCGGTCCGGATCTCGGCCCGGCTCCGGGCGCTGCCCTGGATCGGCTGCCCGTCCACGAAGTCCCAGAGGAAGCGCGCGAAGCCGGGGCCGCGCTCCTCGATCCGCAGCCACGCGCGGGCGCCCGCGATCGTCCCGACGATCTTGGCGCGGTTGCGGATGATGCGGGTGTCCTGCATCAGCCGGGCAACGTCGTCCTGCGTGAAGCGGGCGATCCGCTCCGGGTCGAAACCCGCGAAGGCGTCGCGAAACCCCTCGCGGCGGCGCAGGATGGTGATCCACGACAGCCCGGCCTGGAAGCCGTCGAGGATCAGCTTCTCGTAGAGCGCCCGGCCGTCATGCTCGGGCACGCCCCATTCGGTGTCGTGATAGGCGACGTAGAGCGGATCGAGGCCCGCCCACCAGCAGCGGGGGCAGCCGTCGGGATGATCGATCAGGCCGGTCTCTGTCATCGGACCGGTTTAATGAGAACAGGTGCGGAACGCCATCGCGGGAAGCGCTGTCGAGCCGCTGCGCGGCGCCCGTTGAACTCATCCGGCCGCGCCCGCGGCAACCTCCGGCATCGCGAAGGTCGCGTAGCCCGGCCGTTCGAGCCGCACCGGGCATTCGCCGGCCCGCGGCGTCTCGCCGGCGGCCAGCGCATCGCCCAGACGGTCGATCCGCACCAGGGCGAGGCCCCGCCTGCCGGCGGCGCTGCCGGTGGTGCCCAGAACCTTGCCGGCCGCCGTGATCTCGGTGCCCGGCGCGGGGGCGCCGTCCGGGTAGGCGGCCGCCAGGATGCGGGTCCGGGCCGTGCCCCGGTGCTGCATGCGCGACACCACCTCCTGACCGACGTAGCAGCCCTTCTTGAAGTCGACGCCGCCGAGCTGGTCCATCAGCGCCTCGTGCGGGAAGGCATCGCCGAAGGCGTAGTCGCGCCCGCCCTCGGGGATGCCGAGGGCGATCCGATGCGCGTGGTAATCGGCCTCCGCGGCATCGGCCGAGAAGGCGCCCTCGGCGGCGTAGAGCCGGGCGCCGAGATCGACATGGCGGGCATCGGCGACCGCCTCGGCGGCGGCCGGGGCGGCGCCATCCCAGGCGGCCGCGACCGCCACGGTCGGGTCGGCTGCGATCGTCGCCTGCGCGCGCAGGCGGTAGAGCGTCAGGCGCTTGGCGAGGTCGCCCGCGCGGTCCATCAGCACGTCGAACCGGAAGCCGTCCGGCAGACGCGACACGAGGAAGTCGAACAGGATCTTGCCCTGCGGCGTCAGCAGCGCGCCGAGGCGGGCCTCCGAATCCTGGAGCGTCTCGACATTGCAGGTCAGCACGCCCTGGAGCAGCGCGGCGGCGTCCGGCCCGGTGACGGTGACGAGGGCGCGGTCCGGCAGCAGGGCGACGGGCATGGCAGGCGGTTCCTCAACGACGGGGCGGCGAGCCGGGAGGTAAGGGCTCCCCGCCCGCGTCTCAACCGCTCCCGACGCCGGCCTTCCTATGTCATCGATGTCCGAGAAGCCGCAGACACCACGTACCGTACACGACACGACACCGAAGCGCTTTGGGTGAGATCACGCTAAGCCGCGTCATCGAACCCCGTCGTGCACCGTGACCAACTCGGCGGAGCGCGCCCTAATGCTGGAGCGTCGTGGTGAAGGCGCCCCCGCGGATGCGCTCGGGAAAACCTTCCGCGTAGCGCGCCGTGGCCTCCTCACCGTAGGTCATCACCAGTTCCTGGAAGGCCGCGAACAGGGCGGCCTGGGCCATGCAGTCTCCATCGAGCCCGTCCAGACAGCCTTCCGCGAAGGCTTCCGAGACGTAACTCAGCGCGACGCGCTTCTCCTCGACATCGACCTCGAGAGGGGCGGTGTGAGAGATGTGCTGCATGACAGATACTTCCGTTGCGCCGGGCACGCGACCCGGTGGACCAACGGATGATAGGCGGGTCCCGGCGGCTCGGCCAGCCGGGAATTTCGGATCGGTTAACGCCAGGGCTCAAATCCGAGGCTTCCCCGGCATCGCCGCGGGGTGTGTCGTGTGTGCATCACCCCTCTGCATCACCCGCCGAAGCGTCCGGCCAGGGCGTGCGACAGCCTGTCGCCCTCGGCGACGTAGTGGGCAGCCGCCTCGTGCGCGGCCGGGGTGCAGACCCGGTAGGTCAGCGCGTAGCCGCGATAGCCGCGGTTGTAGGCGCCGGCCAGCCGGTCGCGGCGGGCCGGCGTCACCCCCTCGGACTCGATCAGCGCCTTCATGCGGGCCGGCCAATCCGCGGCGTCCGGCGCCGCGCAGAGGCCGCGCAGGAAGGCGAGCGCCCCGATGATCTCGGACATGCGCATCAGGTCGCGGTCGTAGGGTGCGGGGATGTCGGCGGGGGCGCTCGTCTCCTTGGGCGCTTCCTTCGAGGCCTCCTTGGCCGGTGCGGGCGCCCGCCCGGTGCGCTGCTGGGCCAGGGCGGGCGCGGCGGCCGTCCCGGCGACGAGCGCCAGCAGGCACAGGATCGCCGCCGATCGCCTCACGCCGTCGCCTCCCCGTCCCGCGCGCCGATCCGCGCAAACGCCTCGCGCAGGGTGCCGATCAGGCCCGGGGTGGTCGGCAGGGTGGCGACCTCGTCCAGGCTGGCCCAGCGGGTGCCGAGCGCCTCCGGGCCGGCCACCGGCTCGCCGCCGCGCCAGAGGGCGGCGTGCGGATGGACGACGTAATGATGCCGGGCGCGGCCGGCCTCGTCCCGCACGATGATCTCGGTGGGCGAGAGCACGCCGACCACCTCCGCCGAGAGGCCGACTTCCTCGGACAATTCGCGCAACGCCGCCTCGGCCAGGGATTCGCCGGTCTCCACGAGGCCGCCCGGCAGAGTCCAGACGCCCCGCATCGGCTCGTTGGCCCGCGCCGCGAGCAGGACCCGGTCGTCCCGGATCACCGCGATCGAGGCGCCCACGAAGGGCCGCGCGGGGAACAGGCGGCTGTCGGATTCCGCGCTCACGGCGTCCCCCCGTCGGGTGCGACGACCGCCACCCGCCCGTCGGCGAGGCCGACCAGCAGCCGGGCCGCGTTCCCCTCGCCCAGAACGACGATGCCGGTCGCGGCCGGAGCCGGCAGCGTGACGCGCAGGCGCTCGTGCACGGAACCCTTCGCGGAGACGAGGGCGATCTCAGGGCGGCCCGCCACCGGCAGCACCAGCTCGGGCGGTGCCCCCCCGGCCGGAGCGGTGACGGCGAGGTCCGAATCGCCATCGCCGGCCGCGTAGCCCGTGGCCTCCCCGGCGGCCTCGATCGTGTCGGGCTGCAGCGTCCAGAGCTGGAGCCGGCCGCGCGCATCGACCGTCGCGGCCTGGGGCGTGCCGGATCCGGAGAAATCGGCGATGCCGGCGATCTTCAGGGGTGGGCCGGGCTGCGGCGGCGTGCGCGCCGCGACACGCCAGCTTGCCTCGGCGCCCGGGCGGGTGATCAGCGCGAGCCCGCCCGAATCGGCGCCCGACAGGGTCGCGGCCAGCAGGGCCGGCCGGCCGGCGAGGCGCAGCAGGCGCGGCCGCAGGGGCGCGAACACCGCCGCGTCCCCCGCCGGCACCGTCGCGGTGGCGACCGGCACCGGCTTCGGATCGGTGCTGACCGCCAGGGGCTGGCGCTCGCGGATCGTCAGGACGGCGGCGGCCGCGCTGCCGTCGGGGGCGCGGGCGCGGCCTGTGAGATAGGCGCTGAGCGGCCCGGAGAGAGCCCGCCGCGTGCCCGGCAGGGCGCCGCGCGGCGTCTCAGCGGCGCTCAGGCCCTCCACGGCCTCGCGCCCGATCGGCTTCACCGTGACCGTGCCGTCCGCCAGCGTGAGCACGGCGCCGCCCTCGTCGCCCCAGACCACGGCGACCGGCGCGCTCTCCTCGTCGCCCGCCTCGCGGCCGGTCCTCGCGCCGGCGATCGGCAGCAGCCCCGAGGTCGCGACCGACACCGCAATCTCGCTGCGGGGGCCGCGCAGCGTCCGCACCGTGAAGGGCAGATCGAGGATCCGGACACCGGGCTCCGCCCGCGCACCCGCGGGGGCCGCGCACAGGAGCAGGAGCAGGAGGAGCGCCCGGCTCCGCCCGCCCGATCGCGCCGCGCGACCGGCGTCCGAGGGGGGACGGGCTCCGGTCAAACGTGCTGGCCGCCGTTGATGTGGAGTTCGGCCCCGTTCACGTAGGAGGAGGCCTCGGTGCACAGGAAGTAGATCGCCTTGGCGACCTCGTCCGGCGTGCCGAGCCGGCGCTGCGGGATCTGCTCGACGAGCTTCTCGGTGCCGGGCGACAGGATCGAGGTGTCGATCTCGCCCGGCGAGATCGCGTTCACCCGCACGCCCAGGGGCCCGAAATCGGCGGCCATCTCCCGGGTGAGGCCGGCGAGCGCGGCCTTGGAGGTGCCGTAGGCCGCCCCCGCGAAGGGGTGGACGCGCGAGCCCGCGATCGAGGTCACGTTGACGATCGAGCCCCTGGCCCGGGCGAGCTCGTCGCACAGGCCGCGGGCCAGCAGGATCGTCGCGAAGAGGTTGACCTGAAACACCCGCTGCCACGTGGCGAACTCGGTCGCCAGGGCGCCCAGGCGCTCGCCCTCGGACCCCTTGGGCGAGATCCCGGCATTGTTGACGAGCGCGTGCAGCACACCGCCCTCGGCGGCGAGCCGGCCCCGGACCTCCTCGACGGCGCGCATCGTGTCCTGCGCGTCCGCGAGGTCGACCTGGAGATGGTCCTCGGGACCCATCTCCCAGGGGCAGTTCTCCGGGAAGGGGTGGCGCGAGCAGGTGATCACGCGCCAGCCCGCGGCGGAGAATCGTTTCACGGTGGCGTGGCCGATGCCCCGGCTCGCGCCCGTGAGCAGCATGATGCGCCGGCGATCGTTGACGGGGAGGGCCAAAGCCGTAAGCCTCGCTGGCGTGTCGGGATCGCGATCCGGTCGCGGGTCGTGCCGTTGAGCCTGAATGGTCTAGGCGCAGTGGGGCCGGAAATCCAGAGCGTGCTGCGGCGCGGGAAGCGGGGGGCGGTCATGGCCGGGGAGCAGGACAGCACGGAGCGCATGCCGGTGATCCCGGCCGAGGGACTGACCACGGCGCAAGCCGAGGCCGCAGCGGCGTTCGAGGCCGAGCGCGGCGTGCCGGTCTTCGGGCCGTTCGTGCCGCTCCTGCGCAGCCCCGAGCTGATGCTCTGCGCGAGCCGGATGGGACTCTACCTGCGCTACGGCAGCGCCCTGCCGCTGCGCATCAGCGAGTTCACGATCCTGATCGTCGCCCAGGCCTGGAGCCAGCCGGTCGAGTGGGCGATCCATCACCCGATCGCCCTGAAGGCCGGGGTCGCCCCCGAGACCGCGCAGGCGCTCTCCGAGGGGCGCCGCCCCGACACGATGAGCGCCGACGAGGCGCTGGCCTACGATTTTTCGACCGAGCTGACGCACCACCGCGCGGTGGGCGATGCCACCTACGCGGCCGCGGCGGCGCGCTTCGGCGAGCAGGGCGTGATCGATCTGGCCGGGATCAACGGCTATTACGCCTTGCTGGCCATGGTGATGAACGTCGCCCGCACGGCGGTGCCAGACGAGTGTTGATACCCTCTTGGGCCGAAGACGTCTCCGCGCGTCTCCCTCCCCCGCAGAGGGGGGAGGGCGCGTGGGTCCGGCGCTGGGCGGGAAGTTTTGGATAAGTGCTGCGCGACGGCCCCATGTCGGGCCGCCCGAAAACCTCACTCGTCGTCGTCGTGTCCGTTCGCGCCGTTCAGGCCGTTGATCCTGGCCTTGAGCACGTTCGAGGGCTTGAACACCATCACCTGGCGCGGCTCGATCGCCACCTCGACCCCGGTCTTCGGGTTGCGGCCGACGCGCTTGCCCTTGCTGCGCACCACGAAGGAACCGAACGAGGACAGCTTCACCGTCTCGCCGCTCGCCAGGCAACTGCAGATCTCCGACAGCACCGTCTCGACGAGGGCGGCCGACTCGGTCCGCGACAGGCCCACCTGATGGTAGACGGCCTCGCTCAAGTCGGCGCGCGTCACCGTCTTGCCTGCCATGCCGTATCCCCCTGCCAGCGTCTCTTATCCCACGGCGCCGGGCGCGGCGAACTGTACCGCACCCGATGCCGAAGACGTATCCCTATGATCCGGCACGCTAATCGGCGCTCCGCCCCCGGTCAACCGCGTGGGCCCATCGAATTGTTTCGGGGGCGTTACCAGCGGATCAGAGCCGCCCCCCAACTGAAGCCGCCGCCGATCGCCTCGATCATCACCAGATCGCCCGTCCGGATGCGCCCGTCCCGCCGGGCCACGTCCAGGGCCAGGGGGATCGAGGCCGCCGAGGTGTTGCCGTGGCGATCCACCGTGAGCACGATCTTCTCGCGGCTGATCCCGAGCTTGTCGGCCGAGGCCTCGATGATCCGCCGGTTGGCCTGATGCGGCACGAACCACGTCAGGTCGTCGGCCGCGAGGCCGGCCTGCGCGAAGGCCTCGACGATCACGTCGGTGACTTGGCCCACGGCGAAGCGGAACACGTCGCGCCCTTCCATGCGCAGGTGGCCCACGGTGCCGGTGGAGCCCGGACCGCCATCGACGTACAGCTTCCCGCGATGCCGCCCGTCCGAGCGCAGGCTGGTGCTCAGGACGCCCCGGCCTTCCGCATCGTCCCGCGCCTCCAGCACGATCGCCCCGGCCCCGTCGCCGAACAGCACGCAGGTGGTGCGATCCTCCCAGTCAAGGATCCGCGAAAACGTCTCGGCGCCGATCACCAGCGCCCGGCGGGCCGCCCCGGTGGTGAGGAACTTGTCGGCGGTCGAGACCCCGAACACGAAGCCGGCGCAGACCGCCTGCAGGTCGAACGCCGCCCCCTGGTGGATGCCGAGCGCCGCCTGGATCTGGGTCGCGGTCGCCGGGAAGGTGTGGTCCGGCGTCGAGGTCGCGCAGATCACGAGGTCGATGTCGTCGCCCGTCAGCCCGGCATCGTCGAGCGCCGCCCAGGCGGCCCGGGTCCCGAGCACCGCGGTGGTCTCGCCGGCCGACGCGATGTGGCGCTGGCGGATGCCCGTGCGCTGGACGATCCAGTCGTCGGAGGTGTCGATCCGCGCGGCGAGATCGGCGTTGGTCACCACCTGTTCGGGCAGGCACGAGCCGGTCCCGACCACCACCGAGCGCCGCTGGGGCGCACGCCGGCTCTGGTCGGGGTCAGTGCGGAGGGTTACCATCTCTGTCCTTCCCGGACTGCTCCAGCATCACAACCGTCAGGCGTGGCGCCGGAGCGATCCGTTTTCCATCCTGAACGGCGTCAGGCCGGCGCCAGGGCCGCCGTCTGGTCGAGCATCTCGCGGATCGTGCGGATCATGTCGTGCCGGGCCATGTCGTGCGCGAGATCGACCGCCGCAGCGAAGCCCTGCGCGTTCTCGGAGCCGTGGCTCTTGATGACGATGCCCTCCAGCCCGAGGAACACGCCGCCGTTGGACCGGCTCGGATTCATCTTGTCCCTGAGCGCCCGGAAGGCCTGCCGGGCGAAGAACGCGCCGATCTTGGCCGACAGCGTCCGGGTCATGGCGGCGCGCAGATAGGTGCCGATCTGCTTGGCGGTGCCCTCGGCGGTCTTGAGGGCGATGTTGCCCGTGAAACCCTCGGTCACCACCACGTCGACCGTGCCGCGGCCGAGATCCGTGCCCTCGACGAAGCCGTGATAGGCGAGCCCCGGGCTCTCCATCTCGCGCAGCATCCGGGCGGCCTCCTTGACCGCCTCGTTGCCCTTCATCTCCTCGGTGCCGACGTTGAGCAGGCCGACGGTCGGCCGGTCGAGGTCGAACACGATGCGGGCCATGGCCGAGCCCATCACCGCCATCTCGACGAGGTGCTCGGCATCGGTGCCGATCGTCGCGCCGACGTCGAGCACGACGCTCTCGCCGCGCACGGTCGGCCACAGGCAGGCGATGGCCGGCCGCTCGATGCCCGACATGGTCTTCAGGCAGATCTTCGACATGGCCATCAGGGCGCCGGTGTTGCCGGCCGACACGCAGGCCTGGGCCTGCCCGTCGCGCACCGCCTGGATGGCCTGCCACATGGAGGACTTGCCCCGCCCCTGGCGCACCGCCTGGCTCGGCTTGTCGTCCATGGAAACCGCCACGCTGGTATGGCGGATCTCGACGCAGTCCTTGAGCCGGGGCTCCTTGGCGACCAGCGGTGCGATCACCGCCTCGTCGCCGAACATCAGGAAGGTGGTGTCGGGATGGCGCTCGCGGGCCAGCGCCGCCCCGGGCACGACCGTGGAGGGCCCGTGGTCGCCGCCCATGGCGTCGAGCGAGATGCACACGCGTTGGGACATGTCGGTAGCGGGTCGCGGGTCTCGGCGGGGGAACAGGCGGGAGGGGTCCCGCCGGGCGCGGCGGACCATAGCGATACCGGCCCGGCGGGCAAATGAAATCGGGCGCCGGACGGTTCCGTCATTCGCCGGCGGGGGTGGAGGCAGCCTTGTCGGGGTGTTCGGCTGCGGGCGTCACGCACCCTCACTGCCCGCGCTTCTCAAGCAGACCCTTTTCCTGGACAGGTGGAGCGAAGCGGAACCTGATCCGGGATCCAGCACCAAAAGCGCCGCGCCAGCGGCACAGGTTGATCCCGTTAGACGCTTCGCGACGTCTCGTGCTGGATCCCGGGTCGCATTCCGCTGGCGCTCCATGCGCCCGGGAAAGGGCCGGCGCGCCGCGCCGCGAAAGATCAGCCCTCGCCGTCGCGCAGCTTGGCCAGGGCGGCGAGCGGACCCGCATCGTCGCCCGCCACCACCGGCTCGAAGGCGGTGCCGGGCTTGCGCGGATACGGATCGAGGCCCAGCGCCAGGAACTCCGCGGTGAGCGCGCCGAAATCGATGCGGCCGCCGACCAGGGGATCGGGGATATCGGCATCCTCGGCATCGGTGCCGGCGAGCTGGTCGGTATCGGTGAAGACGACCTCCACCGGCTCATGCACAGGTCCCTCGAAGGGTTCGAGGCTCACGGTGCAGATCTGCGTCACAAGGGCCTCCACGGTCCCGGTCACGACGAGGCGGCTGGTGGGACCCGAGATGGCGAAGTGCCCGACCAGATCGCGGATGCCCGGGATCTTGAAATCCGCCGCGAGCGCCGCGCACTCCGCCGGGCTCGCCTCCACGGTCACCGCGCCCCGCCCCTGGGGCAGGCGCTCGACATTGACCCAGCGCGCGAGCGGAAAGCTGTCCTGGGTACTCTCCCGGCGGCCGTCCCGGCTCATGCGATGGCTCCTTCTGCTTCTCTGTCCGGTGCGAAACCATCCGGCTCCGGGAAGGGCGGTCCGGCCCCGAGCAGCGCGTCGAGATCCGCCCCGGCGAGCGCTCCATCGGAGGCCTGCACGTAGGCGGCGAGCCCCGCCCCATCCCCTGCGCCGCCGAGAACGTTGCGGACGAGGGCCGTGCGCAGTGCGTCCGTGTCGCCCGCATCCAGGGCGGAATCGTAGCCGGCGGCCCGGCCGTAGAAGGCCGCGCCGAGCTTCTTCATCCGCTTCGCCACGCCCATGTCGCCGACGCCCAGTTCGCGCAGGGACGCGTCGAGCTGGGTGAAGATGGAATTCACGAGATCCTGCGCCACCTCGGCGGCCGGGGCCGGCAGATGGTTCAGCCGGCGCAGGACCAGGATGGCGTGCAGGCACAGGGCCTCGAACCGGCCCTCCACGGTGTCGGGTACGCCGAGCCGGGTGTAGAGGCCCGGGCGGCGGGCCGCCATGCTGAGCGCCACGTGCAGGTCCTCGACGGCCTGCCGCCGCGCATTCGCCCGTCGGAACAACCGCCCGATCATCGATGCCACGCTCCGTGCCAGTGTGGCCAAGCTTGCCTTGTCAAAGCCATAACCCCGCGGTACGGCAACCCACGCCCAGGGCGCAAGCGTCGCCGGAATTCTGTGCCGGCGGCATCGGTTGCGCCCCGTCCGTCCACACGTTTCCTGGGGTCCCGATGCGGCGCCGTCTCGTCCAGTCCTTCGCGCGCCTCGCCCTGCTCGGCCTCGCGGGAGCCGGCCTGTCCGGCTGCATCGGCGAGGAGCTGCGCCACGGCTATCAGGTCGATCAGGCGGCGCTCGCCACGATCAAGCCCGGCATGACCCCCGAGCAGGTGCTGCAGATCCTGGGCACCCCCTCCACGGTCTCCACGGTCGGCAACAAGTCCTGGTACTACATCTCCCAGAACACCCGCCGCACGATCATGTTCATGGGCGAGCAGGTCGAGGACCAGAAGGTCACGGCCGTCTACTTCACCCCCGCCTTCAAGGTCGAGCGCGTGGCGCTCTACGGCCTGCAGGACGGGCGCGTGTTCGACTTCATCGAGCGCACCACCCCGACGAGCGGCGCCGACCGGGCCTTCCTCAGCCAGCTGTTCCGCGGCCTGACCCGCTACGAGCCGTTCGGCAGCGGCAACGGTGCCAGCGTCGTGCCGGGCGCCAACCGCGGCCTGTGAGCCGGGGCGCCCGCCAGCAGGCGGGCGATCTCTTCGGGATCCGAGAACAGGTAGTCCGGCCTCTGCGCGGTCAGCGCCTTGGGGTCGGTATAGCCCCACGCGACCGCGCCGAACGGGCAGCCGAGGGCGCGGGCCGCCTCAAGATCGCGAATCTCGTCGCCGATGCATAGGGCCTGCGCCGGCGCCACCCCCCGGCGCGCCAGGAGCTGCCGCAGCCGCCGCGCCTTGCCGAACAAGGAAGCCCCGCAGGCATAGGCATCGATGCGGGCGGCGTTGTCCGGCCCGAGCACCCGCCGCACCGTGTCGGCCCGATTCGACGACAGGACCGCCATCGGCACGCCGGCCTGCGCGATCCCGGCCAGCATCTCGGGCACGCCCGGAAACAGCGCGATCTGCCCCGCGTCGCGAGCCGCGAGCATGTGCATGTGGCGGGCGATCAGCGGCAGCTTCCAGCGCGGGATACCGAGATGGGCGACGATCGCGCGTGCGCCCTGGAGGCGCAGGCCCTCGACCTCATGCGCCTCGACCTGGCGGAAGCGGTAGCGCGCGGCGACGCCGTTCATGACCGAGCAGAACCAGTCGAAGCTGTCGGCCAGGGTCCCGTCGAAATCGAGCACGACGAGGCGCGGCCCGGCACCCTCCGTCCGACCGGCCATCTCAGGCCCGGAGATTCTCGATCGGCACGCTGAGCCGCATCAGGAGGCCGCCGGGCGTCCAGTCGTGCTCCAGCACGCCGTCGAGCTGGCCGGCCACGCTGCGCTCGGCCAGCACCGTCCCGAACCCTTTTCGCGTGGGGGCGGCGGTGATCGGGGGGCCGCCGGCCTCCCGCCATGTCAGGGTGTAGCGCCCCGCCTCCCGCAGCCCGCTCAGGGACACGCCGCCCTCCTTGGTGGAGAGGCCGCCGTACTTCATCGCGTTGGTGGCCTGCTCGTGCATGATCAGCGCCAGCGCGGTCGCGGTGCGCTCGCCGATCTCGGTATCGTCCCCCGAGATGGCGACCCGCGCCTGCCCGCCCTCCTCGTAGGCGGCCATGATCAGGCGCATCAGGCCCAGCACCGTCTGCCCCGCGACCGCCGGGGCGCTGTCGGGGGAATGCGGCCGGACGTATTCGTGGGCCCGCGCCAGGGCGCCGAGGCGCTCGCGGAACGCCTTGGCGAAGGGCTGGGCCGCGGGGTCGCTCCGGGCGGTGAGGGCGGCGAGCCCGCCCACCACCGCGAAGATATTCTTGATCCGGTGCGACAACTCGCGGATCAGCAGATCGCGGGCCTCCTCGGCGCGCTTGGCCTCGCGCAGGTCGCGGGTGACGGTGGCGTAGCCGATCTCGGCCCCGGTCGGGTCTCGCACCGGGAAGATGTTGTAGGCCACCGCCACCGGCTCGCCGGTGCCGAAATGCCGGAAGGCCAATTCGCCCTCCCAGAACCCGTCCCGGCGCATCGCCGGCATCGCCGTCTCCTCCAGGATACGGCGGCTGTCCGCGGTGAAGAAGTCGGGGATCCGGTGCCGGCGGGCGGCGGCGAGGTCGGGCAGGCCGACAAGCGTCAGGGCCGCCTCGTTGAGATGGGTGATGGCGCCGTCGAGGGTGCAGAGGCCGATGAAGTCCTTCGAGGTCTCCACGATGGCGGCGAGCTTGCGCGCCTCGGCCTCGGCCCGCTTCAGGTCGTCGATGTCGGTGCAGGTGCCGAACCAGCGCTCGATCCGCCCTTCGGCATCGCGGATCGGCATGGCGCGGCCCAGCGTCCAGCGATAGGCACCGCTGTTGTGGCGCAGGCGGTACTCGATCTCGTAGGGCTCGCCGGTGGCCAGCGAGTGGCGCCACCGCGCCCAGGCCCGCTCCTGATCGTCGCGGTGGAACATGTCGTTCCAGCCCTCGCCGTCGGTCGAGCCGTAGGGCACGCCGGTGAACTCGTACCAGCGGTCGTTGTAGTAGTCGTGGAACCCGTCCGGCCGGGTGGTCCAGACCATCTGGGGCATCGCCGACGTCATCACTCGGAAGCGGCGCTCGCTCGCGGCGATCTCCGCCTCGCGGCTCGCCACCTGCGCCAGGGTCCGGCGGTGCTCCAGCAGGCTGGAGATCTGGCGCGCCAGGGCGGTGAGGGTGGCTTCCTGCTCCGAATCGAGCCCGTCCGGCCGTGTCGTCCGGTCGAGCACGCAGAGAGCGCCGAGGGGGATACCCTGGGCCCCCCGGATCACCGCCCCCGCGTAGAAGCGGAAGCCCTCGGGCCCGGTCACCAGCGGATTCTCGACCGTGCGTGAATCGGCGGTCAGGTCGGGGATGACGAGCAGCGCCCCCGCCTCGATCGTGTGGGCGCAGACCGAGCAGGTGATCGGCAGCTCGCGCTTGCCGAGCCCGACCTCCGACTTGAACCATTGCCGCTCGGCATCCACGAGGCTGACGAGGGCGACGGGCGCCCGGCAGACATGGGCGGCGACCCGGACGAGATCGTCGTAGAGCGGCTCAGGCTCCGTGTCGAGGATCGCGAGGTCACGCAGTTCCGCGATCCGTTCCGCGGTGCTCCAGGCGCCGCCGGTCGGTTGGGAAGCCGCGAGCGCGTGAGGTGCCGGCACATCCATGGTTCGGCCGTCACATAGGCTCGTTGGGGTCCCCTGCCTAGAGCGCGCTCTGTGCTGACGTGGATACCGGTTCGGTACCAGAGTGCGTCACCACAAAGACTGACGCGCCGCGCCCGCGACGGGCGCGGCGGCCGATCAAGCCGGGCCCTACGCGGCGCGGGCCTGCCCCAGCGTCGGGTAATCGATGTAGCCCTTCGGGCCCTGGCTGTACCAGGTGGCCGCCTCGTCGGTGTTGAGCGGTGCGCCCTTGGCGATCCGCTCGACGAGATCGGGGTTGGCGATGAAGGTGCGCCCGAACGCGATGGCGTCCGCCTGCCCGGCATCCAGCGCCTTCTGGCCGCTGATGCCGTCATAGTCGGCGTTGAGGATCATCGGGTTGCGGAACACGCGCCGCATCGCCGGGGCGATCGGCGGATGATCGGCCTTGCCGAAGGTCCCGTCCGGACCCGGCTCGCGCATCTCCAGGAACGCGATGTCGAGATCCGCCAGCGCCTGGGCGGCGGCCACGAACAGCGGCTCGGGGTTCGAATCGTTGCACCCCTGGATCGCGCCGTTGGGCGACAGGCGCACGCCGGTGCGCTCAGACCCCGCCACCTTCGACACCGCCTCGGTCACCTCGCGCAGCAGCCGCACGCGGTTCTCGATGGAGCCGCCGTACTGGTCGGTGCGGTGGTTGGTGCCGTCGCGCAGGAACTCGTCGATCAGGTAGCCGTTCGCCGCGTGGATCTGCACCCCGTCGAAGCCGGCCGCCAGGGCGTTGGCGGTGGCGCGCTCGTAATCGGCCAGCAGCCGCGGGATCTCGGCGACCTCCAGGGCGCGGGCCTCGGCGTAGGGCTTCTTGCCCGCGTAGGTGTGGGCCTGATCCGGCGCCGTCGTGGCGGAAGACGAGACGGGCTTGGCGCCGCCCAGAAAGTCCGGATGGACCATCCGGCCCATGTGCCAGATCTGGCAGACGATCTTGCCGCCCTTGTCGTGGACGGCCTTCACGATCGGCCGCCACGCATCGACCTGGGCGTCGGACCAGATGCCCGGGGCGTAGGGCCAGCCGAGGCCCTCCTGGGAGATGCCGGTGGCCTCGGTGAGGATCAGGCCGGCGCTGGCGCGCTGGGCGTAATACTCGGCCATGATCGGGGTCGGCACGTGCTCGCGTGTGCCGCGGCCGCGGGTGAGCGGGGCCATGAAGATCCGGTTCTTCGCCTCGATGGCGCCGATGCGGATCGGGTCGAGCAGGGACGGCATGGGATACCTCGTGCTGGTGCGGCGCGGGCCGCGTCCGTTTCGTTCCGGCGCCGAGGTGGCGCTGCGGCGCGGCGATGCCAAGGTGCAGCGCAATAACGCCGGCGGCGCCGTGCGGGGGCGCACATGGCGGAACCGCCGCTGAACTCAGCAGGTCACCACGTTGGATCGAACGGCAGCGCGCATTCCGCGGCGAGCCACCCGAGCCGGCGCTTCATTTCGGCCGATCCGGGAGCGGACGGGGGCATCCGAGGAAGATGGGCCGCCATCGCGTCGAGCGCGAAGAGCTTCGACCGGAGGCCGGATGCCAGCCAAGTCCGGTCCTTCTCCCTCCAGGCCACAGCCTTGGCCAGGGCCACGTCGGTGGGATCCGGTACGGTCACCGAGATGCCGGGACAGCCGGCACTTTCGTACAGGGTGGCGCGCTCCACCCAGTCCATCGGCATCACGGCCGTTCCGGCGGAGACGCCGTCACAATAGTAGCCGTACTTCTGGTGGAAGCTCGATCCCTGGCCGATATTGGCCTCGATGGTGTCGGACAACGCCTCCGCATCCAGCACGTCGGGCACGTAGAGATCCGCCTCGGGGGTCAGCAGCATGTCACCGGGGATGTTCCGGCATCGAATCAGGACGACGGCTGAACCGACCAGCACGAACCGATGCTGGCCCGTCACTGCGCCGGCCGCTCGCAGGATGTGGTCGAGCCTGTCTCTGCGCATCATCTGAGGAGATCCCCGGCACGCTCCCTCAACGCCGTTCTATGTCGCGAGGCGGCCTCCGCTCCTCGGGTGAGATCACGACGAAGACCGGCTGCGTGTCGCGCAGCAGGTCTCCCTGCGGGGTATCCTCCAGCATCTGCCGGACGATCTGCCGGACATCCCGACGGAGGAGTTCCACCCACAGGGCGTAATAACGAGCCTGCGCAGGGTCGGGGCGCACGCATCGCTCGAGGTAAGCCCTGCCGTGCTCGACCAGAGCGGGATTGTCGACGAGGTGGGCAGCGACACGCCGCGTCACATCATACGACCGACGCTTGCTGCGATCGTGGAAGTCCAGCTTCACCGGTAGGCTGCCGACGAAGCGTTCTCCCTCAGTCATGACAGGATCCCGAAGCGCAGGCCGTGACGCCCGCCGAGCATAGCGCGACTCCCCGGGACCACGAAGCCCGCCGGTCATCCGTCGTCGTCGATCCCGGCACGGTCGATGTTCCGGGCAAGGCGGCCGCCGCGGCGGGGTCCGAGAACCCCGCCGCGGGCGACATCTCTCTCAGCTATGCGCCAGCACCGCCAGCAGCAGCAGGGCGATGATGTTGGTGATCTTGATCGCCGGGTTCACGGCGGGGCCGGCGGTGTCCTTGTAGGGGTCGCCGACCGTGTCGCCGGTCACGGCGGCCTTGTGGGCGTCGGAGCCCTTGCCGCCGTGGTGGCCGTCCTCGATGTACTTCTTGGCGTTGTCCCAGGCGCCGCCGCCCGAGGTCATCGAGATCGCCACGTAGAGGCCGGTCAGGATCACGCCGAGCAGGCTCGCGCCCACCGTGGCGAAGGCCTGGTTCTTGCCCGCGATGAGCTGGATCACGAAGAACAGCACCACCGGCGACAGGACCGGCAGCAGCGAGGGCACGATCATCTCCTTGATCGCCGCGCGGGTCAGCATGTCGACCGCCCGGCCGTAATCCGGCCTATCCGTGCCCTGCATGATCCCGGGCTTCTCCCGGAACTGGCGGCGCACCTCCTCGACCACCGCGCCGGCCGCGCGGCCGACCGCCGTCATGGCGATGCCGGCGAACAGGAACGGGATCAGGCCGCCGAGCAGCAGCCCCACAACCACGTACGGATTCGAGAGCGAGAAATCGACGCTGACGCCCTGGAAGAAGCGGTACTGCGTCGGGCTCGCATTGGCGATGAAGTAGTTCAGGTCGGACGTGTAGGCGGCAAACAGCACCAGCGCGCCGAGGCCCGCCGAGCCGATCGCGTAGCCCTTGGTCACCGCCTTGGTGGTGTTGCCGACCGCATCCAGCGCGTCGGTCGACTTGCGCACGTCCTTGGGCAGGCCCGCCATCTCGGCGATGCCGCCGGCGTTGTCGGTGACCGGCCCGAAGGCGTCGAGGGCCACGATGAAGCCCGCGAGCGCCAGCATGGCGGTGACCGCGATGGCGATGCCGAACAGGCCGGCGAGCGCGTAGGTGCTGATGATGCCGGCCACGATCACGATCGCCGGCAGCGCCGTGGATTCCAGCGAGATCGCCAGCCCCTGGATCACGTTGGTGCCGTGCCCGGTCACCGAGGCGTCGGCGATCGACTTCACCGGCCGGAAGTTGGTGCCGGTGTAGTACTCGGTGATCACCACGATCAGCGCCGTGATGGCGAGCCCGATCACCGCGCAGCCGAACAGGCCGGCCGAGGTGAAGGTGACGCCGGTCGAGGTGGTGAAGGTGGTGGAGAAGCCGCCGAGCAGCGTCATGTTGACGGCGGCGATGGCCGCGATCGACAGCACGCCCGCGGCGATCAGGCCCTTGTAGAGCGCGCCCATGATCGACTGGTTGGCGCCGAGCCGCACCGCGTAGGTGCCCGCGATGGAGGTGAGGATGCAGGCCGACCCGATGGCCAGCGGGTAGAGCATCATCGGTTCCAGCACGTCCCGGCCGCTGCCGGTGGGGCCGGAGAAGAAGATCGCGGCCAGCACCATGGTGGCCACGATCGTCACCGCGTAGGTCTCGAACAGGTCGGCCGCCATGCCGGCGCAGTCGCCGACATTGTCGCCGACGTTGTCGGCGATGGTGGCGGGGTTGCGCGGGTCGTCCTCCGGGATCCCGGCCTCGACCTTGCCGACGAGGTCGCCGCCGACATCCGCCCCCTTGGTGAAGATGCCGCCGCCCAGCCGCGCGAAGATCGAGATCAGCGAGGCGCCGAAGCCCAGAGCCACCAGCGCGTCGATCACCTCGCGGCTCGACGGGTCGAGGCCGGCGCCGCGGGTGAGGACGAGGTAGTAGAGGGCGACGCCGAGCAGCGCGAGGCCGGCGACCAGCATCCCGGTCACCGCCCCCGACTTGAAGGCCACGTCGAGGCCGCCGCCCAGCGAGGTCGAGGCGGCTTGGGCGGTGCGGACGTTGGCCCGTACCGAGACGTTCATGCCGATGAAGCCGGCCGCGCCCGACAGGACGGCGCCGATCAGGAAGCCGATGGCGACCTTCAGGCCGAGGAACACGGCAAGGAGGACGAACAGGACGACGCCGACGAGGCCGATGGTCGTGTACTGCCGCCGGAGATAGGCCTGGGCGCCCTCCGCGATGGCGGCGGCGATCTCCTGCATGCGCTGGGTGCCGGCATCGCGCCGCATCACGTCGAGGATCGTGACGATGCCGTAGGCGATGGCGCAGAGCCCGCCCACGATGATCAGACTCAGGGGAATCATGCGACCGTCCTTGTTATTATCGTGCCTGGCGTGGGCTTGTGCTTGTCGAGCTTGACCGCCGAACGACGGCCATGGGACGCGGTGCTCGGATCCGGGGCTTTCCTTCCCAGAACAAGGCCTTGATTGCCAAACTTCGCCGCAGAGCGCAAACGCCACGTTTGGGGCGTGGCAGCTCGGACCGTGCCGTCTGCATGGTTCGACGCGGCCAACTTGGAATTATCGTGCAAATGCGGGGTTGGCCGAGGCGGGATATGTGTCTGTGCGCGGGTCCACCACGGGGCGGGTCATCCGGTGGATGTCGTGGAGCCCGCGTGGGCGGCTGGCTCCCGACTCGACGATATCGACTGTGGAAGGCCAATCCGATTCGTAGGTTTCAGCATGGCCGGGATCGAGGTCCCGAACGGAGATCACGACGATATCGGTGACCGGCGCGTCGTCGCGCGCGGGACGATTCCCCCGTGTCCGGGCGGCGTCCGTGACCCTTTCGCGGAACTCGTCGCAGCAGCCGAGGAGGCGCGTGCGGAGTTCGGCGTCAGCTGCTTCTGGAACGCCCCCGTCCTGCCCGATCCGATCGAGAACGCCCGATTGGTGGTCGGCAGGCTGCGCACATACGGTGGCCGCCGGGGATGGACCGTCGCAGCCCGCATCGAAAAAGCACTCCGCGAGGCCTCGGGAGCGAGCGATGGCGTTGACACCGTTCCAGCGCAAGGTGCTGACCCATCTCGCAGGCAACCGGTCGCCGGATAGCGTCTTCACCGGAGGCACTGTCGCGAATCGAGATGGGGCCCGCATCTCCAGTGACTTCGTATCGAGCATCAGACGGCCGATGCCGTACGGGTCTCCTTCGGCGAAGATGCAGCCACCTTGAAGGCTGCGGGCTACGTCGTGACCCCGACCTCCGCCAGCCGGCTCCAGACCGGCTTCGTAGAGGCCGTGGCCGAGCGGGACGGAGAGTCGGTTCTCCTCGACTGGACGCACGACACCGCGGTCCGATTCTTCCCGGCGATCCAGGATGCCGATTTCGGCTGGCGGCTTCACGACATCGATGTCGCTCTGAACAAACTCCTGGCGCTGGCTGGGCGCCGCGCGCCCCGCGACTACTACGATGTCGTTCGATTCCACGAGCGGGGTTTTCCGCGCGTGACACTTGCCTGGGCGGTGCTCGGGAAGGATGCCGGGATGACACCCGAGCTCGTGTTGGACGAGGCGGTCAGGAACTCCGGCTACAGCTTGGCGGAACTTCGTGCCGGCATCGTCCTTGAGGGCGAACTCGATCCGGTCGCCCTCAAGCGCAGCTTCCTCCAGGCTGTGGCTGAAGCGCGAGATCTTCTCCCGCGCCTTGTGTCCGAGATACCCGAGACCGTAGGCTGCATGGCCCTCGGGCCGGACGGCCGACTGGTCGTGCCGGATCCCGATGCCCGCGCCCACGGCGAGGTCACGTTCCGTCCCGCCTCCGTCGGTGGGGCTTGGCCAGAAGTGGACGACGGCAGCCCCAACCGTCCCTGATGGCGGTGGCACTCAGAAGTGGCTGAACGACCCGGCGGCGAACGCGCGCGCCGCGCCATCCGCCGTCTCGAACCGGGGCGGATCCTCCCCCGCGGTGACGGTGCCGATGGCGGTCAGCGGCACCCCGGCGGACTCCGCCTCGGCGCGGAACGCACCGAGGCCCCCCGGCGCCACCGTGCAGAGGATCTCGTAATCGTCGCCGCCCGTCAGAGCGACGTCGACCAAACCCGGATCCGCCGCGCAGGCGCGCCGCGCCGCCTCCGAGAGCGGCACCGCGGCCACGTCGATCCGGGCGCTTCGCCCCTCGCCCAGCATCTTGGCGAGGTCGCCCGCGAGCCCGTCCGACACGTCCATGGCGGCGGTGGCGTGGCGGCGCACCGCCGCGGCCGCGGCGAGGCGCGGGCGCGGGTGCAGGTATCGGTCGGCGAGCACCGCCCGCAGCCCCGGATCGAGGCCGGCCGCCCAGGACGCCTGCGGTTCCAGGCGCAGCCGCAGGCCGAGGGCCGCGTCGCCGATCGTGCCGGTGACGCAGATCCGGTCGCCGATGCGCGCGGTCTGGCGCCGGACGATCGCGCCGGTCGGCACCTCGCCGATCAGGGTGACGCCGATCAGCGCCGGGCCGCCGGAGCGCACCGTGTCGCCGCCGAGCAGCGGGCAGTCCGCCTCCGCGGCCGCCGCGCCGAGCCCGGCCGAGAAACCGGCGAGCCAGTCCTCGGTCCAGTCGTCGGGCAGCGCCAACGTCAGGAGAAAGCCCCGCGGCACCGCGCCCTTGGCGGCGATGTCGGACAAATTCACGCCGAGCGCCTTGCGGGCGATCGAGGCGGGCGGATCGTCCGGGAAAAAGTGGATCCTCGCCACGATGGCGTCCGCGGTGAGGACGAGGTCGTGGCCCGGGGAGGGGGTGAGCGTCGCGGCGTCGTCCCGGAGCCCGTCGGCGCCCGGCCCGGCCAGCGGGGCGAAGTAGCGGGCGATCAGCCCCTCCTCGGAGGCGCGGACCGGGCCGGCCACGGGTCAGGCCTTCCCGGGCGCCGGCTTTCCGGGCAGCGGCCGGGACGAGCCCGGCTTGCCGGAGGTCTTCGGGGCTCCGACCTCGCCGGGCCGAACCTCCCGGGCGAGCCGGTCGAGCACCGCGTTGACGAGGCCCGGCTCGTCGCCGGGATAGAAGCTGTGGGCGACGTCGACATATTCCGAGATCGCCGCCGCCGCCGGCACGTCCGGCCGGAACATCAGCTCGTAGGCCCCCGCCCGCAGGATCGCCCGGAGCACGATCTCGATCCGCCGGAGCGGCCAGCCCTGGGCCAAGGCCTGATCGAGCTTCGGGTCGATCGCCCGCTGTTCCGCGACGGCCCCGCGCAGGAGGTCGCGGAAGAAGGCGGTCTCGGCCTGGGGATGCGTGATCCCGTCGACCTCCTGGCCGATCCAGAACGCCTCGAACTCGGCGAGCGCGTCGAGGACGCCCTTGCCGGACACGTCCATCTCGTAGAGCGCCTGCACCACGGCGAGGCGGGCTCCGGTGCGCGGGCTGATCGCCTTGGCCGTCTCGGGCTTCGTGTCGGTGGTCCCGGTCATGGTGGTATCCGTCATCGCGGGCGCGCGGCGTCCGCGGCGCGCTTGAGGGCGAGCACCCCGAGCGCCGCCTCGGCCGCGCCGCCGCCCTTGTTCATCTCGGCCACCCGGGCGCGGGCGAGCGCCTGCGCCTCGGTTTCCACCGTGAGAATGCCGTTGCCGAGGGGGATCCGGCGGTCGACCGAGAGATCCATCAGCGCCCGGGCGCTCTCGCCGGCCACGATGTCGTAGTGCCCGGTCTCGCCGCGGATCACGCAGCCCAGCGCCACCACGGCGTCGTAGGCCTGCGCGTCGAGCAGGATCGCCACGGTGGCGGGGATCTCCAGGGCGCCCGCCACCGTCACCACGGTCGCGCGCGCGCCGGCCGCCTCGATCGCCGCGCGGGCGCCGGCCAGGAGCTCATCCGCGATGGACTCGTAGTAGCGCGCCTCGACCACGAGGATGCGGGCCCCGGCGAGCGCCGGGTCCTGGAGCTTCTGCGCCGCGTCGGCGCGGATATGGGCGACCATGGCTCTCGTCCGGCCGGGTTTTCGGGGGTCGGCAGGCGGCACGGGGCGCCCGCGAGGGGAGGACGGTTAGACCGAAGCGGCCGGCGCCACAAGCGGCGCGATCCGCTTGTGGCGCCGAACAGGCTTGAGCTTGGCCCCGTGACCCGGCAAGATCGGGCGATCCGCCGGACCGCCGCTGAACCCCCATGCCGCCAGCCCTCGCCGCCGCACACATCCCGGAAACCGGCGAGAAGAGCGCCCACGCGTTCCGCACGATCAGCGAGGTCGCCGAGGAACTCGACGTGCCCCAGCACGTGCTGCGCTTCTGGGAGACCCGCTTCGGCCAGATCCGCCCGGTCAAGCGCGCGGGCGGGCGGCGCTACTACCGGCCGCAGGATATCGAACTCGTCGCCGGCATCCGCCAGCTCCTGCACGTGCAGCGCTACACCATCGCGGGGGCGCAGCGGGTGCTCAAGGAGAACGGCGTCCGATTCGTCCAGGCGGTGGGCCGCGGCGAGGCCGTGGCGGCCGAGCCCCTGGTCCAGGAGGCGGATACCGGCGCCTTCGCGGATTCGGACCGCGCGGCCCTGGCCTCAGCCCTGGAGGAGATGCGCGCCTGCCGCGCCCTGCTGGACACGCTGTGCACGCCCCCGGATCCGGAGGCCTAAAGCGCCGCGCGCGGGCACGGCCGAAGCCTTGCAGGGCCCGGGCGAACTTTCGCCAGGACCCCGCGTTGTCGCCCGCATGGCCACGCCCCCATCCAAGCTGTCGCCCAGCCAGGAACTGATGGCCCGTCTCATGCGGATCGTCCGCACCTGCCCGCAGGCGGCCGGGGAGATGCTGGACCTCATGTTCCTCGTTAGCCAGATCGAGGCCGCCACCAGCGTCGACCGGGAGTACCGCGACGCCAAACGCGTGATCAGCCGCCTGCGCCATCCGCTCTGGGAGATGGGACCGGCCGACCGGGCGAAGCTGCTCACGGCCGCGGAGGCGATCCGCCGCGTCTGCCGCCTCGCCGAGGACGAGATCCCCTCCGCGCCGATCGCCGATGCCGGCGAGCGCGCCCGCGTCGAGGCGCGCCTCCACGCCGCCCTGGCGGGCGAGTTCGATGCCGCGCAGATCGCCCGCGTCACCGGGATCGTGGCGGCGGTGCTCCAGAATTAGGCAGAGTGCATCCGTGTCCCGGGGCTCTCGACGCCCGCGCCGGGCGTCCCCACATGCTCTGAACCGACGCAAGGGGCACCCGGAGCGTTTTCCGGAGATCGCGCCCGCCTCGGCACCGGAGAGACGCTGCCATGATCGCCCTTCGTCCGCTCGCCGCGCTGCTCGCAGGGAGTCTGGCCTTGGCCGGGCCGGCGCTGGCTGAAAATTCGACGAACCGATCCAAGACCGTCGCCCCCGGCAAGACGGTGCGGCTCGAGATCGCCCCCAACCTCAAGAAGGACTGCTCCCCCGGCCCGATGCCCGAGTTCAAGGTCTCCGGCCCGCCGAAGAACGGCTCGGTGATCACCAAGGTCGGCAAGCTGAAGACGCCGGCGAGCTATCGCTGCCCTAACAAGGAGGCCGCGGTCCAGGCGCTGTTCTACCAGCCCAACGCCGGCTTCACCGGCACCGACGAAGTCACCTTCGAGGTGAAGGCCTCCGACGGGCAAGTCCAGACGCAGACCGTGAAAATCACGGTCGGTGCAAACGGTGCCAAATCCGGAGACGATGCCAAGAAAGAGGGCACCGATTTGTGAGTCGCTGCGAACATCCGCGCGGCTTGCGCAGTTTTGCAGGTCTCGACACGCGCTCGGAGGCGGCTCAAGCTCTCGTTCGCGCCGCCTTCAGGCGCGAAGAGTGTTGCATGCAATCGACATGCCGGGCGCCAAGCTCGCCGCACTGCGACAAAAGCGGGCCTGTCGGTTGCATCCGAGCCGAGACAGGATGAAGCTGTCACGGTCTGAGAGGGTTATCGAATGCCGATGCATGCGACGAACGACCTTTTCCAGAGCTTCGCCCGAGGCTACGAGGCCCGCCGCGACACGGAGATGACACTCTCCGAGTATCTCGAAGCCTGTCGCGACGAGCCGCTGATGTATGCCTCGGCCGCCGAGCGCATCCTGGCGGCGATCGGCGAGCCGGAATTCGTGGACACCGCCAAGGATTCGCGCCTCGGCCGGATCTTCATGAACCGGACGATCCGGACCTACCCGGCCTTCCGCGAATTCTACGGGATGGAGGAGACGATCGAGCGGATCGTCTCGTTCTTCCGCCACGCCGCGCAGGGGCTGGAGGAGCGCAAGCAGATCCTCTACCTGCTGGGTCCGGTGGGCGGCGGCAAGTCGTCGCTCGCCGAGCGGCTGAAGCTCCTGATGGAGGTCCATCCGGTCTACGTCCTGAAGGCCGGGGATGAGGTCTCGCCGGTTTTCGAGAGCCCGCTCGGGCTGTTCGACCCCGAGACCATGGGCGAGGAGATCCAGCGGCGCTACGGCGTTCCGCGCCGGCGCCTCACCGGCCTGATGAGCCCCTGGGCGCTCAAGCGCCTCGACGAGTTCAACGGCGACATCTCGCGCTTCAAGGTGATCAAGGTCCGGCCCTCGCGCCTGCGCCAGATCGCCATCGCCAAGACCGAGCCGGGCGACGAGAACAACCAGGACATCTCCTCGCTCGTCGGCAAGGTCGATATCCGCCGGCTGGAGACCCTGTCGCAGGCCGATCCCGACGCCTACTCCTACTCGGGCGGGCTGAACCGGGCGAACCAGGGCATCCTCGAATTCGTCGAGATGTTCAAGGCGCCGATCAAGATGCTGCACCCGCTGCTCACCGCGACGCAGGAGGGCAACTATGTCGGCACCGAGAATATCGGCGCGATCCCCTTCACCGGCGTGATCCTGGCCCACTCGAACGAGGCCGAGTGGCAGACCTTCAAGACCAACAAGAACAACGAGGCCTTCATCGACCGGATCTACGTGATCAAGGTCCCGTACTGCCTGCGCGTCACCGAGGAGCAGCGGATCTACGAGAAGCTGATCTCCGGCTCGGAGCTGTCGGACGCGGCCTGCGCCCCCGGCACGCTGGAGATGCTGGCGCGGTTCTCCGTGCTGTCCCGCCTGCGCGAGCACGCCAATTCCAACGTCTTCTCGAAGATGCGGGTCTATGACGGCGAAAGCTTGCGCGAGGTCGATCCCCGCGCCCGCTCGATGCAGGAATACAAGGACACGGCCGGCGTCGACGAGGGCATGGACGGGATCTCGACCCGCTTCGCCTTCAAGGTCCTGGCCGCGACCTTCAACCACGACACCACCGAGGTCTCGGCCGACCCGGTGCACCTGATGTACGTGCTTGAGCAGTCGCTGCGCCGCGAGCAGCTCCCGCCCGAGACTGAAAAGAAGTACCTGGAATTCATCAAGACCGAGCTGGCCCCGCGCTACGCGGAGTTCATCGGTCACGAGATCCAGAAGGCCTACCTCGAATCGTACCACGATTACGGACAGAACCTGTTCGACCGGTACATCGATTACGCCGACGCCTGGATCGAGGACCAGGACTTCAAGGACGCCGAGACTGGCCAGCTGATGAACCGGGAGCTCCTCAACCAGGAGCTGACCAAGATCGAGAAGCCGGCGGGCATCGCCAACCCGAAGGATTTCCGCAACGAGGTGGTGAAGTTCGCCCTGCGCTCCCGGGCGCAGCACGGCGGCCGCAACCCGAGCTGGACCAGCTACGAGAAGCTGCGCGAGGTGATCGAGCGGCGGATGTTCTCCCAGGTGGAGGAACTGCTGCCGGTGATCTCCTTCGGCTCCAAGAAGGACGGTGACACCGAGAAGAAGCACGGCGAGTTCGTCGAGCGCATGGTGGCGCGCGGCTATACCGAGCGGCAGGTCCGCCGCCTGGTGGAATGGTACATGCGGGTGAAGCAGGCCGGCTGAGGGCTGACGGGGCTCGGTCTGGCCGGGCCCCGTTCCGACCCTCCGCCGCCACAGTTTCGGACGACCGGCCGGTGAGGATGTCGGCCTTGCTGCAAGGGAAGGATCCATTCCTTCCGCAACAGCATGGTACGACAAGGGTCGGGACCCGGCCGGCACACGCGGACGAGGGTTTTCGCAGCGGATGCACATCGTCGACCGACGCTTGAATCCGGGCGGCAAGAGCCTCCCGAACCGCCAGCGCTTCCTGCGCCGCGTCAAGGACGTGGCCCAGCGGGCGGTGCGCGAATCCGCCCGCGAGAAGGACATCAAGGATCTGGGCAAGGACGGCCGGGTGACCGTGCCGGCCGACGGCGTGCGCGAGCCGCGCTTCTCCCGCCAGCCCGGCACCGGCCTGCAGGACCACATCCTGCCGGGCAACAAGACCTACGTGGAGGGCGACACGATCGAGCGCCCGCCCGGCGGCGGGGGCGGGCGCGGCTCCGGCGAGGGCGGGGAGGGCGGCGAGAACAGCGAGGACGCGTTCCGCTTCGTGCTGACCCGCGAGGAGTTCCTGGAACTCTTCCTGGAGGATCTCGAACTGCCGGATCTGGCCAAGCGCCGCCTCGCCGTCGTGGAGACCGAGGGATTGCGCCGGGCCGGCTACACGGTGACCGGGTCGCCCGCGAACCTCGCCCTCACCCGCACCCTGCGCAACTCGATGTCCCGGCGGATCGCCCTCAAGCGGCCGAAGCCCGACGAGGTCGCCGCGCTGGAGGCGCGGATCGAGGCTCTGGCCGAGGGCGACACGGAGCGTTCGGAGCTGGAGGAGGCCCTGTTCCGGTTGCGCGAGCGCTCGAAGCGCATCCCCTATGTCGATCCGATCGACCTGCGCTTCCGCCGGTTCGAGCCCTATCCGCGGCCGATCGCGCAGGCGGTGATGTTCTGCCTGATGGACGTGTCCGGCTCGATGACCGAGCACATGAAGGATCTCGCCAAACGGTTCTACATCCTGCTGCACATCTTCCTGACGCGCCGCTACCGTCACGTGGAGATCGTGTTCATCCGCCACACCGACCGGGCGACCGAGGTGGACGAGGAGACGTTCTTCGGCTCCCGGGAGACCGGCGGCACGCTGGTGTCGTCGGCGCTGGTCGAGATGAAGCGCATCATCGCCGAGCGCTACGACCCGAACGACTGGAACATCTACGCCGCCCAGGCGTCCGACGGCGACAACGTCTCCTCGGACGGGCCGACCTCGACGGAACTCCTGCGCGCGCACATCCTGCCGGCCTGCCAGCACTTCGCCTATCTGGAGGTCGGCGACGAGAACGGCCCCCGCGCCGGCTTCGTGGAGCACCGCACCACCCTGTGGCGGACCTACGAGGCGATCGCCAAGGCGGGCGGGCCGATCGCCATGCGCAAGGTCAACCACCGCCGGGAGATCTACCCGGTCTTCCGCGAGCTGTTCGGCCGCAAGGACGCGAAGGCCGAGGCGGAGGCGTGAAGGCTCGCCACGGCCGAAGGCACACAATCGATCGGGAGGCCGCATGACGCTCGTCAAGGCACGCACGCCCCAGATCATCTCGGGTGGCCAGAAACCCCTGTTCACCGGGAACGACTGGGACTTCGACACCATCCGCCGCATCCACGACGCCTGCGAGGCTGTCGCCGGGCCCCAACTCGGCCTGTCGTGGTATCCGAACCAGATCGAGATCATCACGGCCGAGCAGATGCTCGACGCCTACGCGTCGATCGGCATGCCACTGTTCTACAAGCACTGGTCCTTCGGCAAGCACTTCGCCCAGCACGAGGCCGGCTATCGCCGCGGCCTGATGGGGCTCGCCTACGAGATCGTCATCAACTCCGACCCGTGCATCTCCTACGTGATGGAGGAGAACACGGCGACCATGCAGACGCTGGTCATCGCGCACGCCGCCTTCGGCCACAACCACTTCTTCAAGAACAATTATCTGTTTCGGCAGTGGACCGACGCGGAAGGTATCCTGGACTACCTGGATTTTGCGAAAGGCTTCATCGCGCGCTGCGAGGAGCGCTACGGCCACCAGGCGGTGGAGCAGGTGCTCGACGCCGCCCACGCACTGATGAGCCAGGGCGTCCACCGCTACCCGCGCAAGAAGCGGCCCGACCTCGCCTCCGAGCAGCGGCGCGAGCGCGAGCGGATCGAGCACGGCGAGCAGATCTACAACGACCTCTGGCGGACCCTGCCGCAGAAGATCGGCACGGTCCGGCCGGACGTGGCGGCGGAACGGCGCAAGGCGCTGCTCGAACTGCCGCAGGAGAATATTCTCTATTTCCTGGAGAAGGTCGCGCCCAGGCTTCGCCCCTGGCAGCGGGAGATCCTGCGGATCGTGCGCTTGGTCGCCCAGTACTTCTATCCTCAGCGGCAGACCAAGGTGATGAACGAGGGCTGCGCCACCTACTGCCACTACCGGATCATGAACGCCCTCTCGGAATCCGGGCAGATCACCGAGGCCGCCTATCTCGAGTTCCTGCAGTCGCACACCAACGTCATCCGGCAGCCGAACTACGACGATCGTTCCTACGGCGGCCACAACCCCTACGCGATCGGCTTCGCGATGATGCAGGACATCGCCCGCATCGTCGAGCAGCCCACCGACGAGGACCGGGCGTGGTTCCCCGACATCGCCGGCACCGGCGATCCCATGGCGGTGTTGCGCGATTGCTGGGAGAATTACCGCGATGAGAGCTTCATCCAGCAGTTCCTGTCGCCCAAGCTGATGCGCGACCTGCGCCTGTTCCACGTGGTCGACGACCCGGAGGAGCCGGAGCTGCGGGTGGAGGCGATCCACGACGAGCGCGGCTACCGCAAGATGCGCCGGTCCTTCGCACGCCAGTACGACGTGGCGTGGCTCGATCCCGACATCGAGGTGGTGGACGTCGATCTCGAAGGCGACCGGCGCCTGATCCTGCACCACAAGGCGATCAACAAGATCACCCTTCAGAAGGACGATGCCAAGCGGGTGCTCCAGCACCTCGCCGACCTCTGGGGCTACGACGTGGTGCTCAAGGAGATCGAGCCGGCCACCGGCACGGTGCTCGGTGAGATCACCGCCAGCGCGCGGCCGATCTTCTTCTGATCGGTTCGGCAAGCCGATCGTCCAACCCGCACCCCTCATCCTGAGATGCCCGCGTCAGCGGGCCTCGAAGGAGCCCTCCAGCCGGCCGCGCGATCCCTGGAGCCCTCCTTCGAGGCCTGCGCTGCGCTCCGGCACCTCAGGATGAGGAGGTGGGATGGGAGGCCCGACGATGGCCCCGCACCTCAACCCACGCTGCAAACAAGCATGACCGCCACGATCCTGACCCTCGCCGAAACGCAGGACTTCCTCGACCGCGAATTCCCGCAGATGCAGGCGGGCGGCCGCGCCTATCATCTCGAAGAGGTCGGCCCGCTCTCGGCGCGGATGCGGCTGGAGGCGCACGAGCGCTTCCTGCGCCCGGGCGCGACGGTCTCGGGGCCGGCCATGATGGCGCTGGCCGATTACGCGCTCTACGCGGCGATCCTCGCCAATATCGGCCCGGTGGCGCTGGCCGTGACCACCAGCCTGACCTTCAACTTCCTGCGCAAGCCCGTCTCGGGCGATCTCCTGGCGGAGTGCCGGCTGCTCAAGCTCGGCCGGCGGCTTGCGGTCGGCGAGGTTCTGATCTCCGCCGCGGGTAACCCCGATCTCGTCTGCCACGCCACCGGCACCTACTCGATCCCGCCGCGCTGAATGCCTGTTCGACGGGAGCGCGTGGTCTTGCGCATCTCAAGTCGTGGTGTCTGAAGGTCGAGACCTTTCGCGGGTCCAGGGCGGAGCCGGGGTGAACATCTCAGGGCTCTGCCCTGAACACCCGCCAAAGGGCTTCAGCCCTTTGGAAACCCTGGTCGATCAGGCCCGCGCCTCGGCGAGCCGGGCGGCGTAGCGGGCGATCAGATCGACCTCCAGGTTGAGCCGATCCCCCGCGCGCCGCGCGCCCCAGGTGGTGACCTGGAGCGTGTGCGGGATCAGCAGCACCGAGAACAGGTCGTCCTGAACCACGTTCACCGTGAGCGAGGTGCCGTCGAGGCAGACCGAGCCCTTCTCGGCGATGAATTTCTTCAGACCGGCCGGCGCCTGCAGGGTGAAGCGCTCGCTCGGCCCCCAGGCCCCCGCGGTGACGCTCGTGCGCTCCACGATCTCGGCGAGGCCGTCCACGTGGCCGGTGACCAGATGGCCGCCGAGCTCGTCGCCGACCTTCAGCGAGCGTTCGAGGTTGATCCGTGCCCCCGCGGTCCAAGAGCCTACGGTGGTCCGCGCCAGGGTCTCGGCGGCGGCATCTACCGCGAAGACGCAGCCGCCCTCGGCCGGCTCGACCGAGACCGCCGTGAGGCACGGGCCGGAACACGCGATCGAGGCGCCGAGCGCGATGCCGGCCGGATCGTAGGACGCCCGAATGGCGATCCGGCGCAGGTCGCCTTCGCCTGCGACCGAGACCACCGTGCCGACATCGCTGACCAACCCCGTGAACATCGCTCAGATCCTGTTGCGTTCGTAGGTCACGGCCTCGTCGGGGCCGCATTGCGCCCGTTCGGCCTCGCGGAAGCGGTCGCTTGCCAGCGCCTCCGCCAGGGCCGGCCCCAGCGCCGGGAGGCCGCCGGCCGGTCCGAGCGCGACCGGCCCGGTGATCAGCGTGCAGGTATCGATCAGATCGGCCCGCGCCAGCGCGTCCGCAAGGCGGGGGCCGCCCTCGCTGCACAGGCGGGTCAGGCCGCGGCTGCCGAGATAGGCCAGCGCCGCCGGCAGATCGATCCCGCCGGCCGCATCCGCCGGCACGGTCGCGGCCTCGACGCCCAGGGCCTCCAGCGCGCGCCGGGCATGGGCCGGGGCGGAGCGGGTGGTCAGCACCAGGGTCGGCGTGTCGCGGGCGGTCCGCGCCAGCACGCTGGCCGGCGAGAGCCGCAGATGCGTGTCGAGGACGATCCGCAGGGGCGAGCGCCCGGACAAGCCCGGCAGCCGCACGGTCAGCGACGGATCGTCGGCCCGGGCGGTGCCGATGCCCACCAGGATCGCGTCGGCATGGGCCCGCCAGAGATGGACCGCCCCGTCCGCCACCGGCCCGGTGATCCGCAGGCGTTCCGGCCCGGCCGCCGCGCAGAAGCCGTCCCGGGTGCGGGCGAGCTTCAGATGCAGGGCCGGGCGCCCCCGGGTCACCCGGGTGACGTGGCCGATATGGTCGCGGGCCGCCGCCGCGCGCATCAGCCCGGTCTCGACCGCCACGCCCCCCTGACGCAGGAGATCGTGGCCGCGGCCCGCCACCCGCGGATCGGGATCCTCCAGGGCGCTGACCACCCGGGCGATCCCGGCCGCCAGGATCGCGTCCGTGCAGGGCGGCGTCCGGCCGTGATGCGAGCAGGGTTCGAGCGTCACGTAGAGGGTCGCGCCGCGGGCGGCCTCTCCCGCGGCGGCGAGCGCCAGGGGTTCCCCGTGCGGGCGCCCGCCCGGCGCGGTCGCTCCGGTCCCGCGGATGCGCCCCGTGCCCGGCTCGACCACGACGGCGCCCACCGACGGGTTCGGCCAGGTGGTGCCGAGTCCCCGCTGGCCGAGCGCCAGGGCGAGGCGCATGAACGTGCCGTCATCGCTCATGTGCGTCCGGCGCGGCGGCGCGGCGGTTCGGGCTCGGGCTCGACCTGCGGCGCCTTCGCCGCCAGCAGCGGGCTGCCGCCGAGGGTGCCGAGCAGATCCTCGAAGTCCTTGGCCTCGCGGAAATTCTTGTAGACCGAGGCAAAGCGCACGTAGGCGACATCGTCGAGACCCTTCAGCCCCGCCATCACCAGTTCGCCGATCGCCTCGGAGGTCACCTCCGGCTCGCCCGCGCTCTCGAGCTGCCGGGTGATGCCGCTGACCAGCCGCTCGACCCGCTCCGGATCGACGGCGCGCTTGCGCAGAGCCACGTCGATGGAGCGCTGGAGCTTGTCCCGGTCGAAGGGCACGCGCTTGCCCGAGCGCTTGAGTACCACGACCTCGCGCAACTGCACCCGCTCGAAGGTGGTGAAGCGGCCGGCGCAGTCCGGGCAGACCCGGCGGCGCCGGATCGCGGCGCCGTCCTCGGAGGGCCGCGAGTCCTTCACCTGGGTCTCGGAGCCGCCGCAATAGGGACAGCGCATGGATCTGATACTCGGATATGGAAACAGCCGCGGACCGTTCGGATCCGCGGCTGTTTCCTAATCCACCGGAGGCCGGCCCGAAAGACCGGCCCCGCTCACGCCTCAGCCGTAGATCGGGAACCGGTCGGTCAGTGCGTGGACGCGGCGCTTGACGTCGGCCTCGACCGCGCTGTCGCCCGCCTCGCCCTTGGCGGCGAGCCCGTCCAGCACCTCGACGATGAAGCCGCCGATCTGCTTGAACTCGGCGACGCCGAAGCCGCGCGACGTGCCGGCCGGGGTGCCCAGCCGGATGCCCGACGTGATGGTCGGCTTCTGCGTGTCGAACGGCACGCCGTTCTTGTTGCAGGTGATATCGGCCCGCGACAAGGCGGCCTCCGCGGCCTTGCCGGTGAGCCCCTTACGCTGCAGGTCGACCAGCATCAGGTGGTTGTCGGTACCGCCCGAGGTGATGTCGTAGCCCCCGGACATCAGCGTGTCGGCGAGCGCCTTGGCGTTCTCCACCACCTGACGGGCGTAGATCTTGAACTCGGGCTTCAGCGCCTCGCCGAAGGCCACCGCCTTGCCGGCGATGACGTGCATCAGCGGGCCGCCCTGGAGGCCGGGGAAGATCGCCGAGTTGAACTTCTTCGCCAGCGCCTCGTCGTTGGTGAGGATCATGCCGCCGCGCGGGCCGCGGAGCGTCTTGTGCGTGGTGGTGGTGACCACGTGGGCGTGCGGGAACGGCGACGGATGGACGCCGGCCGCGATCAGACCGGCGAAGTGCGCCGCGTCGACCATGAAGTAGGCGCCGACCGAGTCGGCGATCTCGCGGAACTTGGCGAAGTCCCAGTGGCGCGGGTAGCCCGAGCCGCCGGCGATGATCACCTTCGGCTTGTGCTCCTGCGCGAGCTGGGCGACCTGATCCATGTCGATGCGCTGGTCATCCCGGCGCACCGTGTAGGAGACCGGCTTGAACCACTTGCCCGAGACGTTCGGCGGGGCGCCGTGCGTCAGGTGGCCGCCGGCCGCGAGGTCGAGGCCGAGGAACGTGTCGCCGGGCTGCATCAGGGCCAGGAACACGCCCTGGTTGGCCTGGGAGCCCGAGTTCGGCTGCACGTTGGCGAAGCCGCAGTCGAACAGGCGCTTGGCGCGCTCGATGGCGAGGTCTTCGGCGATGTCCACGAACTGACAGCCGCCGTAGTAGCGCCGGCCCGGATAGCCTTCCGCGTACTTGTTGGTCAGCACCGAGCCCTGCGCTTCGAGCACGGCGCGGGAGACGATGTTCTCCGAGGCGATCAGCTCGATCTCGTGCTGCTGGCGGCCGAGTTCCTTGGCGACCGCCTCGGCGATCTCGGGATCGGCCTCGGTCAGGGGGGCGGCGAAGAAGCTGTTGGAGAAGTGCTTGTCGGCGGCGGTACCGGCGCTCATGGTCTGCCTCTGTTCTGGTAGGGGCGATGCCCGGCCTTTCGTCGGCGTGCACGGGCGGGCGTTCGAACGGCGATTTCTACACGCGCCCGGCGTTCTGGCCAAGCACAGGCATTTTGGCCGGCGCCCAAGAATAATTTGCCGCAGGTCGGGGAACTTCGTCTCTGACCGATCAGGGACGCGCTGCTAAGCATCCCTCGAATCGCTTGACAATAAGAAAAAATTCATAGAATAAAAGGTGAACGTTCGGCAGACGAGGTCACCATGCAAAGTCAAGACCGTGATCTGGCTTTGAATTATGCCATTGCTGAACTAAGACTTAGTATTGCTTTCATCACCTTGCATTTTCTTGAGGTAAAGGCCGGCTTCAGGGAGGATCAGCCGCGCGGCAGTGATGGCCGATGGTCTGGAGGCGCCGGAACTGTTATCGTTACGCGAAAGGATAAGACGGGCGATCCAAAGATCGATAGAAATACGGATACGATAATTGACGTTGTGAGAGAAATTGTTGAAATTACTAATCCTGGTCGGGGCGCCCTGTACGGAGTTATCATTCACACAAAGGTTGCGGCGCGGTTGCGAGAACTTAATCTGCCTGGCATCGGAAGGCATGGGATCGAGCAAAGCTTCAGCGCTGGCGACCTTGTACGATACGGGCTGGATGGAAGCGTCCGCACTGATGTAATCCTTCGTGATGGCCGAACAGCGGCGGCACCCATCCGAGCGATTTGGGATCTCAAGACCGGCAATGCGCGATTGACACCTGCTCGTGCGCGCGAGTTGAGAGAAGCTGCCGGAGTCGATGATAGCGTTCCCGTGATAGAAGTACATGTGAGCCGTGGAATCACGGTCAAGAACTTGTCGCTCTCTTCAGCCATGATTGAGGTCGTTATCCCATGACCATGGAAGCTTACGCACTCTGTGCAAGACCAATGTCTAGCGTCACAGAATGGCAGAACGCTATCAATGCACTCGGTTTTGACTTGACGCTCCAAGTAAAACAAATCCCGCCGGTCACACATGGCCATTTGCCGGCCACATGGCAGGGTCGCCAAGCCGGTTTCGAATGCTCGGTGATCCCACTCTCGGATCTGACCGAAACCTATCCGGAGATAAGCTTCGGCGGCCCATGGGCTTGTATCTACGCGTTTTATTTCGCAACATTTTCCAGCTGCGCCGGTGTTTGGATTGCGGTTGCTGCCTGCGTACGACAGTTGGGTGGCATAGCCTTTGACCCGCAAGAGGGCCATCTACTCGTCGGCGAAGACGCCATTCGTTATGCCCACGAGACATTGGACAGTGTCACGAGGCTTGAGGCACAACTCGGCGGGCCGCCGGCTGGTTAGCGCCGGATGCACTCCGCAGTTGCCCGGACCTTTGTCAGCCCTGCGTTGAGAGGTTCGTCTCGATCAGCACCGTCTCGGTCTCAAATGTGGCAGCATGCCACGTTCCGGCCGGAAAGTGGAACACGCTGCCGGTGGTGAACGGCTTGCGACCCTGTTCGGTCTCCAGGGTTCCGGAGCCCGAGACGACCTGCACGAACTGCTCGTGGTCATGGCTGTGGCGCGGCGCCGCGACGCCCGCCGGCACCACCACCCGCACGAGGCTCACCCCCGCGCCCGGGATCGCGCGCTTGGCGACGCCGTTGGCTGCGACGCTCTCCTCCCGGTCGTCCCAGGCGGTCAGGTGGTTGGTCATCGTTGCCTCTCACGGGCGACAGAACGCAGCCGGTCGGCGACGAGATGCGGCGTGGATCCGCCGGGTCAACGGCCGCGGCGGCTTTGCCCCTGCGTCACCCGGTCCCGCCCTGCGGCGGGCGCCCGCGCTTGGCCTTCGCGGCCTGCGGCTCGGACGGCGGGGAGGCCTGCCTGTCCCGGGGGTCTTCGGCCGGCGTGCCTTTCGTCGGCCAAAAGGTCTCGAACAGGTCCTGCATCGCCCGGATGTTGTTGCCCTGCACCTCGGCCCCGGTGCGCAGCATCTGCTGGAGCATGTCCGAGCCGGCCTCGCCCGGCTTCGCCGCGGGTTTGGGCGCCGGCTTGGGGGGCGGGGGCTCGGCGGGCAGGAAGGTCCGGGCCATCTCGGCCCAGGCCGGTCCGAAGGGGAACGGCCCAGGTGCGGGCGGCGCGCTGGCCCGCGCCTGAGTGGGCGCGGGCTGCGGCTGGTTCAGCAGCACGTGGACGATGCTGGCCACCACGGCGCCCGCCATCATCGGCAGCATCTGGCGCAGCACCTGCGCGCCGACGCCGCTCGTGGCCGAGGCCTGCTGCAGCACCCCCTGCAGCAACTGGGCCGAACCGAACATCTGGCTGAGGGCATCGAGCCCCTGCGGTGCCGCGGGGCGCGACGCGTCGGGCAGGCCGAACATCCGGGCGAGGCCGGCCGGATCCATGCCGACGCTGCGTTGGAGGCCGAGGGTCAGGGCCGGCATCAGGGCCTCGAAGGCGCGGGTCGTCTGCTCGGTCGTCAGGCCGAAGGGCTGACCCAAAGCCTGGAACCCGGCATCGCCCTGGGCCTGGAACATCTCGAGCGGGTTGAACATGACGCCATGATCCTGGCCCGGTCAGACCGGCCGGGGAGAGCATCGTGACCCGTTGCGCGGGGAAATACCAGTTCCTACCCGGTTTACTTGTGCTCAGTGCAGCCCGACCGTCGCGTTCAGCTCGCCGGGCCGGGATGGGCATGGCCCACCGGCAGGGGCGCGGCGCGGTGGGGCGCCTCCGGCGTGCCCGAGGTCGGCAGGAGGTTCGGCCCTGCGCCCTCCAGCCGGTCGACCGTGCGGCGCGCGAGCAGGAATCCCAGCACCCCGAAGACCAGCGAGCCGAGCCCCATGCCGGCGACCACGCCCCGGGGACCGTAGAGCGCCGCGCCGAGCAGGCCGGGCGGGATCGTGCCCAGCGTCGCCCGGCCCCAGTTCAGCAGCGTCGAGCGCAAGGGGAAGCCGAGGTTGTTGAAGGCGGCGTTGCCCAGGAACAGCAGGCCGTTGAAGAACCAGATCGCGCCGCCGACCTGGCAGAAGAAGCCGAACAGATCGGCCGCGACGCCGTGCAGGCCGAACAGGGTGGCGATCGGGCCGCGGCCGAGCGCCAGGGCGAGCCAGACCACGCTCGCGTAGGCGAGCGTCACCCCGGCGGCATTGCGCAGGACGCCGCGCATCCGGTCGAACCGGCCCGCCCCCCAGTTCTGCGCGAGGATCGGCCCGATCGCCCCCGATAGGGCGAACAGGCCGCAGAACGCCACCGGCGTCAGGCGGTCGATCACCGAGGCGGCCGCGACCGCTTCGGCCCCGTAGCCGGCATAGAGACGCGCCAGGAAGGCGCTGGCCGCCGAGGGCGCGAGGTTGGTGAGGATGGCCGGCCCCGCGACGACCGCCAGGGCGAGGGCATCGGCCCGGAGGTCCGCGCCGCGGGGCCGGCCCAGGAGCCCGTGCCGGGCGACGTCGCGCAGGCCCACCGCCACGAAGGTCACCCGCGCGACGCAGACTGTGATCGCCGCGCCCTCCACGCCGAGGCCGGCGGCGAAGATCAGCAGCGGGTCAAGGAACGCGGTGACCATAGCGCCGGCGAGCGTAACCAGCATCGCCTGCCCGGCCGCGCCGACCGCCCGGAGCAGGCCGGTGAACAGCATGCCGGCGGCGAGCAGCGGGTTCGACGGCAGGGTGATGTGCAGGAACAGGGTGGCGACCCGCAGGGCCTCGCCCCGGGCGCCGATCAGGGTCAGGAGCGGCTCGGCGCAGAGCGCGATCAGAACCGCGATCAGGGTGGAGACGAGGGTGCCCAGCGCCAGCGCCGAGGTCGACAGGCGGCGCGCCGAGGCCGGATCGTGCGCGCCCACCGCCTTGCCCACCAGGGCGCCCGCGGCGATCATCAGGCCGATATTCACCGCGGTGGCGAAGAACTGCACGATGCCGGCGAAGCCGACCGCCGCGGTGAGGTTCGGATCGCCCAAAGTCGAGACGTAGAGCAGCGACAGCAGGTCGACGGCGAAGATCGCCATCAGCCCCACCGAGCCGGTGGCGCCCATCACCACCACGTGCCGGAGGATCGAGCCCGTGACGAAGCGGCCCGTCTCGGACGGGCTTGCGGAGTCACTCGTCTCGGTCGGGGAAGGCAGGCGCGCGCGGCTCCGCGGCTCCCCCTCCCCCCTCTGCGGGGGAGGGAGGGCGTGGCCGTCATGCATCCCGGATGCTGCCTTCCGTCTCCAGCTCCGCCTCCGGATCGCCCTCGATCTCCACCGTCTGCGGGGCGAGCGCCGGCTTCTCGAGCACACGCTCGGCCGCCTCGCGCCGGTCGCTGCCCACGAGGTCGCGGGTCTCGGTGCTGAGCGCCCGGGCGGGCCGGATCGGCACGGTCAGCGGCTCCGGCTTCAGCTCGGCCGCGGCCCCGCGCATCCAGCTGGACCCGTCCGGCAGGGCGCCCGCCTGCTGCAGGACGAGGCGGGCGATGTCGCGCTTGCGCACGTCGTCGGTCCGGGCCGCCGCGGCCTCCGGCGACAGGCCGAGCGCCTCCAGCGCCGCGCGCCCGAAGGCGAGGGCGGATTCCGCGGTCTCGCGGATCTGGTAGTCGACGTCCCGGTTCATCAGCTCCACCGCGTGCAGGCGGTCGTAGGCCCGCACGTAGGTGCGCACCTCGGAAAATTCCTCGTGCACGATGTCGACGATCTTCAGGGCCCCCTCCCGATCGTCGACGCAGATGCAGACCAGCTCGACCCGGCCGATCCCGGCGGCGCGCAGCACGTCGAGCCGCGTGCCGTCGCCGTAATAGATGCGGAAGCCGAAACGCGACGCCGCGCGCAGCTGTTCCACGTCCTTGTCGATGACGGTGGCGTTGATGCCCTCGGCGAGGAGCACCTGGGTCAGCAACTGCCCGAACCGCCCGAAGCCGATCACCAGGACCCGCGCGTCGCCGCTCTCTGCCAGCTCGGTGGAGGGCTCCTCCAGCGCCTGGGTGCTGCGCGTGTTGCGGCGCTCGATCAGCTTGTCGAGGCCCTTGGCGGCGATCGGCCCGATCAGCATGGTGAGCGCGGCGAGCGCCACCGCGAAGCGCGTCGCGGTGGCGCCGGTGAGGCCGAGATCCTCCGCCTGCGGCAGCAGCACGAAGGCGAATTCGCCCGCCGGCGCCAGGACCGCCGCACCCCGCAGGGCGCCCAGCGTATCCGAGCCGAACAGCCGGAACAGGCCCGCCACCAGGGCGACCTTCACCAGGATGGCGGCGAGCGTCGCCCCGAACAGCGCCGGCCAGACCTCGCGCACGAGGTGGCCGTCGATCGACATGCCGACGCTCATGAAGAACAGGCCGAGCAGCATGCCGCGGAACGGCTCGATATCGGCCTCGAGCTGATGGCGGAAATTCGACTCGGCGAGCAGGATCCCGGCGAGGAACGCGCCCATCGCCATCGACAGGCCGACCTGCTCCATCAGCAGGGCCGTGCCGAGCACGACCAGCAGGGCGGCGGCGGTCATCACCTCGCGGGCGCCGCTGGCGGCCAGCAGCCGGAAGAACGGGTTCAGGCCGTAGCGGCCGACCAGCACCACGGTCAGGATCGCCCCGAGCGCCTTGCCGGTGGAGAGCGCGGCCTCCCCCAGCCAGGACGCGTCGGTCCCCCCGCCGGCCGAGGCGAGCAGCGGCATCAGGGCCAGGATGCCCACCACCGAGAGGTCCTGGAACAGCAGCACCGCGAAGGCGCGCCCCCCGTAGGCGCTGTTCAGATCGCCCCGCTCCTCCAGGAGCTGCAGCGCCACCGCGGTGGCCGAGAGGGCGAGCGCGAGGCCGATCACCGCGGCCGCCCCGAAGCTCAGGCCGGCCAGCATGCCGGCACCGCCGAGCACCAGGGCGCAGACGACGAGCTGCGCGGTGCCCAGGCCGAAGATGTCGCGCCGCATCGAGACGAGCTGCGACAGGTGCAGCTCCAGCCCGACGATGAACAGCAGCAGCACCACGCCGATCTCGGCGACGCTGGCGGCGGTCTCCGGTTCGGCGATCAGCGACAGGCCGGAGGGCCCGATCAGCACGCCGGCCACGAGGTAGCCCAGCACGGCGCTCTGGCCGATCAGCCGGAAGATCGGCACGCCGATCACCGCCGCCGACAGGAAGGTCAGGACCGGCGGCAGGAAGCTCGCATGTTCGACGGGGCTCGCCATGAAGATCGTCCCGGCGTTTTTTTGGAAGGATCGCGCGCGAAGCCCTCGCTTAGCGCGGCCGGAGCCGGGATGCGAGCCGCAACCGGGTGCCGTTCGACACTGAAAGGGGGACCGGGCGGCCCGGATCAGCCCAGCAGCCGCGGCCGGGCCGGGCGCGAGCCGTCGATGAATTCCAGGCCGCCCGCCGCGCTCAGCATGTGCAGGCGCGAGCCCGGCCAGGCCGCACCGGGCCCGAGCCGGGTCTCGACCCGCTGGGCGTAGCCCTCCTCGTCGAGGCGTAGGATCCGGGCGAGCCCGAGCGCCGCGCCGTAGCCGCCGCGGCAATCCTGCACCGGCCGGATCAGGGCGCCGTCCCGCGCCACGACCGGTCCGGCGGCCCGGGCCGAGCCGACATCGATCAGCACCGGGTTGCGCTGGTGCGGCGTCCAGGGGCCGCGGAAATGCGGCGCGTGCCAGAGGTGCAGGGTGTCGGAATAGCTGCCCCCGCCGGCCCGGACCGTGGCGAACAGCCACCAGCGGCCGCCGTGGCGCAGCAGCGTCGCGTCGCTGGCCACGACCCCGTCCACCAGCACCGCCTCGTGGACCCAGCCCCGCGGGAAGGCTGTGGCCCGGTAGAGGTCGATCGTGCCGGAGGCGTGGGATTCCGGGATCATCCAGACCTGCCCGTCCGCCTCGAAGACGAAGGGGTAGGAGAGGTGCGTCTCGAGTTCGAGCACCGGCTCCGGCCGCCCCCGGGGGCCGCCCGCTTCGAACCCCACCGCCGAGATCACCCCCTTGCCCCGGCGATAGTCGAACTCCTCGACGAACAGGGTCACGGCCCCGTCCCGGGCGATGGCGAAGGGGTCGGCGTAGAAGCGGCGCCCGTCGTCGGGCAGGTCGTTCCAGCCGCCCTCCGGGTGGCGGCGCAGGTCGATCAGGTCGGGGCCGACGACCTGCCGCCAGCCCACCCGCCATTGCGGGCCCTGGAAGCAGAGCGCGTAGAGCCGTCGGGCGATCTGCCGGGCGAGCCCCCCGGCGGCGCGCCGCCCGGCTCCGAACCCGTCGAGGTCGAAGGCGCGGCCCGGCTGCAGCGGCGCCTCGGCGCCGTCGGGCAGCACCGGCGACCCGGCCCCGTCGAGGGCGGCGGCGATCAGCGTGATCGTCCGCGCGAGGTAATCCTCGAAGGCGGCGAGCATCACGGTGTGCGATTCCGCCCCGAGGCGGCCCACCGCCACCGGGGCGCCGTCCGGTCCGCGCAGGGCCGCCACCGGCGCTCGGCGGGCGAACAGGGCGGCGAGCAGGCCCGCCTCCCCGGGCAGGCCATCGAAGTCGAGCCGCCAGACTGGCCCGGCCGCCGGCGCCGTCGGCGCGCCCGCGAGGTCGAGGACGATGTCGTCCCCGATTTTCACAGGCTCGTCCGGCCCGGCCTCGTAGGGCGCGAGGGCGACGGGCTCGGCCGCGGTGGCCAGCCCCGGGCGCGGCAACCCGTGGATCGCCGCCTCCAGGCGGAACAGCAGTTCCGCATTCGCCGGCAGACCCCCGCTCTGGGTCACCCAGGCGATCCGGACGCGCCGGTCGGGCCGCTGGGCGATCTGGTCGAGGAGGCGGATATGCCAGCCGCGCAGGGACCGGCGGTCGAGGCGCACGGTCACGGACCGCGCAACGGCGCCCTGGCCGGTCGCGTGAGGTCCCGGCCCGGGCGGAGCCCGGCCGCCGGCCGCTGGCCGGTCCGGGCCGCCGATCACCCGCTCCATCAGCCGCTCGGCCTCGCGCTCGGCCTATCGTATTGCGTCACGACGCGCACGGTGAAGGGCCCTGAACAGTGCCGCCAGACGACCGGCAATACGATCGATGCGGGCTTGGAAGCTGTTTCTTGGAGGTACGATCCAGCAAGACCGATCTGTTGTCTACCGGAACAGGGCACCTGCACAGCGCGATTCCTGTCGACGTCATCAAAAATTGATGCGTTTCGTCCGGCATCGTAAATCTCTGTTGCGTGTCCGTGATACCGTGTCGCGCGAGAGTCCGGGGCCGCCCGGGAACTCCCTGTTCGGCTGAGCCGTTCGCTCAGTCAGAGGTTTTGGAGACGGGACATGACGCGCAAGACGCTGACGATACCGCTGGCCGCGATGCTGCTCGTCGCCGCCCCGGGTGCGGCCTTCGCGTTCGGTGGCGGCGGTGGCGGCGACAGTGGCAGCGGGCTCTCGCCCTACGCGGCGCTCAGCGGCAACGACCGCTCGGCCGGCGTGAACAACGGCAATTACCGCGACCCGGCGCTCGATCCCTACATCCGGGCCTACGATCCCGAGGCCGCCGCCCGCTACGTCGCCCCGCCGGCCGCCCAGCCGCGGCTGCGCATGCGGCCCTATTACGGCTATCCCTACTGAGGAGCTGCGCCGGCCCCGGCATGGGGCCGGTTGTCGTCCGGGGCGTTCGGAGCCTTCGCAGTCCGGATGCGCGTGAGCGCCCAGGCGCCGCCCGAGGGCTTGCAGCCGGTGCCGCGCACGAAGCGGCTGCGCTGCGGGCCGACCACGGAGGCCAGGAAGTTGCGGCAGATCAGGTCGTCGGCCACGTAAGGCAGGCCGGTGGGATTGATCGTGCCGTGCAGTCCGGTCTCCGGGTTGTCCCACTTCACGGGGCGCCCATTGCCCTGCGGATCCAGCGCGACCGCCAGGGCCGCCCGGGCCCGCCGCCAATCCTCCTCGACAAGGTCCTTGCCGAAGCTCAGGGGCCGCTTCTCGATGCTGCCGGTGACGGTGGGCTCCGCGATGATGGGCGGTGCCTCCGCCTCCCCGCGGAAGACGAGCAGCGGCTGGCTGCAGCCGCACAGGACCAGCATCATCGCGAGCGACAGCACGGGCGCGCCGAAGCGTGACCCTCGCCGTGACCCTTTACACGCGCATCGCCGCATTACACCTGACTCACGACGGGCTTTCCGCTCGACCGAACATGCCGATGTCGGTGCCCCCTCAGGCCCTGGACGCGGCAGGCAGGAGTCTTGGCGTGGATCAGTTAAGGACCGATGACCCGCAGGCTGCGGATTTCACCCGGAGCGACGACCCCGTCGCGCTGTTCTCCGCCTGGATGAAGGAGGCGGAGGCCGCCGAGCCGGAGGATCCGAACGCGATGGCGCTCGCCACCGCGGGATCCGACGGGCTGCCCGATGTCCGCGTCGTGCTGCTGAAGGGTTTTGACGCGCGCGGCTTCGTTTTCTACACCAACGCGCAATCCGCCAAGGGGGAGGAGCTTGCGCAGAACCCGCAGGCGGCCCTGGTGCTGCACTGGAAGAGCCTGCGGCGGCAGGTGCGCGCCCGGGGCGCGGTCTCGCCGGTAACCCCGGAGGAGGCGGATGCCTATTTCGCGAGTCGGCATCCGGAGAGCCGCCTCGGCGCCATCGCCAGCCAGCAATCCCGCCCGCTCGCCGACCGCGCCACGCTGATGCGAGCCGTGGCCGCGTTGTCCGAGCGCTACGGCGACGGGCCGATCCCCCGGCCTGCGCACTGGACCGGCTTCCGCATCGCGCCGGTGAGCATCGAGTTCTGGCAGAACGGCGATTACCGCCTGCACGACCGGGTCCGCTTCACCCGGGCCGGCGACGGCTGGAGCCGCGCCCGGCTCTACCCGTGAGTGCCCTTCCCCGAAACGAAGAGAGCCCCGGCAGGGCCGGGGCTCTCGGTCTGGCTGGACGGTGCGTCGAGGCTCAGGCCTCCGCATCGTCCTTCTTCTCGTCCTCGGCGGCCCCGGCTTCGGCTTCGGCCTTCTCCTCGGCAGCCTCGGTCGCCTGCGCCTCGGCGATGGCGGCCTCCTCGGCCTCCACCTCGGCGCCGAGCACGGTCGGCGGCACGATGTTGGCGACGGGATCGGTCTGCTCGCCGGTGTAGGTGCCGGCCGGGATCTTGATGTCGGAGACGTGGATCACGTCGCCGATCGCGCGGCCGGTGAGGTCGACCTCGATCGCGTCCGGGATCTGGTCGGGGGCGACGTCGAGGCTCAGGGTGTGGGCCACGATGTTGAGGGTGCCGCCGAGCTTCTTGATGCCGGGAGCCGCGTCCTCGTTGACGAAGTGCACCGGCACCTCGACCGTGACGGTCTGGCCCGAGACGACGCGCAGGAAGTCGACGTGCAGCGGCACGCCGCTGACCGGGTCGAGCTGGAAGTCGCGCGGAATCGCGCGGATCTTCTTGCCGCCGGCGTTGATCTCGAACAGCGTGGTCTTGAAGCCGCCGGCGTAGATCAGGGTGCGGGCGCGGATGAGGTCGACCGCGATGGATTGCGGCGGCTGGCCGCCCCCGTAGATGACGGCGGGAACTTGGCCCTGGCGACGAACGGCCCGGGCGGCCCCCTTGCCGACCCGGTCGCGTGCCACGGCCTCAAGCGTCTTCACAGCGCTCATGGCGTGATCCTTCAGATGATGACGGGATCCGGAAAACGAAAAAGCCGCCCGACGCGGACGGCTGTGACCTTCCCGGTGCGCCCCTGCCTCCAAGGGTGTCGGGGGGCGCGCCGTGCGCATACACGGATGGGGCGGGGTTGGCAATGTTCGGGCCGTGCCGCTACGCGGCCGCGAGGCCTCGGCGGAGGATGATGCCGATCGCCTCCTCCCGGCTCGGCGGTTCCGGCCTCGACAAGCGCCATGAGTCGATCGCGCGCAGCACATCACCGGGGATCGTGGGCGCATCGTCCGGCTGCGGCGCGGACGCGGCCACACCGAAGTTGCCGAGGGCGAATGGCGAGTAGCCATCGGGCGTCAGGTGCAGGATCACGGAAACCCGTTCGCCCCTCGCAAGGCGATCAACGGTGTCGTGCGCGTCTGGCAAGTCCAGGCCGAACGTCATCAGCGCCCGCACGAGGTCGACAGGTCGCTCGATCGGGGCGGAAACCTGAAGCACGAGTTCAACGGGAATACCGGAAGGGCGGTGGTCGGCGCCCGCGTTTCGGTCCCGCCCCCGTCGTTCGAGCGCCTCCTTCAATGACGACCGCATCGACTTCAGCCTCTCTCAGGATCTCGGCACCGATCGCGTTGAGCCCCGCCCGCCCGAGGGCGCCCTTGCGCAGCCCCTGAATATGGGCACGGCGAAAATACAGGGTTTGGCCGATCTGCTCCAGTTCGCCGACCGCCTCCAGGCGCCCGACAGGTGTCTCGATCTCGATCAGAACGGTATTTCCGCGGCCGTAATCGAGGATCGCGATCGAACCGGCCGGCCACATCCGTGAACCTCGTCGACTCGCATGCGATGGCGAGAGGGTAGGCTGCCTACCGCAACCCCGCCAGCGCCCGCCGCGCCCGGCGCTTCTGCAGCCACAGCGTCAAACCGAGGGCCGTCCCGATCACCAGCGCCGAGACCGCCGTGGTTACCGTGCCCAGCGCGTAGATCTCCGGCGTCGTCACCGTGGTGGTGAGGCCCTGGAGCTCCAGTGGCAGGGTGTTGCGGCCGCCGATCGCCTGGCTGGTGCGGGCGAGTTCGTCGAACGACAGGGTGAAGCCGAACAGCGCGACGCCGACGAGGGCCGGCGCCAGGATCGGCACAACCACGTGGCGGAGCGTCTGGGCGCCGCTGGCGCCGAGGTCGCGGGCCGCCTCCTCGTAGGCCGGGTCGAACCGGTTGAACACCGCGAACAGGATCAGCAGGTCGAAGGGCAGCGTCCAGGTGAGGTGCGCCCCCAGCGCCGAGCTGTAGAGGCCCATCAGCGTGCCGTGGTCCTGCAGGAACCCCCAGCCGGTGGCGGCGGCGAGGGCGTTGACGGCGTCGTCGAGCAGCCGGAATTCCAGCCCGATCCCGAGCGAGACCACGATGGAGGGCACGATCAGGCTCGACACCGCCAGGGCGAAGACGAGGCCGGCTCCCCAAAACCCCCTCCGGAAGGCGAGGCCGGCGTAGAAGGCGATTCCGACGGTGAGTGCCATCACCACGAGGCCGAGCGAGAGAGAGCGCCGGAACGCCGCCCAGATGTCGACCACCCCGACTCCCTCCCACAGCTTGGCGAACCAGTGGGTTGAGACGCCGTTCATCGGGAAGGTCAGGCCGCCGGACGGGCCCTGGAAGCTGAGCGCCAGGATCGTCAGCGTCGGCCCGTAGAGGAACAGGACGTAGAGGGCGAAGACCGCCGCCAGTAAGTAGAAGGCGAGGCCGCGGGGCTGGTCCATCCTAGAGTTCCCGGCGCAGGTCGATCATCCGGGTGAGCCCGAGGATCATCAGCAGCACGGCGGCGAGCAGCACCATGGCGTTGGCGGCGGCGGCCGGGAATTGCAGGTAGGCCATCTGCACCTGGATCACCTTGCCGACGCTGGCGATCTGCTGCCCGCCCATCACGCCGACCGTGACGAAGTCGCCCATCACCAGGGTGGTCACGAAGATGTTGCCGATGGCGAGGCCGGGCTTGGCCAGCGGCAGCACCACGTTCCAGAGGATCTGCGCGCCGGAGGCCCCGGCATCGCGCGCCGCCTCGATCAGCCGGCGGTCGATGCGGGCGAGGCTGTTGAAGATCGGCACGATCATGAACACCGTGTCGAGGTGCACGAAGGCCAGCACCACCGCGAAGTCGGAATAGAGCAGGCCCTCGATCGGCTGCCGGATCAGCCCGAGGGCGCGGAGCGTGTCGTTGACGAGGCCGTTGCGGCCGAGCAGCGGGATCCACGAGATCATGCGGATCACGTTCGAGGTCCAGAACGGGATCGTGCAGAGCAGGAACAGCCCCATCCGCACGGTGCCGGAGCGGATGTGGAAGGCCAGGAAATACGCGATCGCGAAGCCGAGCGGCAGGGTGACCGCCAGCGTCAGCACGACAAACTTCACCGTCGAGAGGTAGGTGCGGACCGTGGTGCAGAGATCGGCCGACAGGCAGCCGTCGAACAGGTCGGCGTAGTTCTGCAGGGTCAGCGCCGGGATGATCGCGTACTCGTTGTACTCCCAGAGCGAGACGATCCCGGTGAGCACCAGCGGCACCACCAGGAAGATCAGGAAGACGAGGGTGAGCGGCGCGGCCTGAAGATAGGCCAGGCTGCGGCGGCGCGGGGGCACGGCCGCGACTGGCGCGGCAACGGTTTCAGCGGTGTGGGGGAGGGCGAGGTCGTTCACCGGATGGCCCTCGACCCACGCGCGCCTCCCTCCCCCCTCTGCGGGGGAGGGTACCCTGCGAAGCAGGGGGGGAGAGGGGCGGCGCGACGGGTCAGGGTTTCACGCCTGTCGTGCCCTGTTCGGATGCGTCGCTCCCCTCTTGCGGGACGAAGTCCCGGCCCGACCCGCTCCGCGGGCCACCCTCCCCCGCAGAGGGGGGAGGGAGCGCGGGCGCGCAGACCGCTCACGCGGCGATGAACTCGTTCCACTTGCGCACCATGTAGGTGTTCTCGTCCATCACGGCGTTCCAGCAGGCGACCGCGCCCATGCGCTGGTCGAAGGAGCCGCCGTCGCGGGTGGCGCCGGCCTTCTCGATCAGCGTGCCGTCCGGGCCCAGGATGTCCTTCTCGGCGGGCTTGCCCTCCATCCAGAAGGCCCATTCGTAGGGCTGCATGTTCTCCCGGGCGGTCTCCAGCACCGCGGAATAGTAGCCCTGCCGGTTGAGGTAGGCCCCGGCCCAGCCGGACAGGAACCAGTTGATGAAGTCGTAGGCGGCGTCGAGCTTCCGGCCGCTCAGGGTCTTCGGGACGCCAAAGCCCTGGGCCCAGGCCCGGTAGCCCTCCTTCAGCGGCTGGTAGACGCACGGCACGCCCTGCGCGCGCACCTTGGTCACCGCCGGCGACCACATCGACTGGATCACCGTCTCGCCCGAGGCCATCAGGTTCACGGATTCGTTGAAGTCCTGCCAGAAGGCCCGGAACTGGCCGGCACGCTTGGCCTCGATCAGCACCTTGATGGTGCGGTCGATCTCGGGCTTGGTCATGTTGCCCTTGTCGCCGTAGGTGTAGTCGCCGCTGGCCTCCACCACCATGGCGGCGTCCATGATGCCGATCGACGGGATGTTGAGGATCGAGGCCTTGCCCTTGAACGCGGGGTCGAGGAGGTCCTTCCAGCTCGTGACCGGCCGCCTGATTAGGTCGGGCCGGATGCCGAGCGTGTCGGCGTTGTAGGTGGTGGGGATCAGGGTCAGCCACTCGGTCGGCGCGGCCGCGAAGGTCTTGGCGTTCTGCCCTTCGAGGTAGAACACTTTTCGCGGGGCGGTGCCCTGGTCGCCGATCCGCTTCCCGTTCACCTCGCCCTTGGTGAACACGCCGGTGATCCTGTCGGCGAGCTTGATCCGCTTGGCGTCCAGGCCGGCGAGGTTGCCCGAGGGGATGATCTTCTTCAGGCTGAAATACTCGGTGTCGATCAGGTCGAAGGAGTTCGGCTGCGTCACCGCGCGCTTCGTCACCTCGTCGGTCACGACCGGCATGTATTCGAGGGTGATGCCGAGATCCTCCTTCACCTTCCGGGCGATGTCGGACGATTGGCTCACCGCGGTGCCGAGGTAGCGCAAGGTCACGGGCTCGGCGGCGTGCACGGCCGGGAAGCCGGTCACCGGCATGGCGGCCAGCGCTCCGGCACCCTTCAGGAGCGTGCGCCGGCTCGGGGAAAGGTCCATCGTCGTCTCCGTGACTGTTACGCGTCGAGGCGGTGGGCGGCGGCCGTGTCCCACCCGACCGGGATCGTGTCGCCCAGGTGGAGCGGGCGGGCGGCGAACGCCGCGTCGCTGAGGATCGCCGTGAGGGCGGCCGGGCTCTCGGGCGGGCGCTCCAGCCCGTCGGCGTCGAGGCCGACATGGACGCTGGTGCCCTGATACTCGACCGCCACAACCCGGGCCGGCAGGGCGGCGGGGCCGGCCTCGGCGCCGAGGCGCATCCGGTCGGCCCGCACGGCGACGAGCCCCTCGGGCAGCCGGATCAGGTTGTGGCCGCCGATGAACCGGGCCACGAAGGCGGTCGCCGGCCGCTCGAACACGGTGCGCGGGTCGGCCGCCTGCTCGATCCGACCGGCATTCATCACCACCACGAGGTCGGACAGCGCCATCGCCTCCTCCTGGCTGTGGGTGACGTGGATGAAGGTGAGGCCGAGTTCGGTCTGGATCCGCTTCAGCTCCACCCGCATCCGCACCCGCAGGAACGGATCGAGGGCGGAGAGCGGCTCGTCGAGGAGCAGCACCTTCGGGCCGGTGACGAGGGCGCGGGCGAGCGCCACGCGCTGCTGCTGACCGCCGGAGAGCTGGGCCGGCAGGCGCGCGGCGAGGTGGCTCATCTGCACGAGGTCGAGCATCGCCATCGCCCTGGCGCGGCGCTCCGCCTTGCCGACCCCGCGCATCTTCAGACTGAAGGCGACGTTGTCGCGCGCGTCGAGATGCGGGAACAGCGCGTAGCTCTGGAACATCATGGCGGTGCCGCGTTCCGCCGGTGGCGCGTCGCCCACCGCCTTCGGGCCGATCACCACCGCGCCCCCGCTGGCGCGCTCGTGGCCGCCGATCATGCGCAGGGTCGTGGTCTTGCCGCAGCCGGAGGGGCCGAGCAGGCAGCAATAGGCCCCGGACGGCACCTTGAGGTCGATCGCATCGACCGCGAGAGCCGCGCCGTAGCGCTTGGTCAGGCCGATCAGCTCGACGTTCATGCGAAGCTCCCCCCGGAGTCCAGGCAAGCGGCGGGCCAGCGCGGCCGTCAGACGTCCCGTCGCTCGGCCGGGTCGACCGCCCGGTCGAGCACCCGCCCGCGGCCCGGCGCGGACAGGACCTTGCCGTCCTCGGCGATCACCTGCCCGCCCGCGATGGTCATCACCGGCCAGCCGGTGACGTCAAAACCCTCCCAGGGGGTGTAGTCCGAGCCGTGATGCAGGGTCTCCTGGCGGATGGTCTCGCGCCTGTTGGGGTCCCAGAGGGTCAGGTCGGCGTCGAAGCCCGGGGCGATCGAGCCCTTGCGCGGATACAGCCCGTAGAGCTTGGCGTGGTTCGTGGCGGTCAGCGCGGCGAACTGGTTGAGGCTGATCCGCCCCTTCGAGACGCCCTCCGAGAAGAACACCGGCAGCCGCGTCTCCACGCCCGGGATGCCGTTCGGGATCCAGCGGAACGAGGTCTTTCCGCGCGGGTTCAGCTTGCCCTGCGGGTCGTCGTAGCGGAACGGCGAGTGGTCGGAGGAGACCACGTCGAAGATCCCGCGTCGGATCCCCGACCAGACCGCCTCCTGGCTCTCTTGATCCCGGGGCGGCGGCGAGCAGACGTACTTCGCCCCGGCCATCGGATCGTCGAGGCCGAGCCCCTTCATGTGCTCGGCCGTGAGGGTCAGGTATTGCGGGCAGGTCTCGGCCCGGATCTTGAGCCCCCGTGCCTGCGCCCAGGCGATCTGCTCGGTGGCCTCGCGGCCCGAGACGTGGACGATCACGATCGGCAGGTCGATCAGCTCGGCGTGGCTGATCGCCCGGTGGGCGGCCTCCCGCTCGACCACCTCGGGCCGCGACAGGGCGTGGCCGTAGGGCTTGGTCTCGCCCGCCCGCTCCAGCCGGTCGCTGAGATAGCGGATCGCGTCGTAGCCCTCGGCGTGGACCATCACCCGGGCGCCCTGCCGCCGGGCGACGTGGAACACGTCGAGGAGCTGGCGGTCGTTCAGGACGAGGTCATCGTAGGTCATGAAGACCTTGAACGAGGTGTAGCCGTCGGCCACCAGCGCCGGCAGTTCCTGGCCGAGCACCGCCTCGCTCGGGTCGGAGATGATCATGTGGATCGCCACGTCCACGTGGCACTGGCCTTCGGCCTTGGCCCGATAGGCGTCGACGGCTTGGCGCAGCGAGCCGCCCCGCGGCTGGACCGCGAAGGGCATCACGCAGGTGTTGCCGCCCGCCGCCGCGGCCCGGGTGGCGCTGGCGAAGTCGTCGGCCATGACGATGCCCGGCCCCGGGTCCTGGGCGATGTGGACGTGGCTGTCGATCCCGCCGGGCAGGACGAGCAGGCCGGAGGCGTCGATCACCCGGGCGGCGTCGGCGATGCCCTCGGCCACCGCGACGATGCGGCCGCCGCACACGCCGATATCGGCCCGCACCGTGTCGCTGGCGGTGACCACAGTGCCGCCGCGGATCGCCAGGTCGAATTCGGGCATCCGGTTCCTCCTCTGCGCCGAGGGGCCGATGCACGGTCCGCGCCGATTCGGGCGGCCGTCATCGCGGCGGCAGGAGGTCACAGCCGGTCGTCGTGGTCCAGCGTTTCCCCGTCACGGGTTTCCAAAGGGCGCGGCCCCAGCCCTTTCAAGGTGTGTGACGCTGGACCTGGCCGCGACCGCTCGCCGTCATCGCGAGCGCAGCGTAGCGACCCAGGGCAGCGCGACCTCGGGGAGCGTGCGCCACCCTGGATTGCTTCGCTGGCGCTCGCCAGGACGACGGCAGCGCATAGGGCGTGATAACCCTTTGACTGATGTGAAGAAAACTTCACTCGGGGCGGCCGTCGGCAACACTTTAACAGGGCTGGGTCTGGACCTTTCGGATCCGATCTCTCGATACGAGGGTGAACGGTCGCCGTTCCGGAGAACCGGAGCTGGCGGGAACCCTGGACATCGAGGATCGGCGGCGCAACATCGGATCCGTCCGGATACCGGAGCACGCGCATGACGGAACAACCCAAAACCATCTTCGTGCTGACTGGGGCCGGCGTCTCGGCCGAGAGCGGGCTCGGCACGTTCCGGGACCGCGGCGGGATCTGGGCGCGGTTCGATCCCATGAAGCTCGCCACCCCGGAGGCCTATGCGGCGGATCCCGATACGGTGCTCGACTTCTACGACCATCGCCGCCGCGGCGTGATCGCGGCCGCGCCGAACGCCGCGCACGTCGCCCTGGCCCAGGCCGAGGCCCGGCTCGCCGCACGGGGCGGGCGGCTGTTCCTGTGCACGCAGAACGTCGACGACCTGCACGAGCGGGCCGGCTCCCGGGCGGTCGTCCATATGCACGGCGAGCTGCTCAAGGCCCGCTGCTGCGCCTGCGGGGCGGTGACGCCCTGGCGCGCGGACCTGACCCGGGCGGAGTCCTGCCCGGCCTGCGGCACGCTCGGCCGGATGCGGCCCGACGTGGTCTGGTTCGGCGAGATGCCGATGCACCGCGACGCGATCGAGGCGGCGCTCGCGGAGGCCGACCTGTTCGTGGCGGTCGGCACGTCGGGGGCGGTCTATCCGGCGGCCGGCTACGTGCGGCAGGCCCGGGCCCTCGGGATTCCGACCTGCGAGATCAACCTCGAACCCTCCGACAATGCCGACGCGTTCGACGACGCCCGGTACGGTCCGGCCAGCGAGGCGCTGCCGCGCTATCTGACCGATCTGGAGCTGTGACCGTATCTGAGCCGGCAAAGCCCTCAAAAGGTTGTGTATTTCGGCCTCAAAGGCATTGCGGCCGTCAAGGATCGATGTCCTAATTTTCGCGAATCACGTCCCTGCGAGCTGTCAAGAACTGTTCGGAGAGTTGCCGACCGGCTACAACGGTCAAGCTTGGGCTCGGCGTCGCGGCCCTCCCGAGCGTTCGTTGAAGCCACAAGGGGAAGCAACACCCATGCAGCACTTCACCGTAACCGACCGCGAGCGTGACACCGTCCTGGCGGCGTTGCGCTATTATCAATTCTACCGGATGCAGGGACATCCCTTCGACCCACGCCAGGACCACCTGATCAACACGATCGCCGGCCAGACCGGCGAGGCCCTGAACCTCACGGAGATCGACGATCTCTGCGCCGGCCTGAACGGCCACCGCCACGCCCTGGCGGCCAAAGCGGCCTGAGGCTGCCGGGAGCGGTTCGGCCGCCCCCATATCCCGGGCGCGGGGTACGTCCGGGACGATCCACTCCGAGACGAGCGGGAGCGCCGCCGGAGTCGGATCCTCGCCGATCCTCCTCTCCCCCGAAAGGTCGGTTTCACCGTGACTTGAAACGTGCCCTAACGATCCCGCGTGGCCCTCCGGCCGCGCGAGGTCCGGGGACACCCATGCCGAGGATGCGGACGGGTTCGGGATGGCTGTTCCGCGGCGCGGCGCGGGCGGCCGCCCCGATCCTCGCCCTCATCCTGGGCCTGCCGCCCGCCTCCGCGGCCGAGAGCGTGGCCACCGCGCTGGTGGTCTCCGTAGACGTCTCGCAATCCGTCGACGACACCCGCTTCCGGCTTCAGATGGAGGGCATCGCCGAGGCCCTGGAGGATCCCGCCGTGGTCGGCGCGATCACGGGCAATCCGGGCGGCATCCTGTTCGCGATGGTGACCTGGGCGGACCGGGCCAGTCTCGCTGTCGGCTGGCGGCGGATCGCCAGCCGGGTCGACGCCATCGCCACCGCGGCGCTGGTCCGGGCCACGCCCCGGCAGGCGGGCGAGTTCACCTGCCTCGGCCAGATGTTCCGGACTGTGACCGTGGGGGTGCTGCCGGCGCTGCCGGTCCCGGCCGAACGCGTGGTGATCGATGTCTCGGGCGACGGCATCGACAATTGCACCGACGCCGACAGCTTGACCGACGCGCACCGGGCCCTGCTCGACACCGGGGCGACGGTCAACGGCCTGCCGATCCTGGTGCCAGGGGAGAACGACGTGGTCGGGGCCGGCGCCTACCGGGCACCGGGCTACGGCCTGCTCCCGACCCCGCTGCCGCAGGAGCGCACGAGCCTGGAGCAATGGTATCGCGCCCACGTCCTCGGCGGTCCGGGCGCGTTCCTGCTGGCGGCGGCGGGCTATGGCGATTTCTCGCGGGCGCTGCGGCGGAAATTCGTGATCGAGATCAGCGCGCTTGGGCGATGAGGGCAGCCGGGGCGATCGTCATCCCACCCACGCCCTCATCCTGAGGCCTCCGCTTCGCGGCACCTCAGGATGAGGGCGCGGATTGGATCCGAGTGGCTGGCCAAGTCCGCGTACCGGTTCGACCGGGCCGGCTTTCCTCAAAGACCGGCCATTGGGCTATGCCTCAGGGCGCCTTCTTGAGCTGCTGCTCGGCCCGCGACACGGCCGCCTCGCAGGCCTTGGCGTCGCCCTTCGAATCCGCCGTGCGCGCCTCGTCCAGGGCGACCTTCGCCTGCTGGGCGGCATCCGCCCCCTGGCCGGCCTGGGCCGACTTCTCCGGCGGAGCCTGGGGCGCCTCGTTCGCGCGCTGGCCCTCCGTGCCGGTCAGCCCCTCGCCGCCGCGCTTGGCCGCGCTGCCCTGGCCGCTGGTCGAGGCGGAGATCGATTGCGTCACCTCGGACTGGACCCGCTTCGATACGCTGTCGATCCGGTCGCCACAGGGTGAGGCGAGGGCGGGGGCCGCCGTCAGGATCAGGCAGGCGGTCAGGGCGCAACGCATCATCGGATCGGGTCTCTTTCCAGAAAGAAGGGGCCGCGGGTTTCCCCACGGCCCCAACGTGTCGCGGCTGGCGACGGTTCAGGCGCTCAGCTGATCGCGGATCGGCAATTGCCGGACCCGCCGGCCGGTGGCCGCGAAGATCGCGTTGGCGATCGCCGGCGCCACCGGCGGCACGCCGGGCTCGCCGACGCCGCCGAGCGGCCCGTCCCAGGCGCCGGTCGGCACGAGGTGCACGCGGACCACCTTCGGGGCGGCGTCGATCCGGATGATCTCGTAGCCGTCGAAGTTGTTCTGCACCGCCCGGCCCTGCTTGAAGGTGATCTCGGAGGTGAGGGCGAGCCCCATCCCCATGACGACCGCGCCTTCCATCTGCGAACGGATGCGCTCCGGGTTCACCTGCGGGCCACAATCGACCGCGATGTCGATCGCCTTCACCTGGACCTGGCCCTTGTCGTCGACCTCCACCTCGGCCGCCACGGCCGTGTAGGTGACGAAGCTGTAATGGCCGGCGATGCCGAGGCCGCGTCCCTTCGGCATATCCCGACCCCAGCCGGCGCCCTTGGCGGCCGCCTCGATCACGCCGCGCAGGCGGCCGGTGTCGATCGGGTAGCGCTTCGGATCCTCGCCGTAGTTCCAGACATCGCCGATCTCGGTCGGGCTGATCTTGCGATCCGGGCCGATGAGTTCGAGCAGGTACGCCTTCGGCTCGCGGCCGGCGGCGTGCGCCAACTCCGACACGAAGGACTGGATCGCGAAGGCGTGCGGGATGTTCGACACCGAGCGGAACCAGCCGACCCGGACATGGGCGGCGGCCTCGGGGTTCTCCAGCCGCATGTTCGGGATGTTGAGCGGCGTGTTGACCAGCCCCATCCCGAGCTCGAACGGCAGCTCGTGCTTCGGATCGGGCGCGAAGATCGAGCCGATCGTCGGCGCCACCGAGCGGTGCAGCCACGCCACCGGCATGCCCTTCTCGTCGAGGCCGGCCTCTAGGTGCTCCACCGAGATCGTGTGGTAGAAGCCGTGGTGGATGTCGTCCTCGCGGGTCCAGGCGAGCTTCACCGGCGCGCCGCCCACGGCCTGCGAGCAGAGCGCCGCCTCGACCACGTAATCGGGCTTGGACTTGCGGCCGAACCCGCCACCGAGCAGCGTGACGTTCACCTTGACCTTGTCGTCGGGGAGCTTGAGCGCTTTCATCAGGCGGTCGTTGGCCGCCTGCGGACCCTGGACGCAGGCCCAGGCCTCGCAGAACCCGTCCTTCACGCGGGCCACCGCCGCCGGGGGCTCCATCGGCGCCTGGGCGAGGTGGGGCACGAAGTACTCGGCCTGGACCTTCGTCTTGGCCTTGGCCAGGGCGCCGTCGACGTCGCCCTGGTTGCGCACGACCTTGCCGGGCTTGCGCGCGGCGGCCTCCAGCTCCTTGCGGAACGCGTCGGTGTCGTAGCCGGCGTTCGGGCCGTCGTCCCAAGTGATCTTGAGGGCATCGCGCGCCTTCAGGGCCGCCCAGGTGTTCTTGGCCACCACGGCGACGCCGCCGAGCGGCATGAACTCCGTGGGAATCGGGGTGGCGTCGATCTTGAAGATCTTGACGACGCCCGGGACCTTCATGGCCGCGCTGTCGTCGAACGACTTCACCGTGCCGCCATAGACGGCAGGCCGCGCGACGACCGCGTACAGCATCCCGTCGAGCTTGGTGTCGAGGCCGTAGACGGCCCGGCCCGTGGTGATGTCGAAGTTATCGATCAGCCCGATCTTGCCGGTGCCGATGTAGCGGAAGTCCTTCGGGTCCTTCAGCGTGACGTCGGTCGGCACCGGCAGCTCGGCGGCGGCCTGCGCCACCGCGCCGTAGCCGAGGGTGCGGCCCGACTTGGCGTGCGTCAGCGTATGGTTGACAGCCGTGACCTCGGCGGCCGGCACGCCCCATTGCTTGGCCGCGGCCTGGATCAGCATCAGCCGCGCGGCGGCGCCGGCGTGGCGGAAATGCTGGAAGAAGTGCCGGGTCGAGCGCGAGCCGTCCGTGTCCTGGTTGCCGAAGCGGGTCTCGTCGCCCCAGGCCTGGACCACCTTCACCTTCGACCAGTCGGCCTCCAGCTCGTCGGCCACCGTGAAGGCCACCGAGGTGCGGATGCCCTGGCCCATGTCGGAGCGGTGATTGGTCACCGTGACGGTGCCGTCCGGCGCGATGGCGACGAACACCTTCGGATCGTCGCGCCAGCCGTGGGGCATGCCGTCGGCGCCGAATTTTTGTTGTTTCTGCTCCTCGGTCTGGGTCTCGTCGGCCTTCGCAGGACGCAGCGAAAGGGCCAGAACCAGGGCTCCGGCGCCGCCGAGGATGCCGCGGCGGCTGACGTTGTCGAGGGCCGGCTTGGTGCCGGCGGCGCGCTCGGCGGCGAGCTTGGCGTCGTGGATCACAGGCGCTCTCCCTTGCTGGCGGGCGCCGTCTGGCCGGCGGCCTGGTGGATCGCGGCGCGGATGCGCGGGTAGGTGCCGCAGCGGCAGATGTTGCCGCCCATCGTGGTGTCGATGTCCTCGTCGGAGGGTTTTGGCGTATCCTTGAGGAGGGCGGCGGCCTGCATGATCTGGCCGCACTGGCAGAAGCCGCACTGGGCGACGTTCTGGTCGCGCCACGCCACCTGCACCGGGTGGTTGCCGTCCGGCGACAGGCCCTCAATGGTGACGACCTCCTGGCCCTCGGCCGCCGAGACCGGCGTGATGCAGGCGCGGGTCGCGGCGCCGCCGAGGTGGATCGTGCAGGCCCCGCAGAGCGAGACGCCGCAGCCGAACTTGGTGCCGGTGAGCTGGAGCTCGTCCCGCAGGTACCACAGCAGCGGCATGTCGGGGTCGCCGTCGAAGCTGCGCGCAGCCCCGTTCACGGTGAGTTTGATCATCGTTGCGTCCTGTCTGGCGGCGCCGGAGCGGCGTTCAGTCGGGTCCGAGCCGGGCCTTGAAGCCGATGCCGGCTGTGCCGGCTCACGTCCGCCGGTGTCGTGTCGCGACCGGACCAACGCTCAAGCTCAGAATGATAAGTATTCTAAAGCAGGCCTCGGGCCCTGCGCAACGCAGGGATCCGGCTGGTCATCCTGCCATGGTTGCGTTCCGGGTATGCCACGTGCGGTGACGCACATAGTCGGATCACGGGGCGGCGGTCGCCACATCGAGGCTGAGCACCATCGTTGTCCGCCCACTGTGCTGAAGACCGCTCTTGAGAATCGATGTCTCTACGGGACGGTCTCCAGATCCGTCCTGCGAAATTCGTCGGCTGTGGCGAGGATCGGCATGCAGAAGAACCGCACCGCCGCGTCGTGGAGGCAATCGCCGAGATTGAGTCCGTGGCGGCCGGCCCGGTATCGATGCGCGGCCGACAGGGCGAGCGCCGTCGTCTCGCTGGCCGGCGGGAGATCGCAGATCTCGATGCCCCTGGCATCTAGAAATTCGAGGACGATTGGACCGACCGCCTCGACCGTCATGTCGAACTTGTCGGGCCGCGCGAGCGCCAGCACGGTTTCGAGAACCGCAACGGGTGAGGTTCTGCAATGGCTGGCCGAGGCGAGCGCTGCGGAGATCCGGTCGGCCTCCGGCTCGTCCGCCAGCAGGGCGACGATCGCGGAGGCATCCACGAACATCAGCGGCTTTCCCACATCGCGTCGTAGACCTCCCGCGGCAGAGGCTCCCGGGCGGTGTCGCCGAGCGTGATCCCATGCTGCGCGCGCAACCGGGCCGCGGTCTCCCGCGGCGTCTCTACCCGGTGCCTGTGCTCGATCGCCTCTCGCATGGCGATGACGATCGCCTCGGTGATGCCGACGCCCGCCATGGCTGCGAACCGACGCGTCAGCGCATCGGCTTCGGGATTGTTGACGTTGATCGGCATGCGGGTTCGCCTTGATCTGATGTAGATAACCAGTCGCACGGATCTACACCAGCGGAGCGCGCTACACCGTCACTTGCCTCACCCTTCGAAGACCTTGTCCATGCCGATCAGGAAATCGCGGCCGTTCTTCGGGATCGGAAAGCCGTATCCATCGCCGGGCTTGTCCCACATCAGGATGCCGGCCTTATGGGCTTCGCTGACATAGAGGTCGATGCCAATCTTCTGCATCGTCAAATGGAGCGCCTGCAACGCATCGACGCCCGCTCCGAAGCTGTCCCGCGGCTGTCCGGGCCAACCGATCGTGTAGCGGCAGATCCAGTGGCCGTCGTCGTACTCCGGCGCGCAGAGCCGGACCGGAACGGCGATGTCGCCGTCTGGACTCCGGATCGTCAGGATGCGCGTGCCGATAACCATGGCGGCGCACGCCTCACACCGTCACCTGCGTGCCCACCTCCACCACCCGTCCCGTGGGAATCTGGAAGAAGTCCGTGGCATCGTTGGCGTTCTTGGCCAGCGTTATAAAAATCCGATCCTGCCAGAGCGGCATGCCGGAATGCGCGGCCGGCCGAATCGAGCGGCGGGACAGGAAGAACGACGTCGCCATGATGTCGAACTTGAAGCCCTGGCGGCGCAGCAGCACCAGGGTCTTCGGAATGTTCGGCGTCTCCATGTAGCCGAACTTCATCACGACCTTGTAGAAATGCGGGCCCACCGGCTCGATCCGCACCTTGTCGGCCTCGTTGGAGCGGGGCGTGTCCACCGTCTCGACGGTGAGGATCACGTTCTTCTCGTGCAGCACCTTGTTGTGCTTGAGGTTGTGCAGGAGCGCGGCCGGCGCGATCTCGGGGTCGCTCGTCAGGAACACCGCGGTGCCGCGGACATGGTGGGGCGGGCTCTTCTCCAGCATGCCGACCAGCTCCACGAGGGGCACGTCGGTCTTGCGGGTCTTGTTGAACAGGATCGTGACCCCGCGCACCCAGGTCCACATCACGATGACGAGGGCGCCGGCGAGCAGCAGCGGCACGTAGCCCCCCTCCACCACCTTGATCAGGTTGGACAGCAGGAACAGGAACTCGAGCACGATGAAGGGCAGCATCACGGCCGCCGCCGCCACCGGCGACCACTTCCACATCCGCCACATCACCAGGAAGGTCAGCGAGGCGGTGAGCAGCATCGTCCCGGTCACCGCGATGCCGTAGGCCGAGGCGAGGGACGAGGAGGTCTTGAACAGCACCGCCAGCAGCACGACGCCGATCATCAGGAGCGAATTGATCTGCGGCAGGTAGATCTGGCCGGCATGCGATTCGGAGGTGTGGCGGATCTCCAGCCGCGGCAGCAGCCCGAGCTGGATCGCCTGCCGCGACAGCGAGAAGGCGCCGGTGATCACCGCCTGGCTCGCCACCACGGTGGCGATCGTGGCGAGCAGCACCATCGGCAGCAGGCCCCAGGCGGGCACGAGCTGGAAGAACGGATCGGCCGTATCGGGCTTCTCCAGCACCAGCGCGGCCTGTCCGAGATAGTTGAGGGCGAGGGCCGGGAAGACGAGGCCGATCCACGCCACCTGGATCGGCTTGCGGCCGAAATGCCCGAGATCGGCGAACAGGGCCTCGGCCCCGGTCACCGCCAGGAACACGGCGCCCAGCGCCACGAGCGCCCCGGTGCCGTGGCCGAGGAGGTAGACCACCGCGTGCCAGGGATTGACCGCCCGGAACACCTCCGGGTGCAGGGCGATGTGCGGCACCGCCGCCAGCGCCATCGCGACGAACCACACGACGGTCACCGGGCCGAAGAAGGCCGCGACCTTTCCGGTACCCCGGTTCTGCACGAGGAACAGGGCCACGATGATCACCACGGTGATCGGCAGGACGTAATCGTCGAAGGCGGGGGTGACGAGCTTCAGGCCCTCCACCGCCGACAGCACCGAGATCGCAGGCGTGATCACCGCGTCGCCGTAGAACAGCGAGGCGCCGAGCAGCCCCAGCATGAACACGATGCGGGACCCGCCCAGCGCCTTCCGGGCGAGCGCCATCAGCGAAAGGATGCCGCCCTCACCGTTGTTGTCCATGCGCAGCAGGATCGCGACGTACTTGATCGTCACGATCATGAAGAGCGCCCAGAGGATCAGGGAGACGGTGCCGATCACCTCCTCGGGCAGCAGGATGCCGTCGGTCCGGGCCGGGACCAGGGCCTCGCGGAACGCGTAGAGCGGGCTGGTGCCGATATCGCCGTAGACGACGCCGACGGAGCCGACGAGCAGCGTCCAGAAGCCCGCGTGCCCGTGCCGGGTCTCGGCCTTCTCGGGGGAATCGAGGGTGCCGGAGGTCGCCGGCCCCTGGACGGGGCCCTCACCCTCGGCCACCGGGGCGGCTTCGCGCGCGGTGTCGGACGCTGCGGGCGCGGGCTGGGCGGCTACGCCGGGTGCGAAGGTGTGGCTCATGCGGATGTCGGAAGCTCGGGCGTGGCCGGCGCTTCGCGGTTCGGCTCAGGGGCCAATCGGGCCGGGCAGAAAACGCGAACACTCCGCCGAACCGCGCGGGCCGGCCACCCGGCCGACCACTCACGGGATCGTGCCGCGTTGCTATCACGGTCGCGGGCGGGCGGAAACCGTGTGCAGATGCGAAGACCGGGGGGCTGGGTCTCGGCTTGGGGAGGTTGATTGACGCGGATTACGAGACGCGAGCTCTCCCTCTTCCCTCTGCGGGGGAGGGGGAGCCTCGCGCCTCACTCCGCCGCGGTGCGCGTCCCGCCGCCCTGGCCGAAGCGGCGCTGGATGTAGTCGATCACGATGCCCTCGAAGTCCTTGGCGAGCGTCGCGCCGCGCAACGTCATCGCCTTCTTGCCGTCGATGAAGACCGGGGCGGTCGGGGTCTCGCCGGTGCCGGGCAGCGAGATGCCGATATCGGCGTGCTTCGATTCGCCCGGGCCGTTCACGATGCAGCCCATCACGGCGACGTTCAGCCCCTCGACGCCCGGATAGGTCTTCTTCCACTCCGGCATGGAGGTGACGATCCAGTTCTGGATGTCGCGGGCGAGCTCCTGGAACGTGGTCGAGGTCGTGCGGCCGCAGCCCGGGCAGGCCGCGACCATCGGCACGAAGGTCCGGAACCCCATGGTCTGCAGGAGTTCCTGGCTGGCCTTCACCTCCACGCTCCGGTCACCGCCCGGCTCGGGCGTCAGCGAGTAGCGGATCGTGTCGCCGATCCCCTCCTGGAGGAGCACGCCGATGGCGGCCGAGGCGGCGACCAGACCCTTCGAGCCCATGCCGGCCTCGGTGAGGCCGAGATGGATCGCGTAGTCCGAGCGGCGCGCCACCTCGCGGTAGACCGCGATCAGATCCTGCACCGCCGAGACTTTGGCCGAGAGGATGATCTTGTTCTGTGGCAGGCCGAGCTCCACCGCGCGGTCGGCCGAACTGATCGCCGAGCGGACCATCGCCTCGCGCATCACCGCGCGGGCATCGATCGGCCGGGGCAACTTGGCGTTCTCGTCCATCAGGTGGGTAAGCAACTCGCCGTCGAGCGAGCCCCAGTTGGCGCCGATCCGCACGGTCTTGTCGTGCTTGATCGCCTGCTCGATGATCGCCGAGAACTGCGTGTCCTTCTTGTCCTTGAAGCCGACGTTGCCGGGGTTGATCCGGTACTTGGCCAGTGCCTCGGCGCAGGCCGGATGGTCGGCGAGGAGCTTGTGGCCGATATAGTGGAAGTCGCCGACCAGCGGCACGTGGACGCCGATCCGGTCCAGGCGCTCGCGGATCTTCGGCACCGCGGCGGCCGCCTCGTCCCGGTCGACGGTGATGCGCACCAGCTCCGAGCCAACGCGGGCGAGCTGGGCCACCTGCGCCACCGTCCCGTCGATGTCGGCGGTGTCGGTGTTGGTCATCGACTGGACGACGATCGGCGCGCCGCCGCCGACCATGACGGCGCCTTCACCCTCGCCAACCATGACGCCGACCGTGCGGTGGCGCGGTGCGGGGCCTGCGATCTCCGGGCCGCCCGCGGCCAGGGGGTTCTCGGCGGCGGGGATCTCGGAGCGGGTGGTGGCTTCCATGACTTCCATCGTGGACCTTCGCGTGCGCGCCTCGCGAGGCGCCGGCGCCCACCGGGGCTGCCGGGCCTGTCCCGGGGACACGCCTCGCCGGAACTTCGGGTCTGCCGCGGGTTAGCTGCGGACGACCCGGCGCCGCGTCAAGCGGGCGCCGCGCAGGGCAGCGTCGCGCAGGGCAGCATCGCGGCTGTCATGTCGTATCCGGATGCGGATGTCGAGTTTGGCGTGCGGCATGTCGGGTTTTCGTGCGTCGCTGTTGCCGATCCGCTCCGCTCGGTTCAGCGCGCCATGCGGTGGGACGCAACAACCCTGCCGTGCAGTTGATGCTGCACCGCAACATGCCCATCTTGTCGCCTCGACACAGGAGGCCGAGATGAGCGAGCACTTCGGCGGCACCGAGCCGCACAATCCCGTCACCGCGGTACCGGAGACCCCCGTCTCCGACGCGATCGACGCCCAGCCGGCCTCCACGCCGAACCACATGCTCGCGGGGCCCCGGGCCGAGAAGCCGGTCGCCCTCGCACTTCAGGGCGGCGGCGCGCACGGCGCCTTCACCTGGGGCGTGCTCGACGCCCTGATCGAGGACGGGCGGCTCGGCTTCGAGGCGGTGACCGGCGCGAGCGCGGGGGCGATGAACGCCGTCGTCCTGGTGGACGGCTGGCTCAAGGGCGGCCCGGACGGGGCCCGGGAGGGCCTGGAGCGCTTCTGGCGCGAGGTCAGCCTCGACGGCGATCTCGGGCCCGCCCAGCGCCACGTCGTCAGCGGCCTGTTCAGCCTGTGGAAGGGCAATCCGGTGGCCGAGTTCTGGGCCAAGATGCTGTCGCCGAGCCCCTACGTGTCGAACCCGCTCAACATCAACCCGCTGCGCAGGGCGCTCGCCGAACAGGTCGATTTCGAGCGCCTGCGCGAGGCCGAGACCGCGGGCCTGTACGTCTCCGCCACCAATGTCTGGACCGGCAAGCTCGCGGTGTTCGAGCGCGAGCGCCTGACCGTCGATCACCTGATGGCCTCGGCCTGCCTGCCCACGGTGTTCCAGGCGGTGGAGATCGACGGCGTGCCCTATTGGGACGGCGGCTATCTCGGCAATCCGCCGCTCTATCCGCTGCACCGGGGCGCCCAGACCCGGGACATCCTGCTCGTGCAGATCAACCCGGTGGAGCGGCGCGAGACCCCGCGCACGGAGAGCGAGATCCGTGATCGCCTCAACGAGATCACCTTCAACGCCAACCTGATGCGGGAACTGCGCGCCATCGATTTCCTGGACGGGCTGATCGAGGAGGGAACCCTCGGCCAGGGGCAGTACCGGCGCGTGCTGGTGCACCGGATCGACGGCACCGACGCCCTGGAGGCGTATAACGCCGCCTCCAAGCTCGACGCGCGCTGGACCGTGTTCAAGCGCCTGCGCGACAAGGGCCGCGCCGCGGCGCAGTCCTGGCTCGCCGAGAACTATGACGCGATCGGCCGGGATTGCACGATCGACTTGCAGCAGGCGTATCAGTGAGCGGCCGATCCGAAGCCCGCGCCGCGGCGATCGGGTATCGAGTCATCGTACCGATCGCGACTCACAACTGAAAGTAAATACGACGGCGTGGAGAAAAAGATTCACGACCCGGGCCGCGCGCAGGGGGCGGCCAATGTGAAGTTCAATGTCAATTATAAGACCTTCATGTGCGGACTCTATGAGTCTCGATCCGGATTCAAGATCGATAGACTCGATGGGATCCGTGCCGGAGGGACGTGTCATGCCGTTTCGTTTGGTAAAGATGAGGATCAGCATCAAGATCGCGCTCGTCATGAGTGCATTGCTCGCTGTCATGCTGGTCGTCTCCGCTGTCTCGATCGCCAACATCGACCGGATCCGGGAGGCCGAGGAATGGAACCTGCACACGCAGGCGTTGCTGGCCGAGGTCGAGCGTATGAGCGCCGCGATGATCGACCGCGAGACCGGGCTGCGCGGCTACCTGATCTCCGGTGATCCGCACTTCCTCGAGCCCGAGACGGCGGGTCGACAGACTTTCTCGACCGCGTTGGCGGCGGTCCAGCGCCTGACCGCGGACAATCCGGTGCAACAGGCGCGCCTCGCCGCCCTGAGGAGCGCGGCCGAACGGTGGAGCCGTGAGATCGCTGACAGGGAGATCGCGCTCATGAGCGATGCCGCGACCCGGGACGAGGCCCGCCGTATGGCGGGCGCGGGGACGGGCAAGGCGTTGATGGACATCGTCCGCGCGCAGACGGCGGAGATCGCGCAGACCGAGCGGGCCTTGATGCAGGCGCGCGCCGCCGCCTCCGCGGACGCCATCGCGGCGTCGCGCCTGGCCAGTTTGGGCGGCCTCGGCACGATGGCGGTGATCGCCCTGATCGGGTTGGTGCTCCTCCAGCTCGGCATCGCCAAGCCGATCCGCGCCATAACGGCGGCGATGGGCAAATTCGCCGCGGGCGACCTCTCGGCCGCGGTGCCCGGCGTGGGCCGGGGCGACGAGATCGGGGCCATGGCCGATGCCGTGCAGGTGTTCCGGGACGGACTGGCCCGCGCGAAGGCCCTGGAGGATGAGGCCGCCCAGGCGCGTGCGGCCCACGAGGCGCAGCGCAAGGCCGCGATGCGCGCGATGGCCGACAGTTTCGAGGCGGCGGTCGGGGGTGTGGTGCGCGCCGTCGGCGCCGCGGCGACCGAACTCCAAGCCACCGCCGAGACCATGAGCGCGGCCGCCGCCGAGACGGCGAGCCAATCCACCTCGGTGGCCAGCGCGGCCGAGCAGGCGGCCGCGAATGTCGGGACGGTGGCGGCCGCCGCCGAGGAACTCGGCGCGACGGTCGGGGAGATCGGCCGTCAGGTGCAGGCTTCGACCGACGTCGCCAACGCGGCCGTGACGGAGGCCGGGAAATCCTCCGACCTGATGCGGAGCCTGCAGGCGAGCGCGGCACGGATCGGCGACGTCGTGGGTCTCATCTCGGGCATCGCGGCGCAGACGAACCTCCTGGCGCTCAACGCGACCATCGAGGCGGCGCGTGCCGGCGAGTCCGGCCGCGGCTTCGCCGTGGTGGCGACAGAGGTCAAGGAACTGGCGGCCCAGACCGCCAGGGCGACCGAGGAGGTGGCGCGCCAGATCGAGGAGATCCGATCCTGCACCGGAGACGCCTCCGGAGCGCTCGTCGCGGTCGTCGCCCGCATCAACGAGATCAGCCGATTGGCCGATGGAATCGCCGCCGCGATCGAGCAGCAGGGCTCGGCGACTCAGGAGATCGTCCGGAACGTCGGGCAGGCGGCGACCGGCACCGGCGCGGTGACCCACAACATCGCGGGCGTCGCCCGGTCGGCACAGGGGGCGGGGGAAGCCGCCGCGCACGTGCTCGGCTCGGCCTCGGACCTTTCGATCCAGGCGCGGCGGCTCGACGCGGAGGTCCGCGGCTTCCTCGACACGGTCCGGGCGGCCTGAGCCGATTCCCTGAGCCGGGCCTGCGACGAAGCCGCCGTGTCGGCGCACGAAACCTGGGCGGGCACGGCACGTTTTGGCTTGGCCGGGGTGCCGAACCCGCACTCCGCGCGAACCGAGGCCGCTGTCATGACGCTGCTGCGCCGCGAGGCCCTGATCCTGATCGGCGCCGGTCTGGCCGGAAGCGCCCGCGCCGCCGGGGCCGCGCGGGCCACCGACTTCGCCTTCGAGACGCCGGAGGGCGGACCGATGCCGCTCTCGGCCTATGCGGGCAAGCCGATCCTCGTGGTCAACACCGCCACGGCCTGCGGCTATGCCGGGCAGCTCGCCGGTCTTCAGACCCTGTGGACCCGCTTCGGCGACCGGGGCCTGACGGTGCTCGGCGTGCCGTCGCCCGATTTCGGCAACCAGGAGCCGCTCGACGGGCCCGCCATCGCGGAGGCCGCCCGGAAGAATCACGGCGTCACCTTCCCGCTCACCGCCAAGACGCACGTGAAGATGCCGGCGGCCCATCCGTTCTATCGCTGGGCCGCCTCCGAGCGCCCGGCCGAGACGCCGCGCTGGAACTTCCACAAGTACCTGATCGCCCGCGACGGCACGCTCGCGGCCGCCTTCGCCACGCAGGTTGAGCCCACCGACCCGCGGGTGATTTCCGGCATCGCCGCCACCCTCGACCAGACCTGAATAACGCCGCCTCGGCGGGCGGGATTAAAGCGCCGGGCCGCCGCGTTCACGCTTCATGGCATCGGACAAGCACAAGCGCGCTGACCTCCTCGACCTGCTGGTGCCCCTGCGGCGCTACGCCCGGTCGCTCACCCGCGATGCGCTGCGGGCCGACGATCTCGTGCACGACACGCTGGTGCGCGCCCTGGAGATGCAGGGCACGCTCCGCCCGAACACCAATCTGCGCACCTGGATGATGACGGTGCTGCACAACGCCTTCATCGACGAGCAGCGCCGCCGGCAGGTGGAGGCGCGCCATGCCGACACGCTGGTGCGGATGGCCGACGACATGGCGCCCCCGGCCCAGGAGGGACAGGTCCGCCTCTCTCAGATCCGGAAGGCGTTCCTCACCCTGCCCGAGGAGCAGCGCGCCGCCCTGCACCTCGTGACCCTGGAGGGCATGGCCTATGCCGACGCGGCGGCCGTGCTCGGCATCCCGATCGGGACGCTGATGTCCCGCCTCGGCCGCGGCCGGGCCGCCCTGCGGGCCTTCGAGGAGGGCGCGCGGGGCGATCGGGCCTCCGGAGAGGATGCCGGTGGCCAAGCATCCGGCAGGGCGGCGGAGACGCGGCGCGGGCCGCCCTCCGCCCTCAGGCTCGTCGTGTCGGACGCGCCGCAGGGCCGGTCCGCGTGGCCCCTCCGGCGTGCCGCAGGGGAGTCTTGAGGACGGCTCAGGCCGATCGGTCAGTCCCCGGCGTCGGCGCGGACTGACGACGACGACCGGCGGATCGCTCTGCGGCATGGTGCGGGAAAGCGGCCTCCGATCGTCCGAATCCCCCATGCGGGAACACAGGCCCCGGGCCACGACCGTTGTAGGGCGGCGCGATCCGGGGCACGCTGGCACCGAGGACTTCACGATGATTGATCCGATCACAGACGACGATCTCATCGCCTTCGTCGACGGGCAGATCGACCCGATGCGCCGCCTGGACGTCGAGGCTCATCTGGCGGCCGATCCCGCCTCCGCCGCCCGGGTGATGGCCGAGATGCACGACCGCGATGCGCTACGGGCCTGTTTCGAACGCGTCCCGGGCCCGGGGCCGGACCGGACCGTCGCGCTCGCCCGCCGCTTCGACCGGAACCTGCGCTGGCGCCGGGTCGCCTCGCGCCTCAAGCGGGCCGCCGCCATCGCGGTGCTGGTCGGCGCGGGCTGGCTCGCCCATGACGAGATCGGCCGCTTCGGCGTGCCCGACACCCTGGCGGCGACGCCGGACCCGGCGCTGATCGCCGATGCCCGGCAGGCCAGGGCCGTGGCGCTGCTGCGCAAGAGCATCAGCGGCGCGGCCGACGGGCCGGTCTACGACCGGACGCGCCTGCATACCGTGACCGGCATCGACCTGCCGGCCTTGCCGGAGGGCTGGCGGGTGCGCGACATCCAGATCTTCCCGGCCCGTCACGGCACCGGCATCGAGATCGCGCTGGAGGCCGGGGGCTACGGCGAGGCATCGCTGTTCGCCACCCGGGGCATCCACGGCGGCCCGGCGGTGCTCACCGGCTCCGAGGACGGCGACATCGTCTCCTGGAACGCGGGCGACACCGCCTACGCGTTGATCGGCCCGCGGGACGACGCGGCGCTGCGGCAGGTGGCGGGGCTCCTCGGCGCGGGGCCGGCGTCGCGCTGAGGCGGCGCAATCCGACGCCCGGAGCCATTCGCGACCGAAGAGCGAGAGGCCGCGCCCGGCTCAATCGTCATAGTGCCAGCGGCACTGAGCGATCTCAAGGACTTGATCCTCCCCGACGCCCGTGACGCGATACACGAGGCGGTGGTTCCCCGTGATCCTGCGCGACCACCACCCTTTGAGATTGCCGCGCAAAGGCTCGACCTTCCCGATGCCCGCGAACGGCGTTCGCATGCTGGCGTTGATCAGATCATTGATGCGAACGAGCGTGTCCCGGTCGGTCGCCTGCCAGTGCAGGTATTCCTGCCAGGCGCTCGCCGCCCAGACGAGCTTCACGGCTCGATGAGGCCATGCTCCGTGCCGGCGCCGGTATCGAGCTGTGCGACACTGTCGAGGAGACGCTTGGCGTTCGCCGGCGTCGAGAGCAGGTGCAGCGTCTCGCGGAGGCTGTTCAGCTCGGCCAGCGGCATGACCACCATGTCCGGGCGGTTCTGCCGGGTCACGATCAACTCCGCCCGATCCGCCTCGACACGGTCCAGTGGGTCGCGAGGTGCGCACGGAATTCCGTGTAACTGACCGGACCCATCCGTATCCTCGGCTGTACAGACGGCGGGCGCATATCCGCCGCAAGACGGATGACTGCCGGCCTCCCCAACCTCCAAGGCGCCTCGACATCCCGCCCCGGCGGGTGCCAAAGATCGGTCATGCGAGCTGCGGATTCGGCACGGGCGGATGACGGGGCGGCGCTGCTGGCGGCCGCCCGGGCGGTCCGCGAGCGGGCGCACGCGCCCTATTCCCGCTTCCGCGTCGGGGCGGCGCTCCGGGACGAGAACGGCGCCATCCATGCCGGCTGCAACGTCGAGAACGCCGCCTACCCGGTCGGGACCTGCGCGGAGGCCGGGGCGATCGCCGCCATGGTGGCGGCCGGGGGGCGGCGCATCGCGGCGATCCTCGTCTGCGGGGAGGGCGCGGGCCTCGTGACGCCCTGCGGCGCCTGCCGGCAGCGCATCCGGGAATTCGCCGCGCCGGACACGCCGATCCACGCCGCCACCCCGGAGGCCATCGCGAAAACCTTCACCCTCGCCGAGCTGCTGCCGGCCTCCTTCGGCCCGGAGACGCTGACGTGAGCGAGGCCGCCGCCCTCGACGCGCTGCACGCCGCCGGCTTCGCGGGGGACTACGCCTGCGCCCTCGTGACCGGCACCGGGCTCGGCGGGATCGCGGGTGCCCTGGAGGATCCCGTCACCCTCGCCTATGCGGCGATTCCCGGCTTCCCGGGGGCGGGGGTCAGCGGCCATGCCGGGCGTCTGCACCGCGGATCCCTGGCGGGGCGGCCGGTCCTGATCTTCGAGGGGCGGGCGCACGCCTACGAGCGGGGCGATCCGGCGGTGATGCGCGTGCCGCTGGCCTGCGCGCGACAACTCGGGGCGCGGCGCCTGCTGCTCACCAACGCCTCCGGATCCCTGCGGCCGGAGACCGGCCCGGGACGCCTGGTCCTGCTCGCCGACCACATCAACCTGTCGGGCCTCAACCCGCTGATCGGCGAGGCGAGCGACGCCCGCTTCGTGCCGATGACCGAGGCCTACGACCCCGACCTGCGGGCGCGCCTGCGCGCGGCGGCCGAGACCTGCGGCGTGCCCCTGGGGGAGGGGGTCTACGCGTGGTTCCCGGGCCCGAGCTTCGAGACGCCCGCCGAGGTCCGGATGGCCGGCATCCTGGGGGCCGACCTCGTCGGCATGTCGACGGTGCCGGAGGTGATCCTCGCCCGCTTCCTCGGCCTGCCGGTGGCGGCCATCTCGGTGGTGACCAACCTCGCCGCCGGGATCGCCGGGGGCGCCCCGCACCATGCGGAGACGAAGGCGGTGGCGGCCCGGGCCGCGCAGGATCTCGGCCGCCTGATCCGGGCCTTCGTGGCCGATCTGCCCGACGGAGATGCGCCGTGATGGATTCGGAGATGGACGCGGTCGCCCGCCGGGCGCTGCCGCTCCTCGACCTCACCGATCTCGGCGAGACCTGCACCGAGACGAGGATCGACGCCCTGTGCCGGGACGCGAAGGCCGGCCCGGTGGCGGCGATCTGCGTCTGGCCGCGCTTCGTCACGCAGGGGGCCCGGGCGCTGTCCGGCACCGGCATCCGGATCGCCACGGTGATCAATTTCCCCGACGGCGGCGAGGATTGCGCCCGGGCCACCGACGACACCGCCGAGGCCCTGCGCGACGGCGCCGACGAGATCGACCTCGTCCTGCCCTACCGCGCCCTGAAGCGGGGCGACGCGGCGCTCGCCCGCGACATGGTGGAGGCCGTGCGCGACGTCTGCGGCAGCGTGACCCTCAAGGTGATCCTGGAGACGGGCGAGCTCGGCAACCCCGAAAGGATCCGGGCGGCGAGCCGGATCGCCCTGGAGGCGGGCGCCGATTTCCTGAAGACCTCCACGGGCAAGAGCCCGGTCTCGGCGACCCCCGAGGCCGCGGACCTGATGCTGACCGAGATCAAGGCGAGCGGCCGTCCCGCCGGCCTGAAGGTGTCGGGCGGCCTGCGCAGCGTCGCCGACGCGGCCAGCTATCTCGCCCTGGCCGACCGGATCATGGGTCCCGACTGGGCGACTCCAAGAACCTTCCGGCTCGGGGCGAGCAGCTTGTACGGCGCCCTGATGCAGGCGCGGGGGCTCTGAGCATGCGGCTGCCGCAGGAGATCATCCGAGCCAAGCGCGACGGCCTGCCGCTCGATCCGGAGGCGATCACGGCCTTCGTCCGGGGCCTCACGGACGGCACCGTGGGGGAGGGGCAGGCGGCGGCCTTCGCCATGGCGGTGTTCTTCCGCGGGCTCGCGCTGCCCGAGCGGGTCGCGCTCACCCGGGCGATGGCGGACTCGGGCACGGTGCTGACCTGGGCGCTGCCGGGCCCGGTGCTCGACAAGCACTCCACCGGCGGCATCGGCGACACCGTGAGCCTCGTGCTGGCCCCGATGGTGGCGGCCTGCGGCGGCTACGTGCCGATGATCTCAGGGCGCGGCCTCGGCCATACCGGCGGGACCCTCGACAAGCTCGGCAGCATCCCGGGCTACGACGCGACGCCGGGGCTCGACAGCTTCCGGCAGGTCGTCCGTCGCGTCGGCTGCGCGATCATCGGCCAGACCGCAGACCTCGCTCCCGCCGACCGGCGCCTCTACGCGATCCGCGATGTGACCGGGACGGTCGAGTCGCTGGATCTCATCACCGCCTCGATCCTCTCGAAGAAACTCGCGGCCGGGCTCGACGGGCTGGTGATGGACGTCAAGCAGGGCTCCGGCGCGTTCATGGCGAGCCTGCCCGAAGCGCGGGCGCTGGCCGAGAGCATCGTCACGGTGGCGGAGGGCGCGGGCCTGCGCACGGCGGCGCTCATCACCGACATGGACGCGCCGCTGGCGAGCGCCGCCGGCAACGCCGTCGAGGTCGCCTACGCGATCGACTACCTGAAGGGCCTGCGCCGGGAGCCGCGCTTCCACGCGGTGACGCTGGCCCTGGCCTCGGAGATGCTGGTGGCCGGGGGGCTCGCGCGGCACGCCGACGGCGCCGCGGAGCGGCTCGAAGCGGTCCTGGCCTCGGGCCGGGCGGCCGAGATCTTTGCGGAGATGGTGGCGGCGCTGGGCGGCCCGACCGATCTGCTGGACGAGCCCGAGAAGCACCTGCCCGTCGCGCCGGTGCGGCGGCCGGTCCATCAGGCCGGAACGGTCGCGCGCATCGAGACCCGGGCGCTCGGCCTCGCGGTGATCGAGCTCGGCGGCGGCCGCACCCACCCCGAGGATGCCATCGATCCCCGGGTCGGCTTCACGGATCTCGCCGCCCCGGGATCCTCCGGCGGCCTGCTCGGGATCGTCCACGCGGCCGACGAGGCCGCCGCCGATCGGGCGGAGGCGGCCCTGCGGGCGGCCTACCGGATGGGCGCGGCGCCCGCCGAACGGCCGGCGATCCTCGAATCCGTGCGGGGCGAGGGGACGGCCGCGCCCTGACGCATCGGCCGAAGCGGATTTCTGCGCACTCGGTCTTACGATCGCCGCGAAGCGCTGCAACGTCCATCCATAAGCCGCACGCGGCGCGCAGATCCCGCGCTCCGGACGCAGCGGCACAGCCCCGGGGCGGAGGATAAGATGGCTCGAACGTTCCGCCGTGTCGCGGACCTTGCGCGTGCGCTGACGCGGCCAAACCAGATCCCAGTGCGCGATCCCGCGGCGCCGCCCCCGCCCACCCCCTTCGTGGTCGATGCCGACGTCCCCGTGGATATCGGCTGCATCAAGGTGTTCCGGGCCGAGAATTTCCCGGAATCCGGGCCGAGCCCGTGGCTCGACCAGCCGGACGCGCAGGCGATCATCGCGCGGCGCGTGGCGCGGCGGGAGATCACCCCGCGGCAGGCCGAGATCTGCCGGTCCTGGGAGGCGCACGGCTACTACGTCCTGCGCGGCGCCATCGACGCGGAGACGATCGACGAGGCCTGGGGCGCCTACGAGGCGGCGATCGCCCGGGGCGACGTGACCCTCGCCCCCGAGAAGGCCGCCGAGGACGATCCGCATCCCGGCCGCTATCTCAACCCGCACCTGAAGGTCGAGGAGATCGAGCGGCTCCTGAAGCACCCGGTCTTGGTCAACTTCAGCAGCATGGTGCTGGGCCGCCCGGCGATCCCGTTCCAGACCATCGCGTCGCACAAGGGCAGCCAGCAGGCCGAGCACTCGGACTCGATCCACATGACGACCTACCCGGTCGGCTACCTCGCCGCCTGCTGGATCGCCATGGAGGACATCCACGCGGATTCGGGGCCGCTGGTCTATTACCCCGGCACGCACCGCCTACCGTACCTGTTCAGCCACGATGTCGGCATCTCGCCGGAGGATTTTAAGCAGCGCGGCTACGGCGCCTATGTCGATCACTACGAGCCGGCGATCCAGCGGGAGATCCGGGACCACGGGGCGAAGCCGGAACACTTCACGGCCCGCAAGGGCGACGTGCTGTTCTGGCACGCGAACCTGCTGCACGGGGGCTCGGCTCGGGCCGACATCCGGCGGTCCCGCAAGGCGCTCGTGCATCATTACTTCGCCGAGGGCTGCGTCTGCTACCATGATCTGTCGGCGACGACCTCGGCGGTCCACGGCCCGGTCGAGAGCCTGCCGACCTGCGGGGCATCGAACCCGGATATCCAGATCCGCGATCGGATCGCCTCATAGGGCGGGCCGGGCAAGCCGTGGAGGCGGCTGCCGGGCCCAGACGAACGGGGACGCGTTACCAGCGGCCGTAACCGTGGCGCGGGCCGAAGCCGCCGTGATGATGGTGACGCGGCCCGAAGCCGTGATGGCGCCAGCCGTCATGGTGTCCGCGGCCCCAGCCGTGATGGTGGTGGCGTGGGCCGAAACCGCCGAAGCCGTGGTGGCGGGGGCCGTAACCGTGGCCATAGCCGTACTGAACCGCCATCACGTCGTCTGCGCCGCGGCGCAGCCCGGCATCGACCCCGAGGGGCGCGGCCATCGCCGGCGCCACGACGACCAAGCCCCCGAATGCCAGGGCGGCAGCCGCGAGGTGTGTACGGACGGTCTTGATGAACATCGGCGTCCTCCTGCTCCAGCCCGGTCGCTGTGCCGCGACCGGCGATGGCCCAGGTGTGACACCCAGCAGTTGACGCAAATGTGAGCCGTTCGCTCAGGCCGCGTTCAGCTCAGGGCCGGCGGTAGACCCAGACCCGGGCCGGTGGCAGGTTCAGCCAGACCCGGTTCGAGCGGTCGGCCGTGTAGCTGCCGGCCTCGCAGCGGGCGGGGATCGGCGGCACCACCGCGTAGGTGAACTGCACGAACGGCGCGCCCGGCTGCATCAGGTCGTGGGCGGTGTTGAGCAGGTCGAGCCGCTGCTCCAGGGGCTTGGTGAACAGCGGCAGGCTCGAGATCGTGGCTGCGGCGGGCTGCGTCAGCACGTCCCGCAGGCTCGCCCGCATGTCGTAGGCGTCGCCCCGGATCACCGTCACGCCGGGGAAGCGGCGGCTCAGGAGGCCGCAGAAATCGGGATTGAACTCGACGAGGATCAGCCGCTCGGGTGCGATGCCGCGCCGGATCAGCGCCTCGGTGACCGGACCGGTGCCGGGGCCGAGCTCGACCACCGGTCCCTCGCGGCGCGGATCGACGTAGGCCGCCATGGTGCGGGCCAGCATCTTGCCGGACGGCGTCACGGCGCCGGTGACGAGCGGGCGCTCCAGCCAGGAGCGCAGGAACCGCGCCTCGTCCTCCAGGGGGTCGCGCCGCGGCCCGAAAAACGCGCTCCGGGTGGCAGGAGCCTTCGCGGTGGAACGGCGCAGCGGCGGCAAGTCTCGGATTCCTTGATGCCGAATGAGAATGAAAGGCTAGGGAACACGCTGTCTTACAGCCAAGCCACGGCGGCGCCTAGGGTACGCGTGCCACGCCGGGGCCGGATGCATAACGGGCCGCCGGGGTTTCGGATCCGACCCTGGAGCGCTCCCCGCCGAACTGGAACCGGTTCGCGTCAGAGAGCGCGTCACAACAGAGGCTTAGGACCACGCCTGGTCGCAACGCGCGCGGGCAGGGCGCTAGGGGCGGACCGCCCCCCCGAAGAAGTCCCGCACCTTCGAGAAGAAGCCTGCGGATTCCGGGTGGTTCTCCGGCGAGGCCGATTGGTCGAACTCCTGAAGCAGCTCGCGCTGGCGCTTCGTCAGGTTCTGCGGGGTCTCGACGAAGACCTGGATGTAGAGGTCGCCGACCTCCCGCGAGCGGAGCACCGGCATGCCCTTGCCCTTGATCCGGAACTGCTTGGCGGTCTGCGTGCCTGCCGGGATGCGCACCTGCGTCTGCGAGCCGTCGATCACCGGCACGGTGATCTCGCCCGAGAGCGCCGCGGTGACCATCGAGATCGGCACCCGGCAGAACAGGTCGGCGCCGTCGCGCTGGAAGAATTCGTGCTGCTTGATCGACAGGAAGACGTAGAGGTCCCCCGGCGGGCCGCCCCGCAGCCCGCTCTCGCCCTCGCCGGCGAGCCGGATGCGCAAGCCATCGTCAACGCCGGCCGGCACGTTGATCGAGAGCGAGCGCTCGCGGTTGACCCGGCCCGCGCCCTGGCAGGCGGTGCAGGGATCGTCCACGATCTCCCCGCGGCCGTGGCAGTTCGGGCAGGTGCGCTCGATGGCGAAGAAGCCCTGCGCGGCCCGCACGCGGCCGTAGCCCGCGCAGGTCGGGCAGGTCCGCGGCTTGGAGCCCGGCTTGGCGCCCGAGCCGTCGCAGGCCTCGCAGGTCACCGAGGTCGGGATCCGGATGGTCTCGGCCTTGCCGTTGAAGGCCTCTTCCAGGGTGATGTCCAGGTTGTAGCGCAGGTCGGCCCCGCGCTCGCGCCCTGGTGCCCCGCCGCGCCCGCGGGCCGGGCCGCCACCGCCGCGGCCGTCGCCGAAGAAGTTGTCGAAGATGTCCGACATGAAGTCGCCGAACTCGTTGCCGAATCCGGGACCGCCCCCGCCCTGGCTGAAGGCCGCGTGGCCGAACCGGTCGTAGGCGGCGCGCTTCTGGCCGTCGGAGAGGCACTGATAGGCTTCGTTGATCTCCTTGAACTTGATCTCGGCGTCCTTGTCGCCGGGATTGCGATCGGGATGATAGGTCATCGCGAGCTTGCGGAAGGCGACCTTCATCTCGCTTTCCGTGGCGGTCTTCGTGACCCCCAGGATCTCGTAATAGTCCCGCTTCGACATCCCACACCGTCTCCGGACAATCCGACCCGCGCGTCATCGGGATTCCAAAGGGCTGGGCCCTTTGGTGGGGCGTCGGGGTGAAACCCCGACATACGATCCTTCCAACCCAACGTGCGGGGATGGAAGGATCGTCTCGCGGGGCTCCGCCCTGCACCCGCGAAAGGGACTCGTCCCTTTCGAAACCCATGACCGCACGACAGCGAACGAGGCCGGATCGCTCCGGCCTCGCTCCCGAACCTCGCGTGCCCTTATGCGCGCTTCTTCTGGTCCTTGTCGTCGACTTCCTGGAAGTCGGCGTCGATGACGTCGTCCTTCTTCTCGCCGGCATGCGCCTCGGCCCCGGCCTCGGGGCCGGACGCCTGGTTGGCGGCGTACATCGCCTCGCCGAGCTTCATCGAGGCCTGCATCAGGTCCGTGGTGCGGGCCTTGATCGCCTCGACGTCCTCACCTTCGAGGGCGGTCTTCAGCGCGGTCATCGCGGTCTCGATGGCGCCCTTGTCGGCGGCCGGGACCTTGTCGCCGTACTCGGTCACCGACTTCTCGGTGGCGTGGATCAGGCCCTCGCCCTGGTTCTTCACCTCGACGAGCTCGCGCCGCTTCTTGTCGGCCTCGGCATTCGCCTCGGCGTCCTTGACCATGCGCTCGATGTCGGCATCCGAGAGGCCGCCCGAGGCCTGGATGCGGATCTGGTGCTCCTTGTTGGTCGCCTTGTCCTTGGCGGTCACGTTGACGATGCCGTTGGCGTCGATGTCGAAGGTCACCTCGATCTGCGGCATGCCGCGGGGCGCCGGCGGGATGCCGACGAGGTCGAACTGACCGAGCAGCTTGTTGTCGGCCGCCATCTCGCGCTCGCCCTGGAAGACCCGGATGGTCACCGCGTTCTGGTTGTCCTCGGCGGTGGAGAAGGTCTGGGACTTCTTGGTCGGGATCGTGGTGTTGCGGTCGATCAGCCGGGTGAACACGCCGCCCAGCGTCTCGATGCCCAGCGACAGCGGGGTCACGTCGAGGAGCAGCACGTCCTTGACGTCGCCCTGGAGCACGCCCGCCTGCACGGCCGCACCGATCGCCACGACCTCGTCGGGGTTGACGCCCTTATGCGGCTCCTTGCCGAAGAAGGACTTCACCACCTCCTGGATCTTGGGCATGCGGATCATGCCGCCGACCAGCACCACCTCGTCGATCTCGGCAGGCGTGACGCCGGCATCCTTGAGCGCCTTACGGCACGGCTCGATCGTGCGCTGCACCAGATCGTCCACCAGCGACTCGAACTTGGCGCGCGAGAGCTTCAGCGCGAGGTGCTTCGGGCCGGTCTGGTCGGCGGTGATGTAGGGCAGGTTGATCTCGGTCTGGGTCGCCGAGGACAGCTCGATCTTGGCCTTCTCGGCGGCCTCCTTGAGGCGCTGGAGGGCGAGCTTGTCCTTGGTCAGGTCGATGCCCTGCTCCTTCTTGAACTCGGCCGTCAGGTACTCGACGATCCGGTTGTCGAAGTCCTCGCCGCCCAGGAAGGTGTCGCCGTTCGTGGACTTCACCTCGAACACGCCGTCGCCGATCTCCAGGATCGACACGTCGAAGGTGCCGCCGCCGAGGTCGTAGACCGCGATCGTGCCGGACTTCTTCTTGTCGAGGCCGTAGGCGAGCGCCGCCGCGGTCGGCTCGTTGATGATGCGCAGCACCTCAAGGCCCGCGATCTTGCCGGCATCCTTGGTGGCCTGACGCTGGGCGTCGTTGAAGTAGGCGGGGACGGTGATGACGGCCTGCGTCACGGGCTGGCCGAGATGGGCCTCCGCGGTCTCCTTCATCTTCTGCAGCGTGAAGGCGGAGATCTGCGAGGGCGAGTACTTCTTGCCGTCCGCCTCGACCCAGGCGTCGCCGTTGTCGCCGCGGGCGATCTTGTAGGGGACGAGACCCTTGTCCTTCTGGGTCATCGGGTCGTCGTAGGTCCGGCCGATGAGCCGCTTGATGGCGAAGAACGTGCGCTCGGGGTTCGTGACCGCCTGGCGCTTGGCCGGCTGGCCGACGAGCCGCTCGCCGTCATCCGTGAAGGCGACGATCGATGGCGTGGTGCGCGCGCCTTCCGAATTCTCGATGACCTTGGGCTGCGTGCCATCCATCACGGCCACGCAGGAATTGGTGGTGCCGAGGTCGATACCGATAACTTTACCCATGGTGGGATCCCTCTTTGTGTCGCGTTCAAGCAGACCGCCGAGCCCCGAAGCAGCTCGGCCCATGGCGGTGTACGAAGGTGATGTGAGTATGGGACCCGGGCCGGATCAAGGGCCGTGAACGGCTGAAATCCAGCGCGCAATCCCGCGTCGAGGGCGATATAAGAAGCCCCGGACGGGCTCGCAAGGCGAAGCCTGTCCGTGCGGGCCGGGGGCACGCGTCCTCGCTAACGCGTTCGACGCCCTGGATAATCCCTCCGCGCACCGCGCTGGCTCCGGTTGGCGTGGTTGCATTTTGTTGCTTCGCTGCCACGTCGGCGCCATCGCGGGCGTGTTAACGGTTCGACAAGGGGTTGCGCGTGGCCCCGCCACTTCGTGTCCCCGTCGTAGAGCCCGATGCGCCCGACCCGCAGCCTCCTGCTCCCCATCCTGGCGCTTGCCGTCGCGGCTCCCGCCCTGCTCGCCGCTCCGCCGGCGCAGGCGCAGAACTTTCTCGAACGCCTGTTCGGGATCAAGCCCGAGCGTCCGCCGGTCCCGCCAAGGGGCCTGCCCGAGGCGCCCCCGGCCCCGGCTCCCGCGGCCCCCGGCGAGCCCGGTCAGGCTCCGGCCGCCCCCGAGGCGCCGCGGCCCGCGCCTGTCCCCGCGCGCCCTGTGGTGCTCAAGGCCCCCTCGGAGGACGGCATCATCGGGCAGGATCTCCTGCTCAACGGAACCTCGGGGTCCCTGAAGCTCGAACGGTCAGGCAATGCCGTCACGGCCCGGATCACCCTGCCGGGCACCAAGATCTCCCAGCCGGCGGAATCCTGCACGGTGCCGCTCGGCGGAGGCAGCCCCGTCACGCTGAGTGCCGAGGGCAAGCCCGAAGGGGTGCCGCGCTACGAGGCGGCCGGGGCGGAGTGCCCCCTGCGCCTCGACGTCACCGAGGGCGGCGTCCTGGTCTCGACGCTGGGCTCGGGTCCGGTCTGCACGTTCTCGACCGCCGATTGCGCCACGACCCCGACCGGCCTGTGGGGGCCGGTCCCCGCCACCCTGATCCCGCGGGCGGGCGAGTTCGACACCGCCCGGGGCGCCGCCGACAAGGCGGTGCGCGACAATTACAAGCTGATGACCCAGCGGGCCCGGCGCGAGGACGTGCGGCCGATCGTGACCGAGCAGGCGGCCTTCTCGGCGGATCGGGAGCAGTTCTGCCGCGGCTACGCCCGCGAGGGCACGCACGGCTTCTGCCATCTGCGCTTCACCGAGAACCGGGCGCTTGCCCTGGCGACCCGGCTCGGCGCCAACACGGCGGTGCCCACCGCGGCCGTGGTCCCGCGCAGCCGGCCCCGGCCGAAGCCGGCGGTGGAGGGCCTCAATCCCGACGCGGCCGGCGGCGACGCCGTTCCGGAGTAACCGCCGGCGGAGCCGGTCAAGCCCGGCCGGCGGTCATGGACAGCATGGCGGGGTCGATGCCGTTGGCCCGGAGCGCCCGTTCGTACTTGGCGTCGAGATCCGTGTTGAAGATCAGCGCGGGATCGGCCGGGCAGTTGAGCCAGCCATTGGCCATGATCTCGCTCTCAAGCTGGCCGGCCTGCCAGCCCGCGTAGCCGAGCGCCAGGACGGCGCTCGCCGGGCCCTCGCCGCTGGCGATGGCGCGCAGGATCTCGACGGTGGCGGTCAGGCAGATGCCGTCGTCGATGATCAGCGTCGATTGCTGGATGTGAAAGTCGTCGGTGTGGAGCACGAAGCCGCGCCGCCCCTCCACGGGGCCGCCCATCAGGACCGGCATGTGCCCGACCCGCTCGCGCAGGCGAATCGCATCCGCTTCGGGGGCCACGTCGAGCTGGACCAGCAGGTCCGGCATGCTGATGTCGGTGGCCGCCTTGTTGACGATGATGCCCATCGCGCCGTCTGCGGAATGGGCGCAGACATAGATCACCGAGCGGGCGAAGCGCTCATCGGCCATCCCGGGCATCGCCACGAGGAACTGCCCGTCGAGGAAGTCCGGGCCGGAGAGCGCGGAACGCGTGGGCGACGCTGGCTTCTGCATGCGCCCATGCTACGCGGCGCCCCCAGCTTGTCCAGCGGACAAAGCGCACATCCTCCGGTCCCGGCAGGACCCGGAAACCCCTGTCGAATCTGCGGGCGGGAGGTTACATTGAGTTCCTACCGTCGCGTCGAGCTGTCCGCAGGCCTGAACCGGCGGGGACTTTTAAGGAGCCATCCCGATGGGGGATGCCGCAGCACCGGCTGCCTTTGACATCGAGGCGCAGCGTGCCCAGATCCAGCGGGCGCAGGAGGAGACGAACAAGTTCGTCGCCGAGCAGCACAAGCTCATGGCCGAAGCGGCGAAGCTCAACCGCGACCGCGCCTTGGCGCCCTGGCAGGTCGCCCTCTCGGGCATGGCCGCCGGTGCGGCCTTCTTCGGTGCCGGCGCCGCCTTCATCAAGCTCCTGGGGGCCTGACCGCATCGGCGCAGCCCCGATCCTCGACAGGCCCGACCGACCACGCTAGGTCAGGCGCGCGACCGCATGGGCGCAGCACGATGCGCAGCAACGAGGGACCCGCGATGATCCAGGTCGGCGACCACCTGCCCCAGGCCACGTTCCGGGTGAGCGGCCCGGAGGGCCCGATCGCCCGGACCACCGACGACGTGTTCAAGGGCCGCCGCGTGGTGCTGATCGGCGTCCCGGGCGCCTTCACGCCGAGCTGCCACCGCAACCATCTGCCGGGCTTCGTGACCCACAAGGACGAGATCCGCGGCCGCGGCGTCGACGCCATCGCGGTCACCAGCGTCAACGACGTGTTCGTCCTCGACGCGTGGTCGAAGGCGAGTGGCGCCGAGGGCCTGGAGTTCCTGGCCGACGGCAACGCCGACTTCGCCAAGGCGCTCGGCCTGGAGATGGACGGCACGGGCTTCGGCCTCGGGATCCGCTCCAAGCGCTATTCCATGTTGGTCGAGGACGGGGTCGTGCGGATCCTGAACGTCGAGGAGACGCCCTCGAAGGCCGAGGCTTCGGGCGCCGAGGCGCTGCTGAAGGTGCTCTGAGCCGGGTCTCGGCCGCCCGGCGGACCGTTCATCACACCTGCGCGAGGTCGAGGGCGTCGAGCCCGTCGTGATGCAGCAGGAGCACGCCGGTGGCCGCCGCGAGCCGGCGGGCGGCCGGGGTGAAGCCGGCGTTCGAGACCACGGCGGCGCGGTCGCCCGCCCAGTAGCGCTGGGCCGCGGCCGCCTCCTGCACGGCGGCGTTGCCCACGGGCTTGGTCAGGCGCTTGCACTGCACGACGAGGCGCCGGCCGTCGCGATCGGCCACGATGTCGGCGCCCTGGTCGCCGCTCGCCGGGGTCCTGTGCGCCCGCCATCCCGCCCGGGCGAGGCGCTCGGCGCAGTAGCGCTCGTAGTCGAGCCCGTCCGCCGGCGCGTCCTCCTCCTCGGGCAGGTCGACGGACGCCGCCTCGGCCTCGACGATCGCCAGCATCCGATCCCGCTCGGTCGCGAACAGGTCGGCGTCGCGCGGGCCGATCTGCGGCAGAACCGTGCGGTCGAGGAAGTAGTCGCGCTCGCGCAGCCAGCCGTCCTCGATCCAGTTGCCGTAGGCGTCGCGAAAGCTCTCCTGGCGCCGCCGCAGGGCCAGCGTCTCCCCGTGCGCCCGGGCGATGCGGCGCACCCGGGCGCGGAACCGGCGCGGCCGTCCGAGATGGCGCAGCCACACGCACAGGAGCGCGAACCCCGTGGCCGCCAGGGCGGGCGGACCGTACCAGAGCGCGAACGGGCCGCCGATCACGGCCGTCCAGAACAGGCGGGCGACGGGATTGGGCTGGCCTTGCATCGGGTCTCGAGGGCGCGGACGGGCCGGGAGACCTTCGCAAGCACCCCTTGCCCGATGCCTAACCGCGGCCGGAAACCTGTGGACGCGGACGCGCCCTCAACCCTTCCGGCGCTGGTGGCCGAGGCCCATGCTCTTGGCGAGGTTCGACCGGGCCGCGGCGTAGCTCGGCGCGACCATCGGATAGTCTGCGGGCAGGCCCCATTTCTGGCGATACTCGTCCGGCGTCAGATTGTAGTGCGTGCGCAGGTGACGCTTCAGGGATTTGAACTTCTTCCCGTCCTCCAGGCAGACGATGAAATCGGGCTGGACCGAGCGCCGGACCGAGACCGCCGGCCGCAATTCCTCGGCCGGCGCGGAGGTGGGCTGGCTGAGCTCGTGCAGGGCTGCGTGAACCTTGGCGATCAGCCCGGGCAGCTCCGGTGGGGGGACCGGATTGTTGCTCACGAAGGCCGACACGATGTCGACCGAGAGCGTGAGAAAGTCCGGTTGCCCTTCGACCGTGGAATCCATCCCTCGAACCTCCTGGCGGTTCCGGGCTCGCGCCGTCACTCGGCAGGATGATCGGAACCTGTTTCCGGTTTGCCTGATACAGGCATATGTCGCGCAGTTACTATTGTGGTGCGACTTTCATGGCAAGAACAAATTACATGTGGCCATAGCGTCCGTTTTGGCAGGGATAAAAAGTGGCGGATATTTGATCGACAGGCTTGCCGGTAGGCCCGCCAGGTAGGGTTAGATGGTACGGCGACGGAGCCTGGGCGGCCAGGCGTTGCCCGAAGCGGCCGACCGCGCGATGTGGTAGACGCATCTGAGAGGACGGTGGGCGCCCGGGATCGCGCGCCCGATCCCGACGTGAGCGAGGGGCACCCCATGCACGCCGGCACGATGGGCCCGCGGGACCGAAATCCCGTGATGGCTACCCCGTGAGCACCTACCGGTTCGACAAGCTGCTGGCGCCCCGCGCGATCGCCCTGGTCGGCGCCGTGGCGCGCGAGGGCTCGGTGGCGCGCAGCGTGCTGGACGGCCTGCGGGCGTCAGGCTTTCCCGGGGCGATCCTGCCGGTGCAGCCCGACCACGCGGCGGTGGACGGCCTGCCCTGCGTCCCGCAGGTCGCGGACCTGACCACAATTCCCGACCTCGTGCTGATCGCGGTGCCGCCGCCGCGGGTACCCGAAGTCGTCGCGCAGGCGGCCGAGGCCGGCGCGGGGGCGGCCGTGATCCTGACGGCCCGGCTCGGCTCCGGTCCGGACGATCCGGGCCCGGCGGCGCACCGGATCGCCCGCGCGCACGGCCTGCGCCTGCTGGGGCCCGACAGCGCCGGCCTCGCGGTGCCGGGGGCCAAGCTCAACGCCAGCCTGTTCGCCCATGCGCCGGCCGCTGGCGACCTCGCCCTCGTCTCGCAATCCGGGACGGTCGCGGCCGCCATCGTCGAATGGGGCGCCCGCCACGGGACGGGGTTCTCGGCGGTGCTCTCGCTCGGCAGCGTGCTCGATATCGGCGTGGCCGATTGCCTCGATCACTTCGCCGCCGATTACCGCACCCGCGCGATCCTGCTCTGCCTCGATCGGGTCGCGGATGCGCGCCGCTTCATGTCGGCGGCCCGCGCGGCCGCCCGCGCCAAGCCCGTGGTGGTCCTGCGCGCCGGGCGGCACAGGCCCGATACCCGGGCGCCCGAGACCCACACGGGGGCGCTGGCCCGGCCCGACGCGGTCTACGCCGCGGCCTTCCGGCGGGCCGGCCTGCTGGCGGTGCAGGATCTCGACGAGATGTTCTCCGCCGTCGAGACCCTGGGGCGCCAGCGTCCGTTCCCCGGCGACCGGCTCGCGATCGTGTCGAACGGCCGCGGCATCGGACTGCTGGCCGCCGACCGTCTGATCGAGCGCGCCGGCACCATGGCCGAAGCCGCCGAGGCGGAGGGCCGCCCGGCCGGCAACCCCCTCGATCTCGGCATCGACGCGGCGGGCCCGGCCTTCGCGGCCGCCCTGGGGCCGATCCTGACGGACCGTACCAGCGACGCCGTGCTGGCGATCCACGTGCCCACCGCCCGCTCGGACGCGGGCGCGGTCGCCGAGGCCATCGCCGACACGGTCAAGGGTGTCCGCGCCGGCCAGACGCGCAAGAAGCCGCTTTTCGCCGTCTCCCTCGGGGATGCCGAGGCGGCGCGCGAGGCCTTCGCGCGGGCCGGGCTGCCGCATTTCGCCACCGATTCCGAGGCGATCGAAGGTTTTTTGCACCTCGTGCGCTACCGCGAGGCGCAGGACGACCTGATGCGCACGCCGGACTCGCTGCCGCGCGACTTCTCCCCCGACACGGCCCGCGCCCGCACGATCATCGCGGGCGCCCTGCGCCATGGGGCCGCCTGGCTCGATCCGATCGCGGTGAACGGCCTGCTCGAGGCCTACGGGATCCCGACCGTGCCGATCACGCTGGCCCCCGACAAGGACGCCGCGGCGGCGGCCGCCTGGCCGATCATCGCGGCCGGGGGCACGGTGGCGCTGAAGGTCGTCTCCCCCGACATCGTGCACAAATCCGACATCGGCGGGGTCCATCTCGATCTCACCAGCGAGGCCGATGTCCGCGAGGCCGCGCGCCGCATCCTGGCCCGGGCGCGTCGGGAGCGGCCGGATGCGCGCGTCACCGGCTTCGCGGTGCAGCCCATGGTGCGCCGGGGCCGGCGCCGGGAGCTGATCGCGGGCCTCGCGGAGGATCCCGTGTTCGGCCCGGTGGTGGTGTTCGGCCGGGGCGGCACGGCCGTCGAGGTGATCGACGACCGGGCGCTCGGCCTGCCGCCGCTCGACCTGATCCTCGCCCGCGACCTGATCGGCCGGACCCGGGTCGCCCGGCGGCTCGAAGCCTATCGGGACGTGCCCGCCGCCGATCTGCCCGCGATCGCGCTGACGCTGGTGAAGCTGTCCCAGCTCGCCGCCGACCTGCCGCAGGTCCGCGAGCTCGACATCAACCCCCTGCTCGCCGACGAGACCGGCGTGCTCGCCCTCGATGCACGGGTGCGGATCGGGCGCTCCGAGCGGGGGCGGCACGGGCGGGGCCATCCGCGCTTCGCGATCCGGCCCTATCCGGCGCAATGGGTGCGGACCCTCAACCTGAAGGACCGCACCATCCGCGTCCGGCCCGTGCGCCCGGAGGATGAGGGGTTGTTCCTCGGGTTCTTCCAGGGGCTCGACCCGGAGGATCTGCGCCTGCGCTTCTTCGGGCCGGTGCGCGCCTTCAGCCACGCCTTCCTGGCCCGCCTGACGCAGCTCGACTACGCCCGCGCCATCGCGTTCGTGGCGACCGAGGTGGATGCGGGAGGAGGCGAGCGCATGCTCGGCGCGGTCCGCCTGCACGCCGACGCCAATCACGAGAGCGGCGAATACGCGATCGCGGTGGGCCGCGACGTCCGGGGCACGGGGCTCGCCTTCGCGCTGATGCGCCTGATGATCGACTGGGCGCGCTTCGAGGGGATCGGCCGGGTCGAGGGCTCGGTGCTGGCCGAGAACCGGCCGATGCTGGCGGTCTGCCGGCGCCTCGGCTTCGCGCAGGGGCGCGATCCGGAGGATCCGGGCTTGGTGAAGGTTCACCTGCCGCTGGCGGGCGGATCACCGACCGGGGGTTAGAGCGTCGCGCCGCGTTTGACGCCGTCTCCGATCGATGACGTCAGGGCGGCCGTCTTCGCGAGCGGCGCGACGCGATCCAGTCGGCGCCACGCCCGCAGGCCTCGCGCTGCCCTGGGTCACTTCGCTTCGCTCCTGATGACGAAGGCGCCGCATCGATCGAACCGTTCGCACCAGCTCGGCGTCACTCGATTCGGGCCGCAGGCTCCGGCAACCGGTGCTCCGCCCGGCTCTTCACCGGATCAAGCTTGGCCGCCGAAGCCGGCTTCGCGACGATGGGCGTGGCGTCCCTCCGGGCGGAGGCATTGGCCACCGCCGGCTTCACCACGGGCGGTGCGGCCACGGTGTTGGCAGGCGGCGGGATCGTCCCCGTAGCGGCCGGCTCCGCGGCCGGCGTGTCGAGCTTGTAGATGTCGTCGCGAAAGTGCGCCTTGCCGTCCGGGGTGGCGTAGCCCGTGAGGTACACGAAGGTCACCGGCACGGGCTTCGGCAGCTTGATGTCGCGGCGCTCGCCGTCGGCGATGCCGGTCTCGATCTCGATCGGCCCCCAGGTGCTGCCCGGCCCGTTCGGCCCGTCCGTGCCCTGCAGCAGCCAGCCGACCAGCTCCTTCACCTGACCGACCCGGACGCAGCCGTGGCTGTGGAAGCGCACGCTCGCGGCGAACAGGGATTTCGCCGGCGTATCATGCATGTAGACGGCAAAGCGGTTCGGCATGTCGATCCGCACCTGGCCGAGCGAATTGTCGAAGCCGGAATCCTGGCGCAGCGTGTAGTTGACCGCCTTCTCGCCCGCCCAGTCGATCCGGGTTGGGTCGACCTCGCCGGAGGGCCCGAGAATGCGGATGTGGTTCTTGGCGAGATAGCCCGGATTCTTACGCATCTGCGGGATGATCTCGTTCTTCACCACCGAGGCCGGCACCGTCCAGGTCGGGTTGAAGTTGATGTCGGTGATCCGGGTCTCCACCGGGGGCGTCGCCTTGTCGGGCGAGCCGACGACGGCGACGTAGCGGCGCACCACCGTGCCGTTCTCCACCGCCTCGACGGCGGCCGAGGGGATGTTGACCACGATGTAGCGCTCGCCGAACGGGAATTTCGAGCCCATCAGCCGGGCCGCGGAAGCCGAGAGCTGTTTCTGGCGCACCGCCGCCGGCACGTTGAGCGCGTTGAGGGTGAGCCGGCCGAGGATACCGTTGTCGGGCAGCCCGTGGCGGCCCTGGAAGGCGGTGACCGCCGCCACGAGCGGCGGGTCGAGGTGGTCGCTCGGCGGCGCATCCGCCGGCAGGTCGCCGGTGAGGGTGAGGTGGTGGCGCAGGGCCGGGATCGACGGGCTGCGCGCGCCGGGTTTCAGGCGCGCGAGATCCTCGGGCAGGCGCTCCCAGCCCCCGGCTTCCGCGAAGGCCGCGTAGCGCTCGGCGGCCCGCAGCGTGTCGAGGAAGGTGCGCGCAGTCAGCGTCGGGCTCGGGTCGGCCGAGACCCTGGCGTAGACCAGGGCGGCCGGCTCGCGCGACCGCTTGGCGGCCTCCTGCGGCTTGCCCGGAGCCGGCTTGGTATCCGGCACCGCGGCCTCGACGGGCTTTGCTTCGCTCGATCCGGCTCCGCTGGGCTTGGGCTCGGCGGCTTTCGACTCCGCCGCCTTCGGCTCCGGAGCCCTGATCTCCGGTCCCTTCGCGGCCGCGCCGTCCGGAGGGATCGGGGATGCGATGGCCGGGGAAACGGGGGGCGGAACGGGGGCGGGGCTCGCGCTGGCCGGCGCTGCGGGCGCCGGAGCGCCCTGCGCCCGAGCATCGGGAGAGGCGCCGAGCAGAGTCAGCAGCGACAGGCCCGCGCTGAGCGCGGCCCCCGGGCTGGCATGACGGCGGGGACGGACCGGGCCCATACGCAACACTCCCGACGGCGCCCGACTCGGCGCGGACCCGCGGCATCATGGGGGGGCGTAGTTACCAATCTCCTCCTCTCCGAAGCGCGGCTCCAACAGCCGATTCACCATCCGGCGATGTCTTTCGAAGTACCGCGTCGTCTACGGATGTCGGCGAGGCCGAAAATACCGCTTATTGATCGGGGTAAGGTCGTCCTCGCCGGGAAGGAGAAGCCGCCCCGTCATGCCGGAATCCGGGAAACAGGTCCCCGCATCGATGCCCTACCTGCCGCAGCTCGACGGGGTGCGGGCGCTCGCCATCCTGATCGTGTTCGCGGCCCATTGCGGCTACAGCCACGTCGTCCCCGGAGGTTTCGGGGTCACGGTCTTCTTCTTCCTCAGCGGCTACCTGATCACCACCCTGCTGCGGATCGAGCGGGCGCGGACCGGCGGGGTCTCGCTCCCGGCCTTCTACCTGCGGCGATCCCTGCGCATCCTGCCGCCGATGTACCTCACCCTGCTCGCCGCGGGCGGGCTCTACGCCGCGGGGCTGCTCGACTGGATGCCGGTCGAGCCGGCGGCGATCCTGGGGCAGGCGACGTTCCTGACGAACTATCCCGGCCTGCTCGGCACCGAGGCGGTGCTGCCGGTGCCCCTCTGGAGCCTCGCCATCGAGGAGCACTTCTACCTGGTTTTCCCCCTGGCCTATGTGCTGTGGCTCGGGCGTCTGCAGCCGCGCCGAGCGGCATTCGCGTGCCTCCTCATCTGCGGGGTGGTGCTGGCGATCCGGTGCCTCAACGTCTGGCGGCTCGCCGACTACAGCCTGAACTATTCCTGGACCCACACCCGCATCGACGCGATCCTGTTCGGCTGCTGCCTCGCCTTGTGGAACAACCCGGTGATCCCGGCCGACGCAGCGTGGCGGCCGCGGGCGTGGCATGTCGGCCTGAGCCTTGCGGTGATCCTCGGCACCCTGGCGGTGCGGGCGCCCGCCTTCCGCGAGACCCTGCGCTACAGCCTCCAGAGCGCGGCCCTGTTCGTGCCCTTCGCCTACCTGCTGCACGGGGAGGGACCCGCGGTACGGATGCTCGCCAGCCGGCCGATGCGCCAGCTCGGGCTGTGGTCGTACAGCTTCTATCTCGGCCACATGGCCGTGGTGGCGCTGGTGCTGCACCTGAAGCCGAGCCTCCACGGCCTGGCGCTGATGCTCGTGGCCTTCCCGCCAGCGCTGCTCTGGTGCTGGGCGCTGTACAACCTCGTCGAGCGCCCCTGCGCGCGCCTGCGCCGCCGGCTGCTGGTGGACCGGCCGCCCGAGCCGATCCTCGCCGACGGAGCGCGGCAGGCCGGGGTCACGCCCGCCTGAGCTTGTCCCGCGCGGCTTTGTGGTCCGGCGCCGCCGCGAAGGCGGCCTTCATGGCGTGCCAGAGGGCCTTGCGCCGGAACTGCGAATCCAGCGGCAGGGCACGCTGGGGCAGGCCGTCCGGCCGCTTGCGGTAGGGATGGTCGTTCAGCCACGTGTCCGGGTCGTAGATGTCCCAGGTGAGCACGTCGAGGAGGGCCGGCTCGTCCAGCGCCACGTCGAGGTAGCGCCGCGCGAAATCGGCCACCATCCGGTCGCGGGTCGGCACATCGGAGGGGAAGGCCCGGTCGTCGATGTCGAGTTCGGTGATCGCGATCCCAAAACCCATCTGGCCGATCTCGCGCAGGAAGCGCCGCAACTGGTTCTGGTCGATCGGGATCGTGCTGGTGAGGTGCGATTGCAGCCCGAAACGCCGGATCGGCACGCCGCGGCTGCGCATCGCCTCCAGCCGGCGCAGGACTTTTGTGCGCTTGGCCTCCATCCACGGCGCGCCCTGCTCGACCGCATCCTCGTTCCACGTGCCAGCGGCGGCCGGATCGGTCTCGTGCAGGATGCGGAACGCGAGGTCGACGTAGCCGGGGCCGATCGAGGCGAGCCAGGGCGAGTCGCGCAGGCCCCCGCCGCGGTCGGGATCCGCCTCGTTGCCCAAAATCTCGTTGACCACGTCCCAGGCGACGATCTGCCCGCGGTAATGGCCCGCCACGGTCTCGATCCAGCGGCGCATGAAGTCTTCGCCCTGCGCGGCGCTCGCCCGTCCGAGCAAGGGGCCGACCCAGGGCGGGAGCGCCGCGTGCCAGACGAGCGTATGGCCGCGCATCGTCTGGCCGTTCGCCCGGGCGAAGCGCAGGATCGCGTCGCCCCGCGCGAAGTCGGTCCGGCCCGGGGCGGGCAGCACCTCCTCCATCTTCATCTCGGTGCCGCAGACCAGGATCCCGCATTCCCGCGCCACCGCCTGCCGGTAGGCAGGGCTCGCGTCGAAGCGGTGGAACGGCACCTCGCAACCGTAGAGCAGGCCCTTCGCTGCAGCCGCTGCCTGGAGGCTGTCGCTCGACCAGGACGGGCGGCCGAGCGGCCCGAACTCCGCCGCGTACGTCGTCCTGGCCAGCCCCGCGCAGGCCGCCCCGGCGAGAAGGGATCGGCGGCTCGGATGAAACGGCATGCCGCATCCTCTGGGTTCGGCGGGAACACCGGTATCAGAGCATGCGGCGGCGGAGGTTACGATCCGCTGAGTCTGCGGGCGCGTCTGTCCGATCCGGCGCGCCAACTCGCCTTCATCCGGGCTCGCCCCATCTGAAGGGCGCCATCCAGCCGAGGATTCGTCATGAGCCAGCACCCCGCCATCAGCCCCGGCCGCAGCGCGGTCGTCACCGGCGCTGCGAGCGGCATCGGGCTCGCCGCCGCGCAGGCCTTCGCGCGGGCGGGCATGAACGTCTGGCTCGCCGACCTGCCGGGGCCGGCCCTCGACGCCGCCCGCGCGGCCGTCGCCGAACTCGCCGCCGTCGAGGTCCGCGCGGTGCCGACCGACGTCTCCGACCGGGGCGCCGTGGAGGCCCTGGCGGGCGCCGTCGCGCGGGGCGGGCCGCCTGCCCTCGTCATGCTGAACGCCGGGATCGAGGCCGGCGGCAAGCTGTTCTCGGACGCCGAGACCTGGCAGCGGATCCTCGGCACCAACCTCTGGGGCGTGGTCAACGGCATCCACGCCTTCGCGCCCGGCATGATCGAGGGGGGCAAACCCGGCGCCGTCATCGTGACCGGCTCGAAGCAGGGCATCACCACGCCGCCCGGCAACGCGCCCTACAACGTCTCGAAGGCGGGGGTGAAGGCGGTCACCGAGGCGCTGGCCCACGAGCTGCGCACCCGGGAGGGCTGCCGGACCACCGCGCACCTGCTGATCCCGGGCTTCGTCTACACCGGGCTGACCAAGGCCCGCGGCGTCGCCGAGAAGCCGGCCGGCGCCTGGACGCCGGAGGAGACCGTGTCGTTCCTGTTGGAGCGGCTGGCGGCGGGGGATTTCTACATCCTCTGCCCCGACAACGAGACCACCCGGGCGCAGGACGAGAGGCGGATTGCCTGGGCGGCCGGCGACATCATCGAGAACCGGCCGGCGCTCTCGCGCTGGCATCCGGATTTCGCCGAGGCGTTCAAGCGGTCCATGGAGGGATAGATGGCCCGCCGGGCCCGCCCGTCGGCACGCGTCAAGGAGCCGATCGTCGGCCCGACGGCCACGACGGCCAGGGGGCCGCCTTCCTCCGCTTCGGCAACGCCCTGCACGGGCAGGCGTAGGTCGCCAGGTCGGTCCGGGTCCGGCCAGGGGTCCGGCCAGGGGTCGGGTCGGGAACGATGACCGGGCGCTCCTCGCGGCCGCGCTCAAACAGTTGCGGAAGGCGGAGCATCGCCGCGTTTATCACCGAGCTGACGGACGGCACCGTGACCTTCGCCCAGGCGCAGGCGATCTGGCGGGAGACGGTATGCGACACGGTGCGGAGCGTGTGGAACGACCCAGAAGCGTTCGCGCGCTTCCGCCTCACCGTGCGGGACCGGATCGATCCCCGTGTCTGGCCAGCCAGCACGCCGCGGTTCCGTCCGGATCCGGCTCGGCGATAGGGAAAGTCGTGGAGCGTCCTCCACGGGTGTGCAGCAATTCAGTCCGCGCCTCGCTCATTCATATCGCGCTGCCCTGGAATGCTTCGCTGCGCTCGCAAAGACGCTGTCTGCGACCGTCCTTGTACGGCCGTATCGCTTCGGCCTGTCGCACTGAACCGCACTGCCGGGGCGGCCGAAGGCTTGCATCGGATCGGCGCGGGCACCATTCGCGTGTCCGTTATCCCGGAGTCGCCATGGCCTTCGCCTGTACCATCCCGGCCACGCCCACCGTCCAGCAGGACGACGCCACCGTGCGCATCACCCGCTGGGATTTTCCACCGGGCGCGGTGACCGGCTGGCACGAGCATGGCTGGCCGTATTTCGTGGTGATGCTGGTGGACGGGGTGCTGCGCGTCCACGACGGCGCGGCGGTCAGCGAGACGGCGCTCGCGGCCGGCCAGTCCTACATGCGCCCGGCGGGCATCCGGCACGACGTGATGAACGGGTCGGACCACCCGATCGCGTTCGTCGAGATCGAGGTGAAGCGGCCGGACGCGCTGGTCACCCTGCCGGCGGCCTGAACGCGAAAGGGCCGACCTCGCGGCCGGCCCTCTCCAAAGGTCCCAAAACGAATCAGCGCTGGACGATGACCTTCGTGCCGACCTTGGCGTGCGTGTAGAGGTCCATCACGTCCTCGTTGGTCATGCGGATGCAGCCCGAGGAGACGGCGGTGCCGATGGTCTCCGGCTCGTTCGACCCGTGGATCCGGTAGATCGAGCCGCCGAGATACATGGCGCGGGCGCCGAGCGGGTTCTCGATCCCGCCCTTCATGTAGCGCGGCAGGTCGGGCCGGCGCTTCAGCATGGTCGACGGCGGGCGCCAATCCGGCCACTCGCGCTTCATCGTGATGGTCTGCACGCCGCCCCAGGTGAAGCCCGGACGGCCGACGCCGACGCCGTAGCGCAGGGCCTGACCGCCGCCCATCACGTAGTAGAGCCGCCGCTCGGCGGTGGAGACCACGATCGTGCCGGCACCGTACGGGCCGTTATAGGCCACGATCTCGCGCGGGATCGCCGACATCTGCGGAACGGCCGCGTCGGCGCTCAGCGGGTCGGCGGGGTTGAGGGCGGCGTTGGCCACGGGCACCGCGACGGTCTCGACGGCCTGCGGGCGGACGCGCACGGAGAGCGCGTCGTTCAGCGGCTGGCGGGTCAGCGGGTCGATCTCGTAGGCGAGGGCCGGCGCGGCGCAGGCGGCCACGCCGAAAAACCCGATCAGGGCGGGAAGAAAACGACGCATCAAAGCCTCTCGGGCAGGCGCGGACTCTAGAGGGAACGCGGCGAATACCGCGGCACGATGCCGTGCCGATCCTCGCCAAGGGGTAAACGCTCGCGTCCTAAAGCCAAGTCTGAAACCGGCCCCTCGGGCCGGTTCCGACCGGCCGTGACTCGATGGCAACACTGTGGCAGCGTGGCCGTAAAGGCGGAACCGGCAGTCGATGGTCCCGGTCGATAGCGCCGACACACCGTCTTTGCGAGCGGAGCGAAGCAACCCAGCAGCGCCACGTACTCCGCATCCGCGCTCCCCTGGGTCGCTTCGCTCCGCTCGCCATGACGGCAAGGGCCGGCTCGATCCAGAGCCCTCGGCCGGGGACTGTGTCAGGCCTCGTCGGCGGCGAGCCAGATGGCGGGCTCCCGTGACGCCGGGCGGATCGGGGCATGATGCGCCCCATGGGGGGCCGGCAGGCCGCGGATCTGGGCCAACTCGGCGAGTTCCGGCGCCTGCGCGGTGTCGTCGGCGTTCAGGAACAGGCCGCGGGCCCGGGCCGAGCGTCCGAGATCGGCCCGGCTGGTCCAGACGCTCTGGGCCGGGCTGGTCAGCAGGGCGAGCGCCAGCGGCGCCAGCCACAGGGCGAGCCACGCGTCGCCGACGAGGACCAGCGCGAAGGCGATCAGCGCGCCGACCACCACGGCGTCGGCCTGAAGCCGGAACGCCTCGCCCCAGGAGACCTGCCGGTCGTCGCGATCCTGCGTCTCCCAGCGCACCACCCGCCCGAAGAAGGTCGCCACCACGGCGCCGGCGGTGAACAGGGTCAGGACCGGCCAGAGCACGACCCAGACGGCCTGTTCCAGGGCGGCGCTGGCGAGCAGCGACCGGGTCCCGCCGAAGGACGCGCGCCGCTCCGGGGAGGCGAGGACGTAGCCGAGGCTGAGAAGCTTCGGCAGGGCCAGCACGGCGACGCTGAGGGCGGCGAGCGCGTGGGCGGCCCGGCCCGGCCCGGTCAGCCCGTAGGCCAGGAGGCCGAGATCCCCGGTCCGGGCCGCCTGCCAGGCGGCGAGCCCGAGAAAGGCGACCCACAGGGGCAGCACCCCGTAGGAGAGGATGCCGACCAGGAAGTGCCAGCGGCTGGCGCCGTGGAGCCCCGCCCAGGGCAGCACCCGCAGGTGCTGGAGGTTGCCCTGGCACCAGCGGCGCTCGCGGCCGAGGAGGTCAACGAGGTTGGTGGGCATCTCCTCCCAGGTGCCGCCCAGCTCGGGCAGCAGCCGCACCGCCCAGCCGGAGCGCACCATCAGGGCGCCCTCGACGATGTCGTGGCACAGGATCTCGCCGCCCAGCGGCTCCCGGCCCGGCAGCCGGGGGAGCTGCGCGTGCTCCGCGAAGGCCTCGACCCGCAGGATCGCGTTGTGGCCCCAGTAGCTGCCCTCCGGCCCCTGCCAGGTTTCCAGGCAGCGCAGCGCGAGGGGCGCGTAGAGCCGAACGGCGAATTGCTGGATGCGGGCGAACAGCGTGTCCCGGCCCGCCGCGAACGAGACGGTCTGGATCAGGCCGGTGCGGGGGCTCTCGTGCATCAGCCGCACGAGGCGGCCCATGGTGGCGCCGGTCATGAGGCTGTCGGCGTCCAGCACGATCATGAAGGCGTACTCGGCGCCATAGGTGCGGCAGAACTCGCCGATGTTGCCGGCCTTGCGGCCGGTATTCTCGGTCCGGCGGCGGTAGCGGATCCGCGGCAGGGCCGGGTCGCCCGAGGCCCAAGCTTGAATGCGGGCGTGTTCATGCTCCTCCACGGCGGCGATGGCGCCGTCGCGGGTGTCGGAGAGGACGAAGATGTCGATATCCCCGGTCGCGGCCTGCGCGAGCGAGCGGGCCATCACCCGCAGGCGGGCGAAGACCGCCACGGCGTCCTCGGCGTGGATCGCCACCACGGCGGCGGTGCGTCCGGCTTGCGCCGAGGCGCCGTCGGCCATCTCGGACCGGCGTTCCAGCACCGACTTCACCCGGTCCCCGAGCAGGGCGGCGGCGAGCCCGTAGGCGTACTGGCAGGCCGTGAAGGCCTGCCAGCCCATCACGAGGCTGAACAGCCCGAGCACCGCCCAGGCGAGCGGGCTGACGCCCGCGGGGTAGGCGAGGGCGGCGAGCCACGCGAGACCGCCCGCCGTGACGAGGCTCGGGACCGCCAGGGCGAGGCGCCGGGCGCGCAGGACCCGGGCCGGCCGCCCGCTCTCCCAGACCTCGCGGTCGATGGCCCGTTCCGACGGATCGGGCTTGGCCGGACACGCGTTCCGATGCGCCGGCTCGGCTGAGGCGGCGACCCCCGGGGATGTGGCGCGAGGAGGGATGGCGCGTGACGACATGGCGCGAGAAACTCGACCGTGGAAGGCTGCCGGCCGCCCCGCCGCCTGAGGCCGGAAGCCGATGACCGTGGACACCGATATGCGGGGCAAGGACACGGAGCCGGCCCGGCCCGATGGGCGGCCGGAAGCCGAACGGATCGATCCCCCCTCCCGGCGCCGCGTTCTTCGAACCGTCCTGACCGCGGCTGCCGGCACGGTTCTACCTAGCGTAGCCGAGCTGAATGGGTCCAGAACGTGGGCCGGGTCGGCGCTTCCGTCGCAGGGTGGACATTCGGCGGGTGGGCCGGAGGGTCGGATGACCTTCGAAGCGCTCGCGGAGGAGGCCGCGCGCCGGGCCGCCGCGCCCTACGCGGCCCCGCCGCAGGACCTGCCGGCCGCCCTCGCCGGGCTCGACTACGACGGCTACCAAGCCATCATGTTCCGGGCCGCCGAGAGCCTGCGTCTGGGTCCGCTGTTCAGCGCGCAATTCTTCCACCGGGGCTTCCTGCAGCGCAAGCGCGTGGCCCTCCACCTCCAGCCGCTCGACGGGCCGGACCGCCCGATCCCCTACGAGAGCCGGCTGTTCGATCTCGGCCCACGGCTCGCCGGCCAGAGCTTCGCGCCGGACCTCGGCTTCGCGGGCTTCCGCCTGCACTACGCCTTCCCCGACACGCCCGCCTGGCGCCCGAAGGGTTTTCAAGCGGAGTTTCTGGTGTTCCTCGGCGCCTCGTATTTCCGGCTGCGCGCGGCCAACCAGGAATATGGGCTCTCGGCGCGGGGCCTCGCCATCGGCACGGGCGCGCCGGAGGGGGAGGAATTTCCCGATTTCGTCGCGCACTGGATCTGCGAGCCCGAACCGGGGGCGCAGACCCTGACGGTGTTCTCGCTCCTCGACAGCCCGAGCGTGGCCGGCGCCTACCGGTTCGCGATCAGTCCCGGGGATCCGGCCCGGATCACGGTCACGGCCGCGCTCCATCCGCGGGTGCCGCTGGCTGAGCTGGGGCTCGCGCCGCTCACCAGCATGTTCCTGTACGGCGAGAACGGGCCCGGCGCCCGCGGCGCCAAGCCGTTCGACGACTTCCGCCCGCAGGTGCACGACTCGGACGGGCTCTGCGTCGCCTCAGGGAGCGATCCGGCGCGGTTCGACCGGCTCTGGTGGCCACTGGTCAACGGCCGCAGGCAGCCGCAGATCTCGGCCTTCGCGGCGACGCCGCTGGCAGGCTTCGGGCTGTTGCAGCGGGAGCGAACGTTCGCCGCCTATCGCGACGTCGAGGCCCGCCAGGAGGCGCGGCCCGGCCTGTGGGTCAGCCCGGATCCCGCCGGGGGCGCCTTCGCGGAGGGTGCGGTCCGGCTCTACGAGATCCCCTCGGGCGAGGAGTACATGGACAACATCGTGGCGGCCTTCGTGCCGGCCGCGGCGGCACAGCCGGGGACGGCCCTGCGCCTCGCCTACGATCTCACCACCGTCGGGGCCGAGCCCGTTCCGGCGATCCCCGAGACGGTTTTGGCCCGGGTGACCGCGACCCGATTCGGCTCGGCGGAGCGCCTGCGCCCCATGACGCCGCCGCGTCCGGAGCGGCGGCTCTGCGTGATCGATTTCGCGGGGCCGGGCCTGCCCGCGGGGCCGGACGATTCGGTGAGCGCGGAGGTCTCGGCCAGCGCCGGCACGATGCACGCGCCGGTCTCCGCCTTCGTGCCGCAGACCGGCGGCTGGCGAATCTACGTGGAGTGGCGTCCGCCGGAGCCGATGCCGGCCGGCGACGTGGTGCTCCGGGCCCGCCTCGTCCGCGGGGGGGTGCCGCTCAGCGAGACCTGGGATGCGGCCGTCTAAGCAGGCTTCGCGAAAGTGGCCTCCGGTTTTGCGACGAAGACCTGCGGCACACCAAGGGCCGAAGCGACCGAAGCGTTGGCCTGCCGACGCAGATCTGCTTGGAGCCGCGCCCGATCGCGCTGCTCCACGGGACACGACACATGACAGGGATGTCGCGCAGCGACCGTCCCCCCCTCCGCCTGAGGCGCCGGAGCGCAGCGGAGGCCTCGAACGAGCCCTCCAGGGACCGCACGGCCCGCGGACGCGGGCACCTCAGGACCAGGGGGAGGGGAGGATCACTCCGCCGCCTCGAGCCGCGGTGCCACGCCGGCGAGCGCCGCGGGCTTCGGGCCGCCGGTCGCCCAGTCCAGAAGCTCCACCGTGTGGACGATCGGGATGCCGGTCCCCTTCCCGATCTGCGTGGCGCAGCCGATGTTGCCGGTGGCGATCACGTCGGGGCGCACGCGCTCGATGTTGGCGACCTTCCGGGCGCGCAGCTTCGCGGCCAGTTCCGGCTGCAGGATGTTGTAGGTCCCCGCCGAGCCGCAGCAGATATGGCCCTCCGGCACGTCCTTCACGGTGAAGCCCGCGCGCTTGAGCAGCGTCTTGGGCTCCAGGCGGATGCCCTGGCCGTGCTGCATCGAGCAGGCCGAGTGATAGGCCACCACGAGGTCGGTCTCGGCGACGGGGGCCAGATCGAGCAGCGCGAGATACTCGGTGACGTCCTTGGCGAGGCCCGAGACCCGCCGCGCCTTCTCGGCATAGGCCGGGTCGTCGCGGAACAGGAAGCCGTAATCCTTGATGGTCGTGCCGCAGCCCGAGGCCGTGACCAGGATCGCGTCGAGCCCCTTGGCGATCTCGGCGTCCCAGGCGTCGATCGCCTGCTTGGCCAGCACATGGGCCGACTCCGCCTTGCCCATGTGGTGGGTGAGCGCGCCGCAGCAGCCCTCCGCGGCGTGGATCACCTCGATCCCGTGCCGGTTGAGCAGGCGGATCGCCGCCGCGTTGAAGTCCGGCCGCAGCACGCTCTGGGCGCAGCCGCGCAGCAGGGCGACGCGCTTGGAGGCTGTCCCGGTCGTCGCCGGGAACCGGCCGGGTCGGTTGGTCGGCTCCCGGGGCGGCATCCCCACGGGTGCGAGGTCGAGCATCGCGGCGAGCCGGTTCCCGATCCCGGGCAGACGGGCGACCAATCCCCGGAACGGGGCGCCGAGCTTGGCGCCGATCAGCGCGAGGCGGAAGCGGTTCGGATAGGGCAGGACCTGCGCCAGCAGCGCCCGCAGGAACCGGTCGCCGGCGGGGCGCGCGTAGGTCTCCTCGATATGCGTCCGGGCGTGGTCGACCAGGTGCATGTAGTGCACGCCCGACGGGCAGGTGGTCATGCAGGACAGGCAGGAGAGGCAGCGGTCGACATGCTTGACCACCTCCGCCGAGGCCGGCTTGCCGCCCTCCAGCATGTCCTTGATCAGGTAGATGCGGCCGCGCGGGGAATCGAGCTCGTCGCCGAGCAGGAGGTAGGTCGGACAGGTCGCCGTGCAGAAGCCGCAATGCACGCAGGTCCGCAGGATTTTTTCGGACGCCGCCATGGCGGGATCGGCGAGCTGGGCGGGGGCGAAGTTGGTCTGCACGGTCTCTTCCTGCCTGCTCTCCTCCCCCTTGCGGAGAGGAGTGAGAGGTGGGGGCGGTGCAGACGGCACCGTAGCGCTCGATCCTGAGCCACCCCCACCCCTGGCCCCGCCCCACAAGGGGGAGGGGATGAAACTCAAACCTGCGCGTACATCCGGCCCGGGTTGAGCACGCCGTTCGGATCATGCGCGGTCTTGATGCCCGCGGTGAGCTTCATCAGCGGCTCGGCGAGCGGTTCGAACACCGGCACGGCGGCGCGCACGGCGTCGGGGGCGCGCACCAGTGTGGCGTGACCGCCCTGGGCCCGCACCGCCTTCCGCACCGTCTCGGCGCCGGCATCGCCCTCTCCGCCGGTGGCGAGCCAGATCAGGCCGCCGCCCCAGTCTAAGAACCAGCGCGCGTCGCGCTCCGCCGCCACCGCGGCCGCCAGGGCCGGCCCGTGGCCCGGCGCCGTGGAGATCCGCCACAGCGCCGCATCCCGGGGTTCGGCGAGCGGCGTCGCGTCGCGCACAGTCCGCCACAGGGCGGCCCCGGCCGCGCCGTCGACGATCCCGGGCTGGCCGTAGCGCTTCAGCAGGCGCGTGAGCTCGCCCGTGCGGTAGTCGATCGACTCCGAAAACCCTTCCAGGCGCATCAGCGTCCGCGCCTCCGGGGCACCGATCCCGGCCGGCAGGTGCGCCGCCCCGGTCAGCTCGAACGGCGAGCCCAGGGCCTCCGACAGGGCCGTGACTGCCCGGGCATCGTCGAGGCCCGGAAACACCAGGGTGGCGACGCGCTCGCTCGCCGGCAGGACCTTGAAGGTCACCTCGGTGAGGAGCCCCAGCGTCCCGTGCGCCCCGGCCATCAGCTTCACGAGGTCGAGCCCGGTGACGTTCTTCATCACCCGCCCGCCCGACTTGATCGCCTCGCCCCGTCCGTTGACGAAGCGCACGCCGATCAGGCTGTCCCGGGCCGCGCCCGCATTGATCCGCCGGGGGCCGGCATTGTTGATCGCCGCGACCGCCCCGAAGGTCGGCTCGCCGCCGGTGCCGTAGAGGCCGCGGAAGTCCATCGGCTCGAAGGGCAGCATCTGGCCCCGGGAGGCGAGCAGCGCCTCGACATCGGCGAGCGGCGTCCCGGCCCGGGCCGCCACCACCATCTCAGCGGGCTCGTAGAGCGTGATGCCGGTGAGCGCTCTTGCCGAGAGCGTCGCGGTGTCCTGCGCGGGGCGCCCGAGCCCCGCCGCGGTGCCGCCGCCTTCGAGCCGCAGGCGCTCGCCGCGCCCGGACGCCGCCCGCACGATCTCGGCGGCCTCAGCCTCGGTGCCGGGCTCGTAGACGCCCATGTTTCCGCCCTGGTGTAACCTGGATCTATTCCAGAACGGGTGTCGCCTTAACCGCCACCGGATTCAAGCGGAGGTGGAGTCGCGGGGTTTCAGCGGGCGAATTTCCTTGCGGAGCCGCCGCCGCGCGCTACTCCGCGGCAACCGCGCGCCCCGGACGCAGCCGCGCGCCGACCTGCCGGCGCAGCCCGGCGATGTCGAAGGTCCAGACCAGCGCCCCGTAGAGGACCATCCCGGCGGGGACCAGCACCGCCAGGGCGGTGGCCGGCGGCAGGTGGCGGAACGGCGCCAGCGCGAGGCCCATCGCGGCGCAGGCCAGCGACGCCGCCCCGATCGAGCCCCAGGGCAGGCGGATGCGATCCGGACCCGTGAGGGCGCGCCAGCCGAGCCACAGCCCGGCCGCGGCGAGGCCGGCGGTCTGCGCCAGCGCGACCCCGATCCCCCCCAGCCGGTCCGGCAGGACCAGCAGGCCCGCCCCGTTGACCGCGAGCCCGACCAGCGCGGCGGCGATCACCGGCAGGGTCCGGCGGCGGATCTGGAACACCGGGTTGAGCGCGTAGAACATCAGGGTCAGGCAGAACAGGCCCGGCATCAGCGCGACGCTGTAGCGTGCGAACGGCCCGCGATAGGCATCGGGCACCACCAGGTCCTGGAGGGCCGGCAGCACGGCCCAGAAGCCGACCGCGCAGGGCGCCAGCAGCGCGAACACCATGCCGGCATTCCCGGCGACCTGCGCCTCGGCGGCGGCGCGGCCATGCTGCTCCTCGGCCTGGACGGCGAGCTGGAACAGCAGCAGGTCGAGGGCGGTGCCGAGCGTCATCAGCGCCCGTGACGTGACGTCGGCGGCGAGCGCGAAATAGCCGGCCTCCGCGAAGCCGGCATGGCCCGCGATCGCGCCCCGGTTGACGAAGGCGAGGCACTGGTAGGCGGTGTTGGCGGCGATCAGCGGCAGGCCGTAGCGGGCGAAGACCCGCCAGGTCGCCGAGAGGCGCGGCTGCTCGAACGGCGCGTGCGGGTCGCGCAGGGGGCGGCGCAGCAGGACGACCGCCAGGAACTGGCTCACGCCCGCCGCCGCCAGCACCCAGGCCGGCTGCGGCAGCCACCACGCGGCCGCGGCCATCAGCGCGAAGGCCAGCACGTTCTTCACCGCCACGAGGCCGAGATAGAGTTTTCCGTCGAACCGGGCGCGCGCCAGCGCCGCGTGGTAGTCGAACACCCCGATCCCGAGGGCCGCGAGCCCCGTGCCGCACAGGACCGCCGCGCGTCCGTCCGGGCCGCCCCCGAACCCGAATGCCCCGCACAGGGCGGCGGCGGCGAGCAGCAGCAGGCCGATGCGCCGATAGGCCCGGTCGAGCCCGTGGCGGATCCAGGGCTCGTCCACGCGCACCCGCCCCGAGTAGAAGCGCGTCGCCGAGAGGCGCAGCCACTCGAACAGCACCGTGTTGAGAACGGTCGCCCCGGTGGTGGCCAGGGCGAACCGCCCGAAATCGGCGGGCCCGAGCAGCTTGGCGATCAGCAGGCCCAGGACGAAGTTGAGCCCCGCATTGATGATGAAGGCGGCGATTACGGCCATGAGAGGCAATTCATGAGCGTCGCGGGGCTCTCGAAGGATGCAATAGCGTAAGGCTCGATTTGTAAAACTCCCCTAACGCGGCGGGATCGGGGCGGACCGCCGGTCCGACACCGCTGGCGGCTCAGGCGGCGCGGACGGGGTCGAGGAAGCGTTCGACCTCGGCCGCGAGAGGCTCCGATTGGCGCTGCAGTGCCCCGGCGGCATCGAGCACCTGGCCCGCCGCCCGGCCGGTTTCCTCCGCGGCCCCGGCCACGCCCACGATGGTGCCGGTCACCGCGCCGGTGCCCTGCGCCGCCTGCCCGACGTTGCGCACGATCTCCTGCGTCGCCGCACCCTGCTGCTCCACTACCGCCGCGATCGTGGTCGCGACCCCGTTGATCAGCCGGATGCGGGCCGCGATCGCACGGATCGTCGAGACGGCGTGGCCGGTGGAGGCCGGATCCCCGCGGCTAATGGTGCGTGGTTGTCGAGATCTACGACGGATCAAGATCCGTACCGGCGGAATGCGTCGAGCCGGCCTCCTCGATCGATGTCCGGTGCGGCCGCGACACCGCGGGCCGATCCCGCCCGGAGGGTCCGTCGATCGCTCCCTCGCAACCGCGGGCGACACGAGTTTCAGGCGCGCGGCCCGTGACGATGCGCGACAGGCTCCCCCCACCCCACGGAAGAAGGGACCCGCGCCCCTTCGAGTCGACGACTGAGCCCGCCGAGGCTGCCAAGGCGTGTCGCCCGCAGCCCGGGCCTGACGGCGTTCCCGGATCGGCGGGGACGGCCGGACCGTTCCGGGGACCTACGGAACCGGTGTCATCCTGTGCGATGTGTAGAGGCAGAGGCGATGTCCGATCCGGCCGCATCGCGCACTGGAGTGAACTATTTTTCCGCCTCGATCGGGCTCGAACGCGTATTGCATTCGATCAGACGGATATCAAACGCCGCACGAACGACGGCTAAATCAGCACACGACCTCGGCCATGGCGGTTTGTCGATTCCCTGTCCTGGGGTTAAGCGTCGGCCGCGCCGTCAGAGGACAGTGGCATGAGGTTGAAACACTGGATGCGATTGACGGAATCCCTGTCGTTCCGGATCGGCATGTTGGTGACCGTTCTGCTGGTCATCGCGATGGGAATCGTCACCGGACTGCTCTACGTCGAGATTCGCGAGGAACTCATGCATCGTGCCGGGCTGGCGCTCGATGCCAACCTGCGCCTGCTTGAGCAGAAGCTCGGCGATGAGGGCGGCCCCGGCGCGTTCTTCTCGGTCCAGGATGGCAAGCTCTTTCTCGGCGCACACGCGATCAAAGCCGACGATCCGGCGGTGGACCGTGTGAAGGATGTGCTGGGCGGCACCGCGACCGTGTTCCTCGGCGACACGCGGGTCGCCACCAACGTGATGACGGCGACGGGCAGCCGGGCCATCGGAACCAAGCTGGGCCAGGGCCCGGCCTACGACGCGGTCATCGGGAACGGGAAGGGCTATCGCGGGGAGGCCGACATCCTCGGGACGACCTACATGACGCGCTACGAGCCGATCCGGGATATCGACGGCCGGGCGATCGGGATCCTGTATGTCGGCGTGAAGAAGGCGGATTTTCTCGCCTCGCTCGACACGCTGTTCCGGCGCGTCCTGCTCAAAGGCGCGCTCGCTACAGTCGTGGGGGTGGTCTTCTGCTGGGTCGTCCTGCGCCGCGCGATGGGACCGGCCGCGACCCTGACCAGCGTGCTGATCGACATTGGTCAGCATCGGCTCGATCGCGCGGTTCCCGCCCTGGAGCGGCGGGACGAGATCGGCGCGATGGCGCGCGCGGTCCAGTCCCTGCGGGACGATGCCTGGGCGCGCAGGCGCCTGGAGGAGGAGGCCGGGATCGCGGCCGCCGAGAAGGCGCGGAACACGGCCCACATCGAGGCTGCGCTGACCGATTTCCAGGATGCGATCCGGGACGTGGTGGCGCTGGTATCGCGCGACACCGCCGAGATGGACCGGATGGCCGAAGCGCTGGCCACCGTCTCCGCCCGGACGGCCGAAGAGTCCAGCGTCGCCTCCGCGGTATCCGCCGAGACGTCGGAGCACGTCACGGCCGTCGCCTCGGCCACCGAGGAGTTGTCGGGCTCGATCCAGGAGATCTCGCGCCAGATCGACGGGATGTCCCGGACGGTCCGCCAGGGCAGCACGACAGCCCTGGAGACCGCCGCGCAGGTGCGCGACCTCGCGGTCACGGGCGAGCGGATCGGGACCGTGGTGGCCGTCGTGCAGGCGATCGCCGAGCAGACCAACCTGCTCGCCCTCAACGCGACGATCGAGGCGGCCCGGGCGGGCGCGGCGGGCAAAGGCTTCGCCGTGGTGGCGGGCGAGGTGAAGGTGCTGGCCGAGCAGACCGCGAAGGCGACGCACGACATCGCGGCGCGCGTCGCGGAGATCCAGGAGGGCACGCGGCGCGCGGTGACCGCCAACGACGCCGTGTCCGGGCTGATGGAGGCGATCCTGGCTGCGGCCACGAACGTGGCGGCGGCGGTGGAACAGCAGGAAGCCGCCACCCGCGAGATCGCCCGCAGCGTCCAGATGGCCGCGGACGGAACCGGCCGGCTCGCCGACAACGTGACCGGCGTCCGCACGGTGGCTGGCCAGACGGAGAGCACGGCCAACAACGTGCTCACGGTGGCGCGCACGCTGCGCTCCCTGTCGGCGGAGATCGAGGTTCAGGTCCGCGGCTTCGTGCTCACGCTGCGGCAAGGCCCGATGGATCGCCGCCAGCGGCAGGACCCGAACCACCACGGGCCGGAGCGGCGGGGCTCCCGGGCTGCTGCGGCCTGACGGAGGCGGCTCGACGGCCGCCGCCCCTACAGCGCGCGCTCGTAGCGCCACGCCTCCATGCCGTCCTCGTAATAGTCGGGCCGCACCGCGAAGCGGGTGTAGCCCCGGCGCTCGTAGAGCCGGATGCCGGCGCCGTTGTCGGCCCGCACCTCGAGCCGCAGGCGGTCGCAGCCATGGGCGCGCGCCCGGTCCTCCGCGGCGTCGAGGAGCTTGCCGCCGAGCCCGAGACCGCCGCGGTTCGGCGCCACCGCGATCGAGGCCAGCCGCGCGATCCGGCTGCCGCGCCGCCGCTCCAGCACCGCCGCGCCGACCAGCACGGGGGTCGGATCCCCGTCCGGCGGATCGATCAGCGCCGCCAGCACGTCCATGGTGGGCGACAGGATCGCGTAGCGGATCGCCCGGCGTTCGGCACGGTCCGAGGCGAAGGCGGCGTGCTCCAGGGCGACGAGGGCGTCGAGGTCGGCGCGCGTGGCGGTGCGGATCGCCGGCTCGGGGAGCCCGGCGCCGACCGGGTTGCGGAGCGGGGCGCTCACGCCCGCGCCGTCGCGATGGATCTGCCCGGCCCACCCATCGATCACTCGCCCGAATACGCCGCCCCGCCGTCAGATGCCCGCTTCCGCCGCGCTTGGGAAGTCCGGAACGGCCGCCGGGGCATCCGGAATGCGCCGTTTTTGCAACGGCCGGCCCCGGGTGTGGATGACAGGTGAAAAACCCAGTCCTCCAGGTTGTATCGGCCTTGCCGAAGCGGGGCATTCCCCATATATGCCGCTTGCCCAATTTCGCACGTGCCTGTGGCCGCGTGTCGGTTGGTGGGCATCCGGTCAACTGCCGGACAGCCGCCAGGGGTCTTAAAGGATCGATGGTCGCAAGGGTGGATCCCTACGGCCGGCATCCAGGTGGCAACACCGGACCCCGACAACAACCGGCAGCCGGAGGCGAAACCGGCGAACCCCGCTCTCCACGGGGGACGCAGCTTAAAGCAACGACGAACGGGCTTTTTTGGTCTCGTCGGCCCTCCACAGGCCGGCACCGAAGAGGCTTGTTTCTCTTTGCCCGGCGTGCGGTGGGGGTCCCCCCTTCCAATCCACGGCAGCTTCCGGGTGCACTGCGCCCGCTCTGACGCACGTGTCTCCAACACGCGTGGGTCCGTGCGACGCATCGCCCCCTGACGCCGGCGGCCTGTCCTGGCCGCCACCTTCGACAGCGCGCCCCGCGAAGGGCGCCCGCGAACCCGTGCCGGGAGACGACCATGACCGATCGCATCCGTGACTACCTGCGCGTGCGCCGCGACCGCGGTCAGGACGAGGGCCCCGTGATGGTCCTCGATCTCGACGTCGTGCGCGACAACTACACCGCCTTCGCGCGCGCCCTGCCGGACACCCGCGTGTTCTACGCCGTGAAGGCGAACCCGGCCCCGGAGATCCTGCGCCTGCTCGCCGAGATGGGCTCGTGCTTCGATACGGCGTCGGTTGCCGAGATGGAGATGGTGCTCGCCGCCGGCGCCACCGCCGACCGGATCTCCTTCGGCAACACCATCAAGAAGGAGCGCTGCATCGGCCGCGCCCTCGCGCTCGGCATCCGCCTGTTCGCGGTGGATTGCCAGGCCGAGGTGGACAAAATCGCCCGGGCCGCCGAGGCGCAGACCATGTCGACCGGCGAGATCCGGGTGTTCTGTCGCATCCTGTGCGACGGGGCCGGGGCCGACTGGCCGCTCTCGCGCAAGTTCGGCTGCGTGCCCGAGATGGCCGCGGACGTGCTGGAGCACGCCCACCGCCACGGGCTGGAGGCCTACGGCATCTCGTTCCACGTCGGCTCGCAGCAGGGCAACACCGAGGCCTGGGACGGGGCGCTCGGCTCCGCGGCTGCGATCTTCCGCGAGTGCGCGGAGCGCGGCATCGGCCTGTCGATGGTCAATCTCGGCGGCGGCTTCCCGACCCAGTACCTCAAGGCGGTGCCGGGCGTGGAGAGCTACGGCGAGGCGATCTTCCGGGGGCTGACCAAGCATTTCGGCAACCGGATCCCCGAGACGATCATCGAGCCGGGCCGCGGCATGGTCGGCAATGCCGGCCTGATCGAGGCGGAGGTGGTGCTGGTCTCGAAGAAGTCCGCGGCCGCGGACGAGGTCCGATGGGTCTACCTCGACATCGGCAAGTTCGGCGGGCTGGCCGAGACCATGGACGAGGCGATCCGCTACCCGATCCGCACCGCGCGGGACGGTGAGCAGACCGAGCCCTGCGTCATCGCCGGCCCGACTTGCGACTCGGTGGACGTGCTCTACGAGCGGCAGCTCTATCCGCTGCCGGTCTCGCTCTCGATCGGCGACAAGGTGCTGATCGAGGGCGCGGGCGCCTACACGACCACCTACGCGGCGGTGGCCTTCAACGGTTTCCCGCCCCTTCAGCAGATCGTCATCTGATTCTTCTTAGGATCGCGGCGGGATCCGATCGCGGTCGTCGGGACGTGCCGTCTTGCGAGCGGCGCGAAGCCATCCAGTGGCGCCACGCCGACCGCGGTCGCGCTGCCCCTGGGTCACTTCGCTTCGCTCGTGATGACGGCGCGGGCGACCCGGCCGGATCCGACACCGAACGCCGCACCGATGGAGGCCTCCGCTCTCCGTCGGACAACTCGCTTCTCCCGCTCGCCGGCCCGGGGAGGGTCGTGTCATGATCGAGATCCGCGCGGAGTATGGCCACGACGTCCCGGCGCGCGAGCGGCTGCTCGACGCGTGCTTTCCCGGTAATCGCCGGGCCAAGACCTCGGAGCGCCTGCGCGAGGGCCGTCTGCCGGCGCGCGGCCTCGCCTTCGCGGCGACCCGCGGCGGGCGGCTCGTCGGCACGCTGCGGCTGTGGCACGTCGAGACCGGCGACGCGCGCAAGGCGCTGCTGCTCGGCCCGCTGGCGGTCGATCCGGCGATCCAGGGCCAGGGGCTCGGCTCGGTGATGATGCAGGCGGCCCTGGGCCGGGCCGAATCGCTCGGCCACGGCGCCGTGCTGCTGGTCGGCGACGCGCCCTACTACACGCGCTTCGGCTTCGACCGGGCGCTGGCGGAGGGCCTGACCCTGCCGGGGCCGTTCGATCGCCCGCGCTTCCTCGGGCTGGAGCTGCGCGCGGGCGCGCTGGCGGGGGCCGAGGGGCTGGTCCGGGCGACCGGGGTTCTGGCGCCGGTGGACGCCGTGGCCAACGCGGCCCAGGTCGCGCGACGACGCGCCGCTTGAGCGGGGGGCGTCACGCGCCGCGGGCGGTGAGAGCCATTCTCCCGGGCCCAGCCGCGTCCGGGCAGCCTGTCTGACCGAGGATCCTGGGTTTCCAGAGGGCTGAAGCCGTTTGGCGGGTGCTCAGGGCGGAGCCCAGAGAGGGCCTTCAGGGCTCCGCCCTGGACCGGCGAAAGGTCTCAACCTGTCGAAACCAGGACCGGGGCTCCCGGCGCGGACGCGTCCCCGGCATGCGCGCAACGACGGCGGCGTCCACCGTCCTGGCCGGCCTCATGCATTGCGCCCAACGGTCGCGATCCCGCATAGACGGTCCGCCGGCCTCCGGAGAAGGTTGCTCGACCGATGCAGATCGCCACGCCCTATCTGATGTTCCTGGGTGACGTGCCCGACACGCTGGCGGCCAAGACCGCCTACGGGATCAAGGACTGGCGCCCCGAATGGTGCGTCGGCCAGATGCGCCTGCCGGGCTGCGCCGCCGATCTCGGCATCCCCGACATGACCCTGCCCGAAGCCCTGGCGAAGGGCTGCCGCACCCTGGTGATCGGTGTCGTCAACGCGGGCGGCGTGCTGCCCGATCACTGGGTGAAGGAGATCGTGGCGGCGATCGAGGCCGGCCTCGACGTGGCGAGCGGCCTGCACGTCAAGCTCGGCGCGGTGCCGGCCATCGCGGAGGCCGCCGCCCGGCGCGGCCGCCAGCTCCACGACGTGCGCCACACCGACGAGCGCTTCCCCACCGGCAAGGGCACCAAGCGGACGGGGCGGCGCCTGCTCACCGTCGGCACCGACTGCTCGGTCGGCAAGAAGTACACCGTGCTGGCCCTGGAGCGCGGCATGCGGGAGCGCGGCCTCGACGCCGATTTCTGCGCCACCGGCCAGACCGGGGTGTTCATCTCCGGCAAGGGCGTCGCCATCGACGCGGTGGTGGCCGACTTCATCTCCGGCGCCGTCGAGACGATCTCCCCGGACGCCGCCCCGAATCACTGGGACCTGATCGAGGGCCAGGGCTCGCTCTTCCACCCGTCCTTCGCAGGGGTGAGCCTCGGCCTGCTGCACGGCGCCCAGGCCGACGCCTTCGTGGTCTGCCACGAGCCGACCCGCACCACGATGCGCGGCGTGCAGCACCCGCTCCCGACCATCCGGCAGGTGATCGACTTGACCGTGCGGCTCGGCCGTCTGACCAACCCGGGCATCAGGCCGGTCGGCATCGCGGTCAACACGCAGGCGCTGCGCGAGTCCGAGGCCCGGAGCTTCCTTGAGGCGATCGGAGACGAGCACAGCCTGCCCGCCACCGACCCGGTGCGCTTCGGCGTCGACGGGCTGGTGGATCGGATCGTCGCCGACTTCCCGGGAGCCTGATATGGCCCGCCGCCTGACCCTCGCCGTCGAACGCTTCCCGATCGCGGGCGCCTTCACGATCTCCCGCGGCAGCCGCACGGAGATCGCCGTGGTGGTGGCCACCATCGCGGACGCGAACGGGGTCGGGCGCGGCGAGTGCGTGCCCTATCCGCGCTACGGCGAGAGCGTCGAGAGCGTCAGCGCCCTGATCGCGGGGCAAACGGAGGCGATCGCGGCCGGGATCGGGCGCGAGGAACTGATGGCGCGCATGGCCGCGGGGGCGGCGCGCAACGCCCTGGATTGCGCGCTGTTCGACCTGGAGGCCAAGCTCCAGGGCCGCCCCGCCTGGGCGATCGCCGGTCTCGCCGAGCCGCGTCCGGCGATCACCGCCTACACGCTGAGCCTCGGCACCCCGGAGAGCATGGCGGAGGCCGCCCGCACGGCGGCGCATCGTCCGCTGCTCAAGGTGAAGCTCGGCGGGGCAGGGGACCCGGAGCGCATCGCCGCCGTGCGGGCGGGGGCGCCCGAGGCCCGGCTGATCGTCGATGCCAACGAGGCGTGGCGGCCGGAGACCGTGGAGGCCAATCTGGAGGCCTGCCTGAGGGCCGGCGTCGCGCTGATCGAGCAGCCGCTCCCGGCCGATGCCGACGCGCTGCTCGCCGAGATCCCGCACCCGGTCCCGGTCTGCGCCGACGAGAGCCTGCACGACCGTGCCGGCCTCGACGCGCTGGCCGGGCGCTACGACGCGATCAACATCAAGCTCGACAAGACCGGCGGCCTGACCGAGGCGGTGCTGCTCGCCCGGGAGGCGCGGGCGCGGAGGCTCTCGATCATGGTCGGCTGCATGCTGGGCACGTCGCTCGGCATGGCGCCGGCGGCCCTGCTGGCGAACGACGCCGACTTCGTCGACCTCGACGGACCGCTGCTGCTCGCCCGCGACCGCGACCAGCCGCTGCGCTACGAAGGGAGCCTGATGTATCCGCCCGCGCCGGAGCTGTGGGGGTAGGGATCGCGCCGCCTGACGCCGCGCGCAATACACGACACGAAGCTGCAAGAGCCTCGATCGGCACTCCAACCCACCGCCTCATCCTGCGGGGCCGGAGCGCAGCGTAGGCCTCGAAGGGGCCCGCCAGGGATCGCGCGGCTGGCTGGAGCTCTCCTTCGAGGCCCGCTGCGCGGTCACCGCAGGATGAGGGGGGTGGAAGGGAGAGCCAGCCTGCGCCGTCGCGTGAACCGTGGTGACCCCATCCCGGCCGCTTTGGGATCAGGTATACCAGAACGCTTGCCTTCCGCCCGGCCGACTGCCATCCATTCTGGAAGCGATTGGGGCCATGGCATCGAAGCACTGGACCTGGCAGCCGAAGACAACAGCAAATCCAATATGCTGGGGAGGACTGATTTGGCTAAGAACATTCTGATCCTGGGGGCCTCCTACGGCTCGCTCCTGGGGACCAAGCTCCTGATGGCCGGTCACAACGTGACCCTGGTCTGCCGCCGGAAGACCGCCGACCTGATCAACCGCGAGGGCACCGAGGTCCGCATCAAGCTCCGCGACGAGAAGGAGCACCGGTCCATCCATTCGCGCGACCTGCCCGGCAAGGTCGACGCGATGCCCCCGGAAGATGTCGACGTGTCGCGCTACGACCTCGTCGGCCTCGCCATGCAGGAGCCGCAGTACAACAACCACACGATCCGCGTGCTGATGATCAAGATCGCGGCGGCGAAGCTGCCGTGCCTGTCGATCATGAACATGCCGCCGCTGCCCTACCTCAAGCGGATCCCGGCGCTCGCCGCCATGGATCTCGAGGACGCCTACACCAATGCCGGCGTGTGGGACCGGTTCGAGCCGGGCCTCGTCTCGCTCTGCTCCCCCGATCCGCAGGCCTTCCGGCCGCCCGAGGAGGAGGCCAACGTCCTCCATGTCGGTCTGCCGACGAACTTCAAGGCCGCGACCTTCACGGACGAGGCGCACAATCGCCTCCTCCGCGAGCTGGAGGCCGATATCGACGCCGTGCGCCTCGATGGGCAGGACGTGCCGGTGAAGCTCAAGGTGTTCGATTCGCTGTTCGTGCCGCTGGCCAAGTGGTCGATGCTGCTCACCGGGAATTACCGCTGCATCACGCCCGGCGAGCCGCAATCGATCCACGACGCGGTCCACGGCGATCTCGCGCGCTCCCGGGCAATCTACGAGCACGTCGACGGCATCGCCCGGAAGCTCGGCGCCGACCCGGCCGATCAGGTGCCGTTCGAGAAATACGCCCGCGCGGCCGAGAGCCTGCTGAAGCCGTCCTCGGCCGCGCGGGCGGTGGCGAACGGGGCGCCCTACATCGAGCGGGTCGATCTGCTGGTGAAGCTGATCTCCCACCAGCTCGGCGAGCCGAACGCCGAGATCGACCGCACGGTCGAGACCGTCGACCGGAAGCTCGACGAGCGCATCATCGAGGGCTGATCGGTCCCGCCGCGTTCGCGCCTCCGCGATCACGCGCGGAGCGAAGTGACCCAGGGCAGCGCGACGTCGGTCGGCGTGGCGCTCCTGGATTGCTTCGCTCCGCTCGCGAGGACAGTGGCGGGCGTCGCTGTCACTCCGCCAGATCCAGAAAATGCCGGCCCTGCCGGTCGTCGATCTCGATGATCCAGAGGTCGGAATCGAACCGGATCTCCTTGGTCAGGCGCGCCTCCACGTCGAGGGGGCTGGCGCCGGCCACGATCGCGGCGAAGCGGCGGTCGCCGCTCTCCTCGGCCTCGAACAGGGCCTGCGGCGCCGGTCCGTAGAGATCGGCGCTGCCGTCGAGCCGGTCGACCTTCACGAAGATCGCGCCCGCCTCCGCGGCCCCGCGCCGACGCAGCACCGCCGGGATGCCCGCGACGTCGAGGCGGCGCAGATGGGCCGAGACCCAGAAATCGGAACGCAGGCGCATGCGGTTCAGCCCCTCGGGAACGCGCCCGGTATAGCCCCCGAGACCCGGGAGGAGGCGCCCGCGTCAGCGGGCCTCGCAGGAGCGCCCCTTCGAGGCTCGCGCTCCGCTCCGGCGCCTCAGGATGCGGTGGAGGGTTGGATAGGCCGAGTCCGGCACGCTCTCAGACCGTGCGTTGGTCCTGCTCCCGGCGCCGGGCGAGTCGGGTGGCGCCGTAGATCGCGCTCAAGCGGCGTCGGGCCTCGGAGACCGGCGGCGCCTGCCGCTCGTCATGGGCGGCCGCGATGACGCGCAGCGCCGCGGCGACCGAACGCTCCATGCGGCGCTCGGCCAGGGCGGCCGCGTCCCGATAGGTGTCGAGCATGCGAAGATCCCTCGTGCGGGGCCGTGTCCGCCCTCTGGCGGGGCGGTGACCGGCTGCACCGGGAGAGTTCATCCCCGGCTTGACGGTATGATGGCAGCTTGGCCGTAAGCTGGGGATAGCGCTCTAGCGCAGCTCCTCGTGCCAGGTCCGGCCGTCGCGCTCGATCAGCGCGATGGCGGCGGTCGGTCCCCAACTGCCGGCCGGGTAGGGGCGGGGCGCCTCGGGCCGGTCGGCCCAGGCCTTGAGCACGCCGTCCGCCCAGGCCCAGGCGGCCTCGACCTCGTCGCGGCGCATGAACAGGGTGGCGTTGCCGCGGACCACATCCATCAGCAGGCGCTCGTACGCATCCGGATAGCGCTGCTTGAAGGTCTCCTCGAAGGAGATGTCGAGGTCGGTCGGGCGCAGGCGCAGGCCGCCGGGACCCGGGTCCTTGGTCATCACCTCGAGCTTCATGCCCTCCTGCGGCTGGAGGCGGATCACGAGGCGGTTCGGCTCGCGCCCGAAGGCCTCCTCGGGGAAGATCGAGAACGGCGAGGCGCGGAACTGCACCACGATCTCCGAGAGCTTCTGGGGCAGGCGCTTGCCGGTGCGCAGGTAGAACGGCACCCCGGCCCAGCGCCCGGACTGGATCTCGACCTTCATGGCCACGAAGGTCTCGGTCCGGCTCTCGTGGCCGAGTTCGGTGAGGTAGCCCTCCACCGGCTTGCCGTCGACGGCGCCCGCCACGTACTGGCCGCGCACGGTCATGCTCTGGATGTCGTGGGCGGTGATCGGCTTCAGGGCCCGCAGCACCTTCAGCTTCTCGTCGCGGACCGAGTTCGCCTCCAGATTGAGCGGGCTCTCCATGGCGGTGAGGCAGAGGAGCTGCAGGATGTGGTTCTGCAGCATGTCGCGCATCGCGCCCGACGTGTCGTAGTAGCCGGCCCGGCCCTCGACCCCGACGGTCTCGGCGACGGTGATCTGGACGTGGTCGATCACGTCCGAGGTCCAGAGCCGCTCGAAGATCGTGTTGGCGAAGCGGAGCGACAGCAGGTTCTGGACCGTCTCCTTGCCGAGGTAGTGGTCGATCCGGAAGATCTGCGATTCGGGGAAGACCTCGCCGACCGCGTCGTTGATGGCGCGGGCCGATTTGAGATCCTTGCCGATCGGCTTCTCCAGCACGACCCGGGACTTCGCGCCGACGAGGCCGTGGGTGGCGAGGTTGCGGCAGATCGAGCCGTAGAGGTCGGGGGAGGTGGCGAGATAGTAGGGCCGCACCTGATCGGGCCGCTCGTCGAGCAGGGCCACAAGGTCGTCCCAGCCGCTCTCCCCCGCGCCGTCGACCGCCACGTAATCGACGTGGTCGAGGAAGCGCTGGAGCATGTCCTCGGGCAGGTCGGAGGCCGGCACGAAGCGCTTGAGGGCGTCGCGGGCGTGCTCGTGAAAGGCGTCGCGGGACAGGTCCGAGCGCGAGGCGCCGATGATCCGGCTGGTCTCCGGGATCTGGCCGTCCCGGAAGCGGTAGAACAGCGCCGGCAGAAGCTTTCGTGCGGTCAGATCGCCGGTCGCGCCGAACACGACGCAGTCGAAGGAAGCGACGGGGATGATCGTGGCCAAGTGCGGCTCCCGGTTGTCGTGCGCTGGTCCCGCGCGGCGTGTGCACCGCACACACCTAACCTGGGAGCAAGGGCTTCGCCAGACGAGGGCCGCCTCGCATTGTTCGGGCCGCGGGCAGGAACCGGAAGCGGCTACCCCCCCGTGACGCTCATGTGCCGCGGTACGGCGGCGGGGCGCTGGCGCTCGATGACGAAGTCGTGCCCCTTGGGCTTGCGGGTGATCGCCTCGACCACGGCCGCCGCCAGCACGGCATCGTCCTGGGAGGCGCGCAGCACCGCCCGGAGATCGGCCGAATCCTCCTGGCCCAGGCACAGGTAGAGCTGGCCGGTGCAGGTCAGGCGGACCCGGTTGCAGCTCTCGCAGAAATTATGGGTCAGCGGCGTGATGAAGCCGAGGCGGCCGCCGGTCTCCTCGACGCGGACGTAGCGGGCCGGGCCGCCGGTCCGGTCGGGCAGGGGGGTCAGCGTGTAGCGGGTCTCCAGGCGCTGCCGAGCCACCGACAGGGGCAGGAACTGGTCGGTCCGGTCCGCCTCGATCTCGCCGAGCGGCATCACCTCGATCAGCGTCATGTCCATGCCGAGGCCGTGGGCCCAGGCGATCATGTCGGGGATCTCGTCGGCGTTGAGGTCGCGGAGCGCCACCGCGTTGATCTTCACCTTCATCCCGGCGGCGCGCGCCGCCGCGATGCCGTCGAGCACCACCTTGAGGTCGCCCCGGCGGGTGATCGCCCGGAATTTTTCAGGGTCGAGCGTGTCCAGCGAGACGTTGATCCGGCGCACGCCGAGGCTCGCCAACTCGGCGGCGTAGCGGGTGAGCTGCGTGCCGTTGGTGGTCAGCGTCAGCTCCTCCAGCGCCCCCGAATCGAGGTGGCGGGCGAGGCGGCGGAACAGGTGCATGATGTCCCGGCGCACCAACGGCTCGCCGCCGGTGATCCGGAGCTTGCGCACGCCGCGGGCGATGAACACGCCGCAGAGCCGGTCCAGCTCCTCGAGGGTGAGCAGGTCGCGCTTGGGTAGGAACTCCATGTGCTCGGACATGCAGTAGGCGCAGCGCAGGTCGCAGCGATCCGTCACCGAGATGCGGAGGTACGAGATCGCCCGCTGGAACGGGTCGATCAGGGGCGCGGGCCCGGCGGGGACGCCATCCGCGACGGTCTGCGGCGTCAGGGAGCTGTCATCGAGCATCGTCCGGCATATGATGCCCCAAACGGTTGCGGGCAAGCGTGCCGCTGGCCGCAGCCCCGGATTGCGTGAGGAGTGTGACCCGTGAGCGAGGATCTGTGGCCGACCGAGATCCGCCTGTCGGCCGACCGGCGGAGTCTCAACGTCGCCTTCGAGGACGGGGCGCGCTACGCGCTGCCGGCCGAGTACCTGCGGGTGTCGAGCCCGTCCGCCGAGGTGCAGGGGCATTCGCCGCTTGAGCGCAAGGTGATCGGCGGCAAGCGATCCGTGGCGATCCTGGCGGTGGAGCCGGTGGGCAACTACGCAGTCAAGCTCGGCTTCGACGACATGCACGACACCGGCATCTTCGGCTGGGGCTACCTGCACACGCTGGGCCGCGAATACGAGACGCGCTGGAACACCTACCTCGCCGAACTCGCCGAGCGTGGCCTCGACCGCGACACGGCGCGCCACGCCGCGGCCAAAAGCGGCGGGGGCTGCGGCTCGGGCTCGTGCGGGTGCCATTGAGCGGGATGTTTTCGCAGGGGCGCCGGACCCGGGTGCCGCAGTCTTCACGAGGGTGGGCGGGGATCCGACGATAGCGCGTCGGACGGATCGTGCGCCGTCCTTCTCCTGGGCGCATGCAGCGCCAGCGGAATGCGGCCCGGGATCCAGCACGAAACTTCGCGAAGCGTCCGCGTCGACTAACCTGTGCCGCTTGCGCGGCGCTTTTTGTACTGGATCCCGGATCGGGCTCCTCTGCCGCTCCACCCGTCCGGGAAAGGGGTGCGCGTGATGGGGCCGGGGGCGGACATTCAGGGCCGGGCCTTCGGCCCGACGCGCCTACACCTCCTCGTCGGCGTAGCGCGACGGCGCCCGTCCGCGGCCGCCGGATCCCCTGCGCGGCGCCCCCGCGCTGATCCCCGCCACCAGATCGGCGATATGGCGCAGCGTCTCGACCGAGAGCGCCTTCTCGCCCTCGCCGCGGCCCTGCGGGATCAGCGCCTTGGCGAAGCCGAGTTTTTGGGCTTCTTTCAGCCGCGATCCCGCCTGCGCAACGGGCCGGATCGCACCGGAAAGCCCGATCTCGCCGAAATACACCGTCTCCGGCGGCAGCACGGCCCCTGAGAGCGACGAGACCAGGGCGGCGGCCACCGCCAGATCCGCCGCCGGCTCGGTGATGCGCAGGCCGCCGGCGACATTCAGATACACGTCGTGCGTGCCGAGCCGGATGCCGCCATGGGCCTCCAGCACCGCCAGCACCATCGACAGCCGGTTCGGGTCCCAGCCGACCACGGCGCGGCGCGGCATGCCGAGCGAGGAGGGCGCCACCAGGGCCTGGATCTCCACCAGAAGCGGCCGCGTGCCCTCCATACCGGCGAAGACGGCGGTGCCCGCGGCCTGATGGTCGCGCCCCGCCAGGAACAGCGCCGAGGGGTTGGGCACCTCGGCGAGGCCCGCATCGGTCATCTCGAACACGCCGATCTCGTCGGTCGGCCCGAACCGGTTCTTCACGGCGCGCAGGATGCGGAAATGGTGGCCCTGGTCGCCCTCGAAGGAGGCGACCGCGTCGACCATGTGCTCCACCACCCGGGGGCCGGCGATCTGCCCGTCCTTGGTGACGTGGCCGACCAGGATCACCGCCGTGCCGGTGGTCTTGGCGAAGCGGATCAGCGCCTGGGCCGAGGAGCGCACCTGCGTGACCGTGCCGGGGGCCGATTCCACCGTCTCGGTCCACATGGTCTGGATCGAGTCGATGATGGCGAGCGCGGGCGGGCGGCCCTGGCTCAGGGTCTCGACGATATCCTCGACGTTGGTCTCGGCGGCGAGCTGCACCGGGCGGTCGCTCAGGCCCAGCCGCTCGGCCCGCAGCCGCACCTGCCCGACCGCCTCCTCGCCCGAGATGTAGGCGACCCGCTCGCCCGTCCCGGCCATGGCCGCGGTGGCCTGCATCAGCAGGGTCGACTTGCCGATGCCGGGATCGCCGCCGAGCAGGATCACCGAGCCGCGCACGAAGCCGCCGCCGGTCACCCGGTCGAGCTCGCCGATCCCCGAGGGCATGCGCGGCGCCTCCTTGGCCTCGCCGGTCAGCCCCTCCAGCGGGAAGACCCGGCCACGGTTGCGCGACGGCCGCGTCGCGGCGGGACCCGACTGGCCGGGGGCGGCGGGCGCCTCCTCGACGATCGTGTTCCAGCCGTTGCAGGCCTCGCAGCGCCCGCGCCAGCGGTTGTAGACCGCCCCGCAGGACTGGCACACGAAGGTCTGGTGGATCTTGGCCATGCGGGTCCGAGCGCCGGCCGGCCGGCGGTCCTGGGAGGAATCGGGTCAGTCTACATAAGTTCGAACATAACGAGAACCCAAGCCCGTGAGGATCTCGTAACCGATCGTGCCGGCGGACCGGCCGACGGTGTCGATGTCGAGGCCGTCGCCGATCAGCACCGCCGTGGCGCCGCGGTGCGCCGCGGGGGCGGCGGTGACGTCGAGGATGATCAGGTCCATCGAGACGAGGCCGAGGATCGGGCAGGGCACGCCGCCGACCAGCGCCTGCCCGCGCCCGCTGATCGCCCGGGGAAGCCCGTCGGCGTAGCCGAGCGAGAGCGTGGCGAGACGGCTCGCCCGGGGGGCGGTCCAGCGGCCATTATAGCCCGCGCTGGCGCTGGCCTCGACGTCGCGCACCTGCGCGATCAGCGCCTCCAGGCGTACCACCGGCCGCATCGGGTTCGCGGCCCCCGGCGTCGGATTGCCGCCGAACAGGGCATAGCCCGGCCGCAGCAGGTCGTGCCGGGCGCCGTCGCGGAAGACACCCGAGGAGTTCGCCAGCGAGGCCCGGATCCCCGGATAGGCCGCCCGGACACGGGCGAAATCGGCGATCTGCCGGTCGTTGACCGGATCCTCCGGCTTCTCGGCGCTGACGAAGTGGCTGAGGAGCAGGTCGATCCCGGCCGCGGCGATCCGTGCATCACCCGCAAGCTCCAACGCCTCCGGCACCGGCAGCCCCAAGCGGTTCATGCCGGTATCGACGTGGAGCGCGGCCGGCAGGTGCCCGGCCGAGAGACTTGCCCATTCCGACAGTTCCTCGACGCTGCCGAGCACGGGGCGCAGCCCGTGCGCCGCGAAGGCTCCGGCGGCGCCCGGCGGCAGACCGTTCAGGATGTAGATCTCCGCCTCCGGCAGGGCGGCGCGGGCCGCGATCCCCTCGGAGAGGTGCGCGACGAAGAAGGTCCGGCAACCCGCTGCCCAGAGGGCCGGCCCGACCCGGCCGATGCCGCAGCCATAGGCATCGGCCTTCACCACCGCGGCGCAGGCGGATCCCGGGCCGCGGGCGGCCAGCAAACGCCAGTTCGCCGCGATCGCCCCGAGGTCGATCGTCAGGCGGGCGCCGTGGGCGCCGATCTCCGTCCCCGGTCCGGCCTCGACCACGCAGACCGCCTCCTTCCGCTCGCCGCCGGAGTTCCGGAAGCACGAGCCGGACCCATAGCACCGGGGCGGCTTCTTCGTGGAGCCGGGCCGCTCGAGGGCAGCCTTGCGCTGACGATTGGGCACGGCCAAGGAAGGCCGCTGATGCACGGCCGAGGAAGGCCGCTGATGCACGGACGGCACAGGCCCGGGATGAGAGGGGTACGCCAGGGTGACGGCCGAGGCCGGGCTTGGTATAAATCCACCGCGGTCCGGGGGAGCCGCACGGCCGACGCGCCATCCCCGCGGGTACCAAAAGCATCACGATGCCGTTTACCGTCCTCGATCTCGTCGTGCTTGGCATCGTCGCGGTGTCCGCGCTGCTGGCGGCCGTGCGCGGCGTCACGCGCGAGGTGCTGGCGATCATCGCCTGGGTGGCGGCGGCCGCGGTCGCCTGGACGCTCTATCCGATGCTGCTCCCCACCGTGAAGCAGCACGTGAACAGCGACACCGTGGCGCTGGTCGCCTCGATCGCGGCCATCTTCCTCGGCACGCTGATCATCGTCTCGATCATCACGGTGAAGATCTCGGACGTCGTGCTCGATTCGCGCATCGGCGCGGTCGATCGCTCGCTGGGCTTCCTGTTCGGGGCGGCCCGCGGCTTCCTGATCTGCGTGATCGGCTGGGTGTTCCTGTCCTGGCTGGTCCAGGGCAAGGTGCCGGACTGGGCCGCGCAGGCCCGCTCGCGCCCGATGCTGGAGAAGTCCGGCGACGCCCTGGTGGCGCAGCTCCCCGAGAACCCGGAGGGCTTCCTGAAGCAGTTCAAGAAGCCGAAGGCCGTCACGCCGCCCAACGAGGCGGCCGATGCCCCGGCCGAGACCGATCCGGCGCCCCAGCGCCGCACCGAGACCGCACCGGCCCCGACGCGACGCTGATCTGCGGTATTCGCCGTAGGTCGCGTCATGCGGAACGCCTAGATAGCGGTTCCGGTGACGAACGGATTGCATCCGCGACGACCGGCGCGCCGGCCCGTCGCCGCCGGGACCCGTGAGGGATCGACCGCAGCATGTCACACGCCGCCAACCCGCAGGCTGATCCCAGCTTCGATTTCGATCTCGACGGCGACACGCTCCGTGAGGAATGCGGCGTCTTCGGCATCTTCGGGCACCCGGAGGCCTCGACCATCGTGGCGCTCGGGCTGCACGCCCTGCAGCACCGGGGCCAGGAGGCGGCCGGCATCGTCTCGTTCGACGGCAACGTGTTCCATTCCGAGCGGCGCCCCGGCCTCGTGGGCGATTCCTTCTCGGACGGCGAGACCATCGCCCGTCTGAAGGGTCGGGCCGCCATCGGCCACGTGCGCTACTCGACCACCGGCGGCACGATCCTGCGCAACGTGCAGCCGCTCTTCGCGGAGCTCGCCAGCGGCGGCCTGGCGGTCGCCCATAACGGCAACCTGACCAACGCCCTCTCGATCCGCCGCGACCTCGTGCGCGACGGCGCGATCACCCAGTCGACCTCCGACACCGAGGTGATCCTGCACCTCGCGGCCCGCTCGCGGAAGCCGCGGATCATCGAGCGGTTCATCGATGCTCTGCAGGCGATCCAGGGCGCCTACGCGATCGTGGCGCTCACCAACAAGAAGCTGATCGGCGCCCGCGACCCGCTGGGCATCCGCCCGCTGGTGCTGGGCGAACTCGACGGCCGCTACATGCTGGCCTCCGAGACCTGCGCGCTCGACATCATCGGCGCCCGGTTCGTGCGCGACATCGAGAATGGCGAGATCGTGGTGATCTCCGAGGAGGGGATCGAGTCGATCCGCTTCGCCGAAGCCGCGCCGATGCGGCCCTGCATCTTCGAGTACATCTACTTCGCCCGGCCGGATTCGGTGGTGAACGGCAAGAGCGTCTACGGGGTGCGCAAGGCGATCGGCCGGGAACTCGCCCGGGAGGCCGCGGTCACCGCCGACGTCGTCGTGCCGGTGCCGGATTCCGGCGTTCCCGCCGCACTGGGCTTCGCGCAGGAGACCGGGCTGCCCTTCGAGATGGGGATCATCCGCAACCACTATGTCGGCCGGACCTTCATCCAGCCGACCCAGTCGGTGCGTGAACTCGGCGTGCGGATGAAGCACTCGGCCAACCGCACGGCGATCGAGGGCAAGAGCATCGTGCTGGTGGACGACAGCCTCGTGCGTGGCACCACCTCGGTGAAGATCGTCCGGATGATGCGCGAGGCTGGCGCCGCCGAGGTCCATTTCCGGATCGCCTCGCCGCCGATCACCTACCCGGACTTCTACGGCATCGACACGCCGGAGCGCGAGAAGCTGCTCGCCGCGACCCATGACCTCGAGGGCATGCGCAAGTATATCGGCGCCGATTCGCTGGCCTTCCTGTCGATCCCCGGCCTCTACCGGGCGATGGGCGAGGAAGTGCGGAATGCGGCATGCCCGCAATACACCGACCACTGCTTCACGGGCGATTACCCGACCGGCCTGACCGATCTCTCCATCGCCGGCCCGAAGCGCTTCGCCATGCTGGCCGAGGCGGACTGACAGGTCCCGGGTTCCCAAAGGGCCGCGCCCTGTGGCGGGGACTTGGGGCGGAGCCCCGATGTCGGGCTTCGCCCGAACCCAGCGGGCTCCGCCCTGCACCCGCAAAAGGTCGAAGACCTTTTGAAACCGGGATTTCTCGACCCTTCGCGCCGAAATGCGCTAGGTCCCCGTCCATGGCTGAGTCTCAGAGACCTCTGGAAGGCCGCGTCGCGGTCGTCACCGGCGCATCCCGCGGCATCGGGCGGGCCGCCGCCCTGGCGCTGGCAGGGGCGGGGGCGCACGTGATCGCGGTCGCCCGCACGGTCGGCGCCCTGGAGGAACTCGACGACGCGATCCGCGCGGCGGGCTCCAGCGCGACCCTGGTGCCCTTCGACCTCGCCGATTACGAGGCGATCGACCGCCTCGGCGCGGCGATTAACGAGCGCTGGAAACGGCTCGACATCCTGATCGCCAATGCCGGCATCCTCGGCGCGCTCATGCCGATCGGCCACATCACCCCCAAGATCTGGGGGCAGGTGATGGATGTGAACGTCACTGCCAACTGGCGCCTGATCCGCTCGCTCGACCCGTTGCTGCGCATGTCGGATGCCGGGCGGGCGATCTTCGTCTCATCCGGGGCGGCCTCGAAGTGCCGGCCCTATTGGGGACCCTACTCGGTCTCGAAGGCGGCGCTGGAAGCCCTGGTGCGCACCTACGCGGCCGAGAACGCGAGCACGGCCATCCGGGCGATGCTCGTCAACCCGGGCCCCCTGCGCACCGGCATGCGCCGCTCGGCCATGCCGGGCGAGGATCCGGAGACGCTGCGGACCCCGGAGGACCTCGCGCCCCACTTCGTGCGGCTCGCGTCCCCGGACTGGACCGAAACCGGCAAGCTCTACGATTTTCCCACCGACCGGGTGCTGCAGTTCCGCGCACCCGAATGACCTGACCTGTTGTTGCGCAACACCTGATCCCACCCAACACCCTCATCCTGAGGTGCCCGCGCCAGCGGGCCTCGAAGGAGTCCTCCAGGTGTCGCGCGATCTCTGGAGTCCTCCTTCGAGGCTGCTGCGCAGCACCTCAGGATGAGGGGATGGGTGGGATCCGCGTGGTGCGCTGGCTTGGCGAACCGGACCAAACATATGATCGACGTCCGCTGCATCTGTGCGATCGGCCTGCGGGGCCAGCTCGGCCTGAACGGGCATCTGCCCTGGGAGGGCAACACCGATCCGCTCTTCGTCGAGGACGTGACGCGCTTCTTCGCGCTGACCATGGGCCACGTGCTGATCGCCGGCCCGAAGACCGTGGCCTCGGTTCCCGAATTCGCCTTCAAGGACCGCACGATCGACGTGATCCGCAGCCACGAGGATCCGGAAGCGGTGCTCAAGCGCTATCCGGGCCGGCGGATCTTCGTGGGCGGCGGCATCGCGGTGTGGAACGTCTACGCGCGGTACATCCAGAACTGGGACATCACGCGCCTGCCCTATGACGGCGAGGCGGACCGGTGGTTCGATCCGGCCTGGCTGGTGGGCGGGACGCTGCGGGCGGGGTGAGGGCACCTTCGTCCGGGCCGGCGCGTTGGCGCACGCGTCGCGTTTGCGGAGACCACGATGAGCGCCCACAGCTACCGCTTCGGCATTGAGGAGGAATACTTCCTCGCCGATGCCGAAACACGCGGGACGCCGCGCGGCGACCTCGCCGCCTTCCACGCGCGGGTGACGGCGGAGCTGCCCGAGACGGGGCGCGAGCTGGTGGCCGCACAGGTCGAGGTCTGCACGCCGCCGCTCACCGACGCGGCCGCCGCCCGAGACAATCTCGGCGGCCAGCGGGGGCAGCTCGCCGGCATCGCGGCGGAGCACGGATTGCGCCTGCTGGCCTGCGGCACCCACCCCCTCGCGCGCTGGGCCCGCCAGACCGCCACCGACGGGGAGCGCTACCTGGGCATCCTGTCGGATGTCGGCATCGCGGCCCGGCGGGCGCTGATCTGCGGCATGCATGTCCATGTCGAAGTGCCGGACCCCGACGCGCGCATCGACCTGATGAATCGGCTGCTGCCGTTCCAGCCGCTGCTGCTCGCCCTTTCGGCCTCCTCGCCGTTCTGGCAGGGCGAGGCGACGGGCCTGCGGGCCTACCGCCTGAGCGTGTTCGGCGAGTTGCCCCGCACCGGCCTCCCGGAGATCTTCTCCGACGCCGCCGCCCATGCGCGGTTCGTCGACATCATGACCCGCTCGGGCGCCATTGCGGATGCGAGCTTCCTGTGGTGGTCGCTGCGCCCGTCGATCAAATTCCCGACGCTGGAACTGCGCATCGCCGATGCCTGCACGCGGCTCGACGATTCCCTCTGCGTCGCCGCCCTGTTCCGCTGCCTCGTACGCCTGTGCGTGCGCCGGCCGGATCTCCATGCCGGGCTCGACGGCGTCTCGCGGGCCCTGGCCTCCGAGAACCTCTGGCGCGCCCAGCACAGCGGCGTGCAGGCCACGCTGATCGACGAGGAACGTGGCGAGGCGGTGCCGTTCGCAGAGGCGCTGGAGACCGTCCTCGCCCTGGTGGACGAGGATGCGGACGCCCTCGGCTGCGCGGCCGATCTGGCCCGCGCCCGGGCCATCGTCGCCGACGGCACCAGCGCCGATGGGCAACTCACGGCCTACGAAGCGGCGCTCGCCGATGGACGGGACGAGCGCGCCGCGCTGGCGGCGGCTGTGGATTGGATCGCCGAAGCGGCGCGATGACGGGCGAGGTTGCCGCGAGGCATGCGCTCGCCGCCCGCCTCAGCCCTTGTCGAACGGGTTCTGCGAGGTCCGCAAGCTCAGGCGGATCGGCGTCCCCGGCAGGTCGAAGGCCTCCCGCAGGGCGTTCACGAGGTAGCGGGTGTAGGATTTCGGCAGGGCGTTGAGCTGGTTGCCGAACAGCGCGAAATGCGGTGGCCGGCTCTTCACCTGCGTGGCGTAGCGGATCTTGATCCGCCGGCCCGACACCGCGGGGGGCGGATTGCGCGAGGTCGCCTCGTTCAGCCAGTCGTTGATGCGGGACGTCGAGATCCGCTTGTCCCAGACCTCCGCCGCCTGGACCACCGCCTGCATCAGCTTGTCGATGCCGTCGCCGGCGAGGCCGGAGAGCGGCACCACCGAGACCCCGCGCACCTGCGGCAGCAGCCGGGTACAGTCCTCGCGCAGCTGCTTGAGCAGGCCCGGCTGGTCGGCCACGAGGTCCCACTTGTTGAGGCCGATCACCAGGGCGCGGCCCTCGCTCTCCACGAGGTCGACGATGGTGAGATCCTGCTTCTCGAAGGGGATCGTGGCGTCGAGGAGCACCACCACCACCTCGGCGAAGCGCACGGCGCGCAGGCCGTCCGAGACCGCGAGCTTTTCGAGCTTGTCGTCGATCCGGGCGCGGCGGCGCATCCCGGCGGTGTCGTGCAGCTTGATGCGGCGCCCGCGCCACTCCCAGTCCAGGGAGATCGAGTCGCGGGTGATGCCGGCCTCGGGGCCGACGAGCAGCCGATCCTCCCCGAGCATGTGGTTGATCAGGGTCGACTTGCCGGCATTCGGCCGGCCCACGATCGCGACCTTGAGGGCGCGGCCGCCGGGGGCATCGTCCGCCGCGTCGTCATCCTCATCGTCGTCGGGACGGGGCAGGGCGGCCGCCAGGGCCTCGTGCAGCTCGCCCAGGCCCTCGCCGTGCTCGGCCGAGAACGGGATCGGGTCGCCGAGCCCGAGGGTGAAGGCCTCGTAGGCCCCGGCGAGCCCGACGCCGCCCTCGGCTTTGTTGGCGATCAGGATCACCGGGCTGCCGGCGCGACGCACCAGCTCGGCGAAGGGCTGGTCGGCCGGCAGCACGCCGGCACGGGCGTCGATCACGAACAGCACCACGTCGGCGGCCAGGATCGCCGCCTCGGTCTGCATCCGCATCCGGCCCGTGAGGGTCTTCTCGTCCGCTTCTTCCAGGCCAGCGGTGTCGATCACCCGGAACTGGAGGCCGCCGAAGGTGACGTCGCCCTCGCGCCGGTCGCGGGTCACGCCCGGGCGGTCGTCGACCAGCGCGAGCTTCTTGCCCACGAGGCGGTTGAACAGGGTCGACTTGCCGACGTTCGGCCTCCCGACGATCGCGACGGTCGGCATATCCATGATGGGTCTCGAAGAAAGTCCGGAGAAATCAACGCGTGATCGGCGGGGGCGGTGCGGCGGGCTCGGGCTTGGCCTCGGTCACCGTGACGGGGCCGCCCGCCACGATCGCCGCGTAGACCTCGATCCGGTCGCGCAGGTTCCGCGGGGTGTCGGGATCGGCCACGATCTGGTCGAACCAGCGCCCGGCCTCCTCGTAATCGCCCTTCTTCAGGGCGGCCAGACCCAGCATCTCGCGGGCGGTGTGGCGGAACGGCGTGCCGGCGGCGAGCCCCTGGAGGTTGGCGAGCGCCGGATCCGGGTTCGGCCCGTCGAGGCGCAGCAAGGCCGCGCGCAGGCGGGCGAGGTCGCGCAGGCCGTCGCCCAGGCCGGTGTCGTCGGCGAGCGTGTCGAACGCCGCGGCGCCCGCCGCCGCATCGTGCTTGCCGGTCTCGGCCGCCGCACGGAAGCGGGCGAGCAGCCGGTAGCCCGCGGGCGCCTGCGCCTCCAGGGCGTCGAACGCCTTGTCGGCCTCCGCGATCTTGCCGTCCCGGGCGAGGCGGTTGGCGTCATCGAACTGGACGGACGCCGTCTCGGCGGCGGCGCGCTGCTGGGCCTGCCAGTAGCGCCAGCCCGCGACCCCCGCCACGAGGAGCACGGCGAGCGCGATGATCACGCCGCTGTAGCGCTTCCAGATCTGGAGGATCCGGTCGCGGCGGTAATCCTCGTCGACTTCGCGAAGGAACTCGTTGTTCTCGGCCATTCTATCCCGGGCCGCCTGAGCCGGCGGCCACCTCGTACCTCGATCGGGCCCCGCGCCTAACACACGGGCGCCGGGTTGGCGACAGCCCCGTCCCGGGCCGGTTCCCGCAGCCCTGGATCGGCGCTTCAGGGCTGCGCCCTGAAAACCTACCCACGGGCTCGCCTTCGGGGAACCCCGGACTCCGGGTCAGGCCGTCGTGCCCGGCCAGACCGGCACGCCGATCACCGGGTAGTGCAGGTAGCGGGCGAAGATGAACCACGCCGCCGTGCCGATCACCACCGCGAGGATGTCGTTGCGCCAGCCAAGGGGCGCCGCCGCGGGGCCGCCATGCTGGGCCACCACCGCGCCCGGCGCGAGGGCCCGGCGCTTGGCGCTGATCCGGGCCGCCACCGCCCAGGCCAGGAAGCCGCCGAACAGCAGCATCGAGCCGAGGTCGCCGTTGGCCAGGAGATGGGCCGTCGCCCAGATCTTCACGGCGAGCAGCATCGGGTGCTTGGCCTTGGCGCGGATATGGCCCGGCAGGTAGGCGGCGGCGAGGCAGATGAAGGCCAGCAGCACCAGCGTCAGCGCGAGGTGGCGCGTCCAGACCGGCGGGTCCCAGACCGGAATGTAGCCGTTCAGGCGATAATCGTGGAAGCCGACCCCGATGAGGATCAGGCCCAGCAGCGACAGCGCGGTGTAGCCGAGCTTGTAGCGGTTCTCGCCGATGCGGACGACGATTTCGGCGCGCCGGGCGCGGGCCATCGAGAAGGCGTGCGTGCCGAGGAACAGCGCGAGCCCGAGAATCAGGAGCAGCATGGAAGACTCTTGGACGGGCCAGTGGAGTGCAAGCACTCTGTAATGGTTCTCAAGCGAATCTCAGCCTGTTTGTCCAGGCGCGGCCGGGACGCAGCCGGATGGCGGCCATGGGCTGGACGATCAGGATTGCTGGGCGGAGCGGCGGATGCGCTGTCGCATCCTCCGTCGGATTTGGAAGAACGGCTCCGCGGGATCTCCCTCCCCCCTCTGCGGGGGAGGGTGGCCCGCGAAGCGGGTCGGGAGAGGGGAGCCCGGCTTCCGAAAAGGCCGGGACCTTCATGGAGGCCACTGCCTTTTTCTGCACCGTCGCGCCCCTCTCCCGACCCCTGCTCACGCAGGGGCCACCCTCCCCCACAGAGGGGGGAGGGAGGGCGTCGCGCGTCGCATGTGCGGCATTGCTGATCCTGACCCTCATCCCCCACCCGGCTCTCGCCGCGTCCGATCCCCCCCTCTCGGCCCTGACCCTGGTCGGCCCGCCGTCGATCGTCTTCAAGGCCGGCCGCGACGCCTGCGACGGGGCCGACGTGCCCGATGCCCCGGCCCGGGCCTTCCGCGACGCGTCGGGCGCCGTGGCCCTCTACGGGATGCATTACCGCAACCGGGCGCTGCGCGGCCCGGATCTCGGCCACCTCAAGCTCGACTGCACGGTCGTGCTCGACTCGGGCGAAAAGTCCGATCCGGCGGCCTACGACGACCGCTCCTGGATCACCGCCACCTGGACCGAGGACGGCACCCGCGTGGCCGCGCTCCTGCACCACGAGTATCAGGCCAACGAGCATCCCGGCCGCTGCCCAGCGGGCGAATACATGGCCTGCTGGTACAACACGATCACGGCCGCCGCTTCGGCAGACGGCGGTCGCAGCTTCACCCGGAAAAGCCCGCCCGTGGTGGTGGCCGGCGCCCCGTTCCGGCAGGAGGTCGACCAGGGCCACCACCGGGGCTTCTTCAATCCGTCGAACATCGTGGCCGATGGGCGCTGGCGGTACTTCCTCGCCTCGACCACCGGCTGGACACGCCCCGGCAGCGATCAGGAGGCCGGCGTCTGCCTGTTCCGCAGCGACGATCCCGCCGACCCGACCCGCTGGCGGGGCTGGACCGGCACCGGATTCACCGCCGCCTTCCCGGACCCCTATCGGGCGCCCGCCCCGAAGCCCGCGACCTGTCAGACGGTCGGGCCGTTCCCGGGGCCGGTCGGCGCCGTGGTCCGCCACCGCGGCTCCAGCGGCTGGATCGCGGTGTTCATGGCCAAGGCCGGCGACGGCTTCCCGCATTCCGGCTTCTACTGGACCAGCTCCCGCGACCTGATCACCTGGGACCAGCCGCGCCTCCTCGTCGCGGGCGCGACCCTCTACGACGATCCCTGCACGGCGAACGGACCGCTGATCGCCTACCCGTCGCTGCTCGATCCGGACGCGAAGGGGCGCAATTTCGACGATGTCGGCGACACGGCGCTCCTGACCTACGCCCGCCTGCAGACCGAGGGCTGCACCATCACCTCCGACCGGGATCTGCTGCGCCGTCCAGTGGCGATCCGGGTCTGGCCCTGATCGCCTTGACGCGCCCGCGCCAGCCGGGTGATTCAGACGTGTGACGAGGTGCCCATGGATGCCGGAACGCCCACGCCCCCCGCGGTCCACGACGAAGCGGCGCTGCGCACGCAGTTCGGGCCGGTCGGGCCGCTCGCCGCCCACAAGGTGCTGGATCACCTGGATGATTACGCCCGGCGGTTCATCGCCCTGTCGCCGTTCGTGGTGGTGGCGAGCGCGGATGCGGCCGGCCAGGTCGATGCCAGCCCCCGCGGCGACGCCCCCGGCTTCGTGGCGGTGCCCGACGCGCGCACCCTGGTGATCCCGGACCGGCGCGGCAACAACCGGATCGACACGTTCGTCAACCTGCTGGAGGCGCCCGGGCTCGGGCTGATCTTCCTGGTGCCGGGGATCAACGAGACCCTGCGGGTGAACGGCACGGCCGCGATGACGCGGGATCCCGCCCTGCTCGAACCCCTGGCGGCCGAAGGCAGGATCCCGGCCGCAGGGCTCGTGGTGCGGGTGCGGGAGGCGTTCTTCCACTGCGGCAAGGCGATGATCCGCTCGCACCTGTGGGATCCGGCACGCCACGTTCCGCGCGACACCTTCCCGAGCCTCGGGCGCATCCTCGCGGAGCAGACCGCGACCGCGACCGTCGCGGAGGCCGAGGCCTCGATCGCCGAGGCCTACCGGACGCGGCTCTACTGACCGATCCGCTGGCAGAGCACGGTACCCAGCGTCACGCCCAGCATCAGGGTGGTGGCCGAGAGCAGCACCGTGGTGGCACGGGCATAGGCGCGGCCCGCGTGGATCAGCAGGCAGCCGCAGGCGAAGATCGCGACGGGCTCGAGCAGGTGCGACACGGGCGGCGTCCTCTGGGGTCAAGCGGATGCGCGGTCGAAGGGCCTCAGCTTCGGCCGGGTCGCGTGAAAACCCGGTTAACGTCGGCTATACGGGTGTCCCGACCGGCCGCGAGAGGGTCCCGCATGAGCAGCTTGAGGATGCCGCAGGCGCGGCGCGGGCACGCGGTCGCGCCGCCCGCCGCGGATACCGCTGTGCTCGGAACGGGCGCCGTCGGAGCCGGGGCGATGGGCGCCTCGGCGCTGGGCGCGCTCGCGCTCGGAGTCGCTGCCTTCGGGGCGGTGGCGATCGGGGCCTTCGCGATCGGCCGCCTCTCGGTCGGCCGCGCCCGCGTGGGGGCGCTGGAGGTCGGGTCGCTGGAGATCGACACGTTGACGGTCCGGGCGCTGCGCCTTCCGGAACGAGATCAGCGGGGAGAACCCTGATGACCGATGCGAAGCCTCCATTCCGTCCCTCGGATTCCATGGACGTGCTCGGCGAGGCGGAGGGCGATTTCGTCCTGCCGCTCTGCCTGCCGCAGCCCAGCCTGCTGATCGGCGAGGATCTCGCCATGGTGGTGCTCGACACGATCCACGGCCAGCGAGTCGGCCTGCCGCTCAGCGCACAGGGCGCGACGGATCTGCACGCGGTTCTGGCCGAGGTCATCCGCCTGCTGCAGGGGCGCGACGGCGGCCCGGTTCAGTAGAAGCGCCGGGCGACCCCTCGTCAGGTCGTCTCCGGGTCGGGCCCGTCCGAGCGCGGGCCGCGGGCCACCTCCCGCATCTCCGAATCCGGCAGCGGGCGCTGCAGGCGCAGAGCCTCCGCGGTCGGGGCTTCGAGCCAGGTGGCCCATTCCTCCGGATCCGTGAGCAGGACCGGCATCGCCTTGGGGTGGACCGGCCCGACGATTCCGTTGGCCTCCGTGGTCAGGAAGGCGAACAGCGTGTGCTCGGCCTCGGCGCGGTCGGGGTTCTCGCGCTTCGTCCCTCGCACGCCGGTCCAGGGCCGCCAGATCCCCGCGAAGGCGAAGAGCGGCCGGTCCTCCGCCAGGGCGAACCAGACCGGTGTCTTGCGCGGCTTCGTGTCGGCGTATTCGCTGAAGGCCGTGGCCGGCACGAGGCAGCGATGGGCCGGCCCGAGCCAGGGCCGCCAATGCGGGCTCGCGACGTTGCGCACGTTGGTGACGGGCTGCTCGCCGAACGCCTTCGGGCCGGGCAGGCCCCAGCGCAGCATCGCGAGTTCCCGGCCGTCCGGGCCGTTGCGCGCCACCGGGGCCATCCGATCGGGGAAGATCGCCGGGAGCGGCGGCAGATTACCGGTGCGGTCGTCCGCGATCCCGAAGGCACGGCGCAGGTCCGCCGGGCCGCCGCGCAGGCTGTAGAGGTTGCACATGGCCCGTCCCGCCGGTCCCGGTCCCGCATCCGGGACCCCGCGCCTTCTCGGTGCGGGATGCGGGGCCGTCAACACCGACGGTTGTGTGACCGGTTACGCGAGGCCCTGGGCGGCGGCGCGCAGCTTCTGGGTGGCCCGATCGGCTTCGCCTGCGGATTGGGCGATCTCGCCGAGGCCGCTGGTGATCAGGCCGACGCCCTTCGCGGCCCCCTGCATGTTCGCCGACATCTCGCGCGTCACCGCGGATTGCTCCTCGACCGCCGTGGAGATCGCGCTCGCAACCTCGTTCAGCCGCACGATCGTGGCCTGGATCGCGCCGATCGCCCCGACGGCCTCGCGGGTGGCCTCCTGGGTCCCGGAGATCTGGGTCCCGATCTGCTCGGTCGCCCGGGCCGTCTGGTTGGCGAGTTCCTTCACCTCGGCGGCGACCACCGCGAAGCCCCGGCCCGCATCGCCGGCCCGGGCCGCCTCGATCGTTGCGTTAAGCGCCAGCAGGTTCGTCTGCGCCGCGATGCTCTGGATCAGCGCTACGACCTCGCCGATCTGCGCGGCCGCCTCGCTGAGCCCGCCGATGATGGTCTGCGTCGTCTTCGCCTGATCGACCGCCCGCCCGGAGATGTCCGAGGCCTGCACCACCTGCGCGCTGATCTCGGCGACCGAGGCGGCAAGCTGCTCGGCCCCGGAGGCCACCGCCTGGATGTCGCCCGAGACCTGCGTCGAGGATCCCGCCGCCTCTGCGGCCTGCTGCGAGACGTGCGACGAGGCGTCGGCAATCGCGTTCAGGTCGCGGGCCATGACGCGCTGAAGCTCGGCCCGGCTCTCGCGGTCCCGCGCCTGGGCGGTGACATCGGTGGCGAACTTGACGATCTTCATGAGGTGCCCGTCGCGGTCGAAGACCGGGTTGTACGACCCCAGGATGTGGACCGTGTGGCCGTCCTTGGCGACGCGCCGGAACTCGGCCATCTCGTACTGGCCGGATGCCAGCCGGCTCCAGAAAGTCCGGTACTCGGCCCCGTCGCGGGCCGCCGCATCGATGAACAGGCTGTGGTGCCGGCCCACGACCTCGTCCAGGCAGTAGCCCATCAGGGTGAGGAAGTTCTCGTTCGCGGTCAGGATCTCGCCGTCGCCCCCGAACTCGATCACGGCCTGCGACCGGTTGATCGCCTTGATCTGTCCTTCGTACTCGATCGTGCGCAGCACCTGCGCGGTGACGTCGCTGGCGAATTTGACGACCCTGACCGGCTTGCCGCCGCGGCCGAGGATCGGGTTGTAGGTCGCCTGGAGCCAGATCTCGCGGCCCCCTTTGCCGATGCGCTTGAATTCGCCTGCCTGGAACGTGCCGCTTCGGAGCGCGGACCAGAATGCCCGGTAGGCCGCGGTGTCGCGATAGGCGGGGTCGACCAAGTCGGCATGCGGCTTGCCGCGAATCTCGTCGAGCCGGTATCCGAGGGCATCACAGAAATTTCTGTTCGCCGTTAAAATCGTTCCGTCGAGATCGAACTCGATGACAGCTTGAGAACGATTCAAAGCATTGAGCTTAGAAGTAATGTCGCGATTGAAGAACAGGTTCATTGGGATCTTCCTATTTCGCGGCGATGGCGCTCTCGTTGATGCTATCCGAGAGTTCGAACACGATGCGCCATACACTGCCTTAGCTGGATAGGAAGTCTTATTTGTTGACTGTACAGATTGGGTGTGCAAGAGAAAAATCGTCAATCTATGAGGCGAATAAAGCATACTTTAGTGAATCATTGGCACGGAAGGACCGCTGTCGGCACGTCTTGATTTTATCGATTCTAAAATTATTCTGGAAGGCACTGAAATCATGGGTCGTATGGAATAGGTATCGCCGCACGTAAGGCGCGAACGAACACCAGATATGCGCGGCGCGCCTAGCGTCGTCGCAGCCCAGCCGCGCACAAGGGGCTTCCGGTCGTCCAGATTTGGTCCGAGCCGATGCGACTCAGAGCCATGCCCGAGCGCGCTGCACAGGGTGCACGATACAAGACCGGGATGCCGCGGAAGGGCTGTCCCACCCACTCATCCTGAGGCGCCGGATCGGAGTGCCGGCCCCGAAGAAGCCCTCCAGCGGCTACCGCAATCCCTGTAGTTCTCCTTCGAGGCCGCTGACGCGGGCACCTCAAATGAGAGGTCGGGCAGGATCGCCCGATGACGCTGACCGCAGGTCCCTGTCGTGTTCCGTGGTGTCGCGATCGCGCGCGGCCCAGCCTTCGTTTCAACGCGCACGCCTGCGCCGAGCCGGTGTCCATTTCGACGGCGAGCGCTCCAGGCCGAGGCGCGTCCATCCGTATGATTCGCGGCGCCGTGCGACTCACGCGCGTGGATCGGGTTGTCGAGGCGGGATTGCCGAAGGCAGTACGACCGTGGACGTCCGGGCCGTCGATGACCGCCCGGAGACCACGTCGACTCACGATCTGAAACAGTCCCGCATCGCCTCAGAGATGGAACACCACCTTCACGCAGCCATCCGTCTTGTCTCGGAAGGCCTTGTAGAGGTCCGGCCCGTCCGTGAGGTCGTGCGAGCGGTGGGTGATCAGGCTGGTGGTGTCGATCTTGCCCTCCTGGATCAGCTTGGTCAGCGGCTCGAGGTAGCGCTTCACGTGGGTCTGGCCGCTCTTCAGGGTCAGGCCCTTCTGGACGATCGAGCCCATGTTGACCGGGATCGGGCCGCCGTAGACGCCGGGCACCGAGACGATCCCGCAGGGGCGCACCGCCTTGATCGCCTCGGCGAGCGCGTAGGGCCGCTCCGTGGCGGTGAGCTTCTCCTGCACCGTGGAGAGGATGCCGGTGAGGCCGCCATGGCCGGCGCTCGCCTCCATGCCGACGCAGTCGATCACGCCGTCGGCGCCCTGGCCCCTGGTGATCTCATTGATCCGCTCGAAGACGTCCTCGTTCATGAAGTCGATGACGTCGGTCGCCCCCGCCTTCCTGGCGAGCGCGATGCGCTCGGGCACCGTCTCGATGGCGATGATGCGCTCGGCCCCCATGATCTTGGCCGACTGGATGGCGAACAGGCCGACCGGCCCCGCACCCCAGATCGCGATCGTCTCGCCGCCCTGGATCTCGCAATGCTCGGCGCCCTGCCAGCCGGTGGGCAGGATGTCGGTGAGGAACAGGACCGACTCGTCGTCCATGCCGTCCGGCACCTTCATGGGCGCGACGTCGGCCATGGGCACGCGCACGTACTCGGCCTGTCCGCCCGCGTAGCCGCCGGTGAGGTGCGAGTAGCCGAACAGCCCGGCGGTCGTGTAGCCGAACTGTGCCGCCGCCATCTCGGCATTGCGGTTCGAGCGCTCGCAGACCGAGTAGTTGCCGAGCTTGCACTGCCGGCACGAGCCGCAGTTGATGTTGAACGGCACGACGATCCGGTCGCCCTTCTTGAACTTGGTGAAGCCCTGACCGACCTCGACGACCTCGCCCATGAACTCGTGGCCGAGCACGTCGCCGCTCTCCATGGTGGGCATCAGCCCATCCATCAGGTGGAGGTCCGAGCCGCAGATCGCGCAGCTCGTGACCTTGATGATCACGTCGCGGGAATCCTCGATCTTCGGATCGGGGACCGTATCGCAGCGGATGTCGTTGCGGCCGTGCCAGCACAGTGCCTTCATGGCGAGGGTCTCCAGATGTTCGCGGGGTGAGGGCCGAGCGCAGCCGTCTTCCCGGGTAAGTCCGGTCCGGTACGGCCAAGTTCCGATCCGCCGGCGTCGCCCTGGGGCCTATCGGAGATGCGATCCTCGGCGGAACCCGAAACCGGCCGTCACGGGTTATCGGCTCGGCGGGGCGCTCCGGCACTTCGCCGGGATGCAGCGTCGCGAGCCTTGAGCGCGCGGCCCGCATGCCGCCCATGTCCCGACGACGCCTGCGAGCCCCGATGTCGAACAACCCGATCCTTCAGCCCGTCACGATCGGTGGACTGAGCCTCAAGAACCGCATCGTGATGGCGCCGCTCACCCGCAGCCGTTCCGACAATGACGGCGTGCCGCCGGACTTCGCCGCCGATTATTACGGCCAGCGGGCGAGTGCCGGCCTGATCATCAGCGAGGCGACCAACATCTCGCCCCAGGCGGTCGGCTACGCCTACACGCCGGGGATCTGGTCCGACGCGCAGGTGGCGAGCTGGTCCCGGATCATCAGGATTGTCCACGCCAATGACGGGTTGATCTTCCTCCAACTCTGGCACACGGGCCGGATCTCGCATCCCGACCTCCAGCCGGGCGGCGGGCTCCCCGTCTCGGCCTCGGCGGTCAAGCCGGAGGGAACCGCCTTCACCCGCGAGGGCATGAAACCCCACGTGACGCCCCGCGCCCTGGAGACCGACGAGATCCCCGGCATCGTAGCCGATTACCGGCGCGCCGCGGAGAACGCCAAGCGCGCCGGGTTCGACGGTGTCGAGATCCACTCGGCCAACAACTACCTGCTGGAGCAGTTCGTCCGCGATTCGACCAACCGGCGGACCGACCGCTACGGCGGCTCGATCGAGAACCGGTTGCGCTTCCCGCTGGAGGTGGTCCAGGCCGTGACCGAAATCTGGGGCGGCGGCGGCCGGGTCGGCATCCGGATCTCGCCTGCCACGACGCAGCCCGGCGAGACGCCGCTCGATTCCGATCCGAACGCCACTTATGGCGCCTATCTCGACGCGCTCAACCGGTTCGGACTTCTCTACGTCCACGCGATCGAGGGCGTGACGCAGCAGGGCCGCGACGCGCCGGAAGGCGTCGACCTCGCGGCCCTGCGCCGCCGGTTCAAGGGCGCCTATATCGGCAACAACGGGCTGACCCTCGACCTCGCCGCGAAGGAGCTGGCCGAGGGACGGGCCGATCTGTTCAGCTTCGGCCGGCCGTACCTCGCCAATCCCGATCTCGTGGAGCGGTTCGCCACGGGCGCGCCCATTGCCGAAGCGCCCAAGGCCTATTGGTACGGCGGCGGAGCCAACGGCTATTCCGACTGGCCGGGCGTGAACGGGCCGGTTCCCGTGCGGCGGTGAGACGGCGCGCGGGGTCTGTCCATACGCGTGGGTTTATAAATGTTTCACGTGAAACAACTCTCTTAAGCCTTCTTTCACGGTCGAACGAATGGGCATCCACCCCATTCCCTTATCTGGAGGTGACTGCGCAGCGGGCCTCGAAGGAGAACTCCAGAGATCGCGATCGTATCGGGAGGGCTCCATCGAGACCTGCGCGTCGCTCCGGCACCTCAGGCTGAGGATATGGGTTGGACGGCCGTTCCGCGCGGAGCACCTTGGAGGCGCGGCCGCGTCACTCCGCGTCCGGCAGCGGATCACCGGTCCAGGTCGTCGCGAAGGCAGCGAGTTCCCGCGCCTCCGCGAAGGCCATGACGGGCACGTCCCGCTCGGCCGGCTCCGCACCCGGATAGGGTGCGAGGAGGATCTTCACCCGCGCGAGTCGGCCGCCGGGCGCATGAGCCGACAGCCACGCCTGCGCCTCAGGGGTCAGGTGCTCCGGCCCGTCCAGGGCCCGCGAGTCGCCCCGCAGGATGATGACGTAGGTGCCGAGGCTGGGATCGGCCCCCTGCACCGCCTTGACGATGTCGATCACGGGCTCTCCGCGAAATCGTTGATCTGGACCTGAGCCTGGGCCGGGGTGAAGTTCGGGATGTCGGCGAAGATTTCGTTGCCGTGGGCGGCCACGGCCTTCTGGAACGCGTCCGCCGACTCGAAGGTCAGCAGCGCCATGACCTGAAACGGCGCGCTGCCGCCATCCGGCGTCCCGGCACCCTTGACCACCTTGGCGTCGTGCAGGCCCAGCGCCGACCAGCGCTCCCGCACCAGCGGCATATGGTGGCCGAGGTAGTAGCCCATGTCGAATCTCGGGCCGGCCGGATACATCACGCTCACCAGAATCATGTCGTTCCTTCTCCCTGTCCGGGGTCCGGGCTGCCCATCAGAGGGCAAGCCGAGGGTCTTCTGTACGGCGTCCCGACAGCGGCGCGCCGCCGGGAGGAATCGGAGCACGCCGGTCGCCGTCCGGACGTCTCGGCTGCGTCGACCGACCAGAGGGCCGATCTAGGGCAACGGCGTGCGGAAGCGAGGGTTTCCGCGGTGTCCCGACGGGGCCACCAGAGCCTGTCGTCGGGAACGGGGCGCCTCCGGTCAGGCTCACCTACCCGTCGTGTGCCGGGGTTGTCGGCGGCCGGCCTCGACGGTCAATGGAACGTCCGGCGCTCAGCCTCTCCGGCCCCCAGCCGTCCTACGGCGCGCGTTTGGGCAAGCCGACATCCCCCACCGGCACGAATTTCTGCGCCCGCTTGCCGGTATCGACCTCGGTGGTGAAGACATCCCCGTGCGAATCGACCGCGAGGTTGTGGATCCAGTGGAACTGGCCCGCCATGCGCCCGTTCCGGCCGAAGGCGCCCACCACAGCGCCGGTCGCGCGCTCCAGGGTGCGGACCTCGTTGTTGGCCCCATCCGCGTTCAGCAGGTAGGTCTGGTCCGCGTCCGGCCACAGGGCCAGCTCCCAGACCGAGCCGTTGGCCCGGGTGTTCTTCGCGACGAAGAATTCCGTGACGAAGCTCCCGTCCTTCCTGAACACCTGGACCCGGTCGTTGGTCCGGTCGCAGACATAGACCAGCCCGTCCTTGGCGATCCGCACGCAGTGGACCGGGTTGGCGAATTGCCGGGCCGGGGCGGCCGCCGGATCGTAGGGGCCGAGCTTGTCGTCGGTCGGCGGCTTGCCGTAGGCGCCCCACATCCGCTTGAACGCGCCGGTGTCGCGATCGAACACGATGATGCGGTGGTTGTAGTAGCCGTCCGCCACGTAGACCTCGTTGGCCGCCATGTCGAAATCGACGTTGGCGGGCTTGCCGAGCCGGCTGGTGTCGCGGCTGTCGGTCTGCGGGCCGGACTTGCCGATCTGCAGCACGAACTTGCCCTCGGGCGTGAATTTCAGGAGCTGCCCGTCCGTGTCGCCGTTGCCGGCGATCCAGACGAAGCCCTGGCCATCGATCTGGATGCCGTGCTCGTTGGTCGGCCAGTCGTAGCCGGGGCCGGGGCCGCCCCAGCTCCGCAGCAGGGTCCCGGCCTGGTCGAACTCCAGCACCGGCGGGGCCGGCTTGCAGCATTTGGTCCGGGGTGGATCGAGGCTCGCGGCCTTCTCGTCGTCGGTGAGGGTGCGGGGCCGCTGGATGACCCAGACATGATCCTGCGCGTCCACCGCGACCCCCGCGGCCTGTCCCAGGATCCAGTCGTTCGGCAGCGGCTTCGGCCAAGCGGGATCGACCTGGAAGCGCGGCGGCTCCGCGGCCGGTGCGGGGGTGACGAGGGCGAGCAGGCCGACGAGGGCCGGCAGTGCGGCAGAAATCCGGTTCGCGATTCTCACGGCGTGTCCTCCCGCGCCTGTTCCGGCGCTCCGCGCCAGCATGGCGGCAGGACCCGTCGTGATCCAGGGGGCCGAAGGTGGTCCGGTGACAGCAGCCCCGGGACCATCCGGACAGAAAAAAGGCCACTCCACGAGGGAGCGGCCCGAAGTCTAGGGAGGAAACGCCCAAGAAGGGCTGCGAGACCGCGACGCCATCGCCGTCCCGCGCTGCACAATCTGCGCGCTCGGTTGAAATTTTCAAGGTCATCAGGACAGCAGGGCTGTCCTTTTGTGCGTCTGCACACGCATCCGCGCGACTCTGTGTTGAAAATGCCGCAGGCTCGCGAAGTCCCGTCGACTTCAGAATTCCCGGCTCTAGCCCGGATCGATCGGTCGTTAAGTCGCTGACAAAGCGCGGGTTTGGGCTGTCGATCCCGGCACCGGCCATGCCGCTCGATTGCACGCGGGCATGTCTGCGCCACGCAGAGACGAAGCTGAACGCTGCGCTAGCTCTCCGGCCAAGTCTCTACCGCGCGGTGCGAAGCAGGGATCAGGGTGAGCATGGCGATCCAGGGCGAGCGTATTCGGGTTCTCAACGATGTCGAGCCGCGCGAGGACGGGGCTTACGTGCTCTATCTCCTGCAGCAGGCCAACCGGGCGAAGTTCAACCCCGCGCTGGAACTCGCCATCGAGGAGGCGAACCGCCTGGATCTGCCGGTGGTCGCCTGTTTCGGCCTGCTCGACGGCGCCAGCGGCTTCCCCGAGGCCAATGCCCGGCACTACGCCTTCCTTCTGCAGGGTCTCGCGGATGCGAAGGCCGGCCTGGAGAAGCGGGGGATCGGCTTCGTGATGCGCAAGGCCTCGCCCTCCAAGGTCGCCATCGATCTCGCCAAGGACGCCGCGCTCCTCGTCCTCGATCGGGGCTACCTCGCGATCCAGAAGGGCTGGTACGCGGAGATCACACAGGCGGTGAAGACACGGATCGTCCAGGTCGAGGGCGACGTGGTGGTGCCGGTCGAGACGGCCTCGAAGAAGCACGAATACGCCGCCCGAACCCTGCGTCCGAAACTGAACAAGCTCTGGGATCCGTTCATCGCCGATCTGAGGCCGCGCAAGCCGAAGCATGCGGCCGGCAAGCTCAAGCTGAAAAGCGCCATCGACGTCTCGGATCCCGGGGCGGTGCTCGCCGGGATGACCCTCGACCGGGTGGTGGGGCCGGTGAAGCGCTTTACCGGCGGCGAGACCGAAGCCCGCAAGCGCCTGCAGGCCTTCCTGAAGGACGGATTCGCGGGCTACGGCGCGGACCGCAACATGCCGGAGGCGGCGGCGGCCTCGCACATGAGCCCCTACCTGCATTTCGGCCAGATCTCGCCCGTGGAGATCGCCCTGGCGGTGCGCGCGGCCAAGGCGGGCGACGACGACGACCGCGGCGCCTACCTGGAGGAACTGGTCGTCCGGCGCGAACTCGCGATGAACCACGTGTTCTACACGGAGGGCTACGATTCCTACGAGTCGGCCGTTCCGGACTGGGCGCGCAAGACGCTCGCGGAGCACGCGGAGGATAAACGCCCGCACGCCTACTCGGAGAAGCAACTGGCGGCCGGCGAGACCCACGACCGCTACTGGAACGCTGCGATGCAGGAGATGCGCGAGACCGGCTACATGCACAACCAGCTGCGGATGTACTGGGGCAAGAAGATTCTGGAATGGTCCCCTTCGCCCGAGGAGGGGTTCGCCCGCACGCTCCGGCTCAACAACCGCTACTTCCTCGATGGGCGCGACGCGAATTCCTTCACCAACGTCGCCTGGGTCTACGGCCTGCACGATCGCCCCTGGCAGAAGCGGAAGGTTTTCGGGACCGTCCGCTACCAGAGCGAGAACTCGCTGAAGAAGTTCGACGCCAAGGCGTATGTGAAGGCGGTGGAGCGGCTGTGTGAGGCCGAGGGGTGAGGGCTGTCGCCGGGCGGTACGTGGAGCCCGCAACCTGTACATCGTGGACTTCGGGCCATGACCTGGGCCATTTCCCCGCGGTTGCGGTATAGCCTCCTTACCGACAGCGCGGGTACATGCTCGATCATGGTGGACACACGGGACGACGTGCGGGCAACGACCGGCTCCCCCCGCCCGCGGCGCTCCCGCTACCGCCGCTCGATCATGCGCCTGCGCTCGGCCTCGCTGGAGGCCTACCCGCTCTGGCGCGGGCGGATGCTGTTCCTCGCCGGGGGCATCTGCGTCGGCCTCGCCGCCGTGCTGATGGCCAAGGGGGCGGACCTCGCCCAGGACGGGTTCCGGCGGATCATCGCGCCCTCGCCGCTGATCGCCCTGGTGCTGACGCCCGCGGGTTTCGCGCTGGCCGCGCTTCTGGCCCGGACGGTGTTCCCGAACTCGCAAGGGTCCGGCATCCCGCAGGTGATCGCCGCCCGGCACGCCCGGGATGCGCGCTTCCGGTTCTCGCTGATCTCCCCGCGGGTGGCCTTCGGCAAGGTGATGGTGCTGTTCTTGGGCCTGCTCTGCGGCGCCTCCGCGGGCCGCGAGGGACCGACCGTGCAGGTCGGCGCCGCCATCATGGCGGCCTTCGGCCGGCTGACGCCGGACCGCCTGCCGGGCCTGCTGCTGGCGGGCGGCGCCGCCGGCGTCGCGGCGGCCTTCAACACCCCGCTCGCCGGCATCGTGTTCGGCATCGAGGAACTGGGCCGGGCCTACGAGGCGCGCTCCTCCGGGCTGATCGTCGCCGGGATCGTGGCGGCCGGCCTGACCTCCCTGTGGCTCCTGGGCAATTACACCTATTTCGGCACCACCCAGGCCGAGCTGCCCTTCGCGGCGAGTTGGGTCGTGCTTCTGATCGCCGCCGCCGGGGGGCTGGCGGGCGGCCTGTTCAGCCGGATCGTGATCCTGTTCGCCTGGGGGCTGCCGGGACGGACCGGCCGCCTGATCCGGGCCCGGCCGATCCTGTTCGCGGCCGCCTGCGGCTTGTGCGTCGCCCTGTGCGGCCTCGCCTCCGGCGGAACGGCCTACGGCACCGGCTACGAGGAGGCCCGGAATATCCTCCACGGCGATGCGGCGGCCGGCTGGTCCTACGCGCCGCTGAAGTTCGCCGCCACGGTGCTCAGCTCGATCAGCGGCATCCCCGGCGGCCTGTTCGCGCCGTCGCTCGCGGTCGGGGCCGGCCTCGGCGGCACGGTCCACGGCTTCCTGCCCGACATGCCGGTGGGCGCCCTCGTGCTGATCGGCATGGTCGCCTACCTCACCGGCGTGCTCCAGGCGCCGATCACCAGCTTCGTCATCGTCACCGAGATGACCCAGAACCACGCGATGATGATCCCGCTGATGGTGGCCGCCCTCGTCTCCGACGCTGCCTCGAAGGCGGTCTGCCGGGGCGGGCTCTACCACACGCTGGCCGAGATCATGCTGGAGCGCGCCGACGTGCCGGCGCAGCCGGTGAGCAAGACCGCCTGACCGGTCTTGAGAAAATAAGCGGCTCGGGGCGGATTCGGCGGAACGGTCTCGCTTGGCGTCGGTTGAGGCAACGAAACTCGGCCCCGTCGTCGGGCCCCGCGGAGTGACGCCATGACCCTCCTGAAATGGGCCCTCATCTGCTTCGTGATCTCGCTGATCGCCGGCGGCCTCGGCTTCACCGGCATCGCCTCGGGGGCGGGTTCGCTCGCCCGGATCCTGTTCGGCCTGTTCCTGCTGGTCGCCATCGTGATCGTGGTCATCGCCTTCGCGGTCGGCCAGGCGGTGTTCTGAGGGCGGCGCGATGCGCGGGAAGGTCTGTCTCGTCACTGGGGCGACCAACGGCATCGGCTACGAGACGGCGCTCGGACTGGCGCGCCTGGGCGCGCGGGTCGGCCTCGTGGGGCGCGATCCCGGAAAGACCCGGGCCAGCGCCGCGCGCATCCGCGCCGCGGTGCCGGGCGCAACGATCGATCCGCACGTCGCCGATCTCTCGGCCCAGGCCGAGATCCGGCGGCTCGCCGGAACGCTGAGCGCGGCCTATCCACGACTCGACGTACTGGTGAACAATGCCGGTGCGATCTTCGACCACCGGACGCTCACTGTCGACGGGATCGAGCGCACCTGGGCGCTGGACCACCTGGGCTACGTGCTACTGACGCTGGACCTCCTCGACACGCTCAAGGCCTCGGCGGCGGCCGGCGGCAAGCCGCGGATCGTGAACGTCGCCTCCGCGGCCCATTACCGGGGGCACATCGATTTCGACGACATCGAGGGCGCCCGGCGCTATGGGGCCATGCGGGCCTACGCGCAGGCCAAGCTCGGCAACGTGCTGTTCACCTACGCGCTCGCCCGGCGGCTGCGGGGCGACGGCATCACCGTGAACGCCTTGCATCCCGGGGTGATCAACACGGGCTTTGCCCGGAACACCGCCGGCCTGTTCGGCACCGCGTGGGCGCTGATGCGGCCGTTCCTCACCACGCCCGAGAAGGGCGCGCAAACCTCCCTCCACGTGGCGAGCGCCCCGGAGCTCGACGGCGTCACCGGCCGCTACTTCTCCCATTCAACGCCCAAGACCTCCTCGGCGGAGAGCCGTGACGAGGCCGTGCAGGAGCGGGTCTGGGCGCTGAGCCTGAAGCAGGTCGGACGGAGCGACTGAGCCGCCACCGCTCACGCCGCGCGCCGCACCCCGTGATCCCCCTGCTGCTGAATCTCGATGAACACCCGGGTCACGTCCGGATTGCGCTGCTTCAGCGCCCGGTCGAGGCGGGTCACGAGGCCCTCGACATCGCCCGCGCTCACATCGTCGGCCATGTCGATGCTGAGATTGACCAGGATGTCGGAGGGGCCGAGGTGCTGGGTCAGCACCTCGTTGACATGAAGCACCCCCGCCTCGGCCCGGGCCAGCTCAAGGATCGCCGCGACGACCTCGGGATCCGCGGCCTCGCCGATCAGCAGGCCGTGGGTCTCGACCATCAGGAAGCCGGCCATCCCGATCAGCACGAGGCCGATCCCCACCGAGGCCCAGCCGTCGAGGCTCGGCATCTCCAGGAAGTGGCCGAGCCCGATGCCCGCCAGCGCGATCAGGAGGCCGATCAGCGCGGCCGCGTCCTCGGCCAGCACCGTGAACAGGGTCGGGTCCTTGCTGCGCCGGATCGCCCGCACGGCCGAGTGCTTGCCCTTCTCGGCCCAGAACTGGCGCATCGCCACGAAGAACGAGGTGCCCTCGGCCGCGATGGCGAATCCTAAGATCGCGACGTTCACCCAGATCCCGGGCAGCCGGTAGCCGAACAACGTGGCGTCCACGTCCGGCTCGGGGTGGCGGACCCGCTCGATCCCCTCGTAGACCGCGAAGACGCCGCCGCCGAGGAAGATCATCAGCGCGACCACGAAGGCGTAGAAGTAGATCTCGCGGCCGTAGCCGAACGGGTGGCGCTCGTCGGCCGGCCGCTCGGACCGCTTCATGCCGACGAGCAGCAGAACTTGGTTGGCCGTGTCGACCAGCGAATGCACGCCCTCGGCGAGCATCGCGGTCGAGCCGGTCAGCGCCCCGCCGACGAACTTCGCCGCCGCGATGGCGAGATTGGCGCCCGCCGCCGCGTAGATCGCCCCCGTGCTCTCATGCGCCATCCGGTCAATCCCTCGAACCCGGTCCCCACGGGTGCGCGATGCCTGCCCGATCGCGGGCGCCGCGCCACTTCCACCGCGGCGGTGCAAGCGTTCCGGCGCGCGGCCGGTTCCCGTGTGGACGCGGCTGTCCGGCCCGTGCAACCTGCGCCGATACCCCGTGTCCCGGAGCCATCATGGCCGACGCTCAGTACGACCCCGACAACATCTTCGCCAAGATCCTGCGCGGCGAGATCCCCTGCCACCGCGTCTACGAGGACGCGCAGACGCTGGCCTTCATGGACGTGATGCCCCAGGGCGAGGGCCACACCCTGGTGATCCCGAAGGCGCCGGCCCGCGGCCTGCTCGACGCCGAGCCCGAATCGCTTGGCGCCCTGATGGCGAGCGTCCAACGGGTCGCCCGGGCCGTGAAGGCGGCGTTCCAGGCCGACGGGCTGACCCTGTTCCAGTTCAACGAGCCGGCCGGCGGCCAGACCGTGTTCCACCTGCACGTCCACGTCATCCCGCGGCGCGAGGGCGTGCCGCTGAAGCGTCACGAGGGCGGCATGGCCGACAACGCGGTCCTGGCCGAGCACGCGGCGCGGATCCGCGCGGCACTCGAGGCGCAGGGCTAGATCAGGCCGCGCTCGCCGAATCGCCCTGGGCCATGCTGGCGAGCAGCCGGCGCAGGGCGGCGTTCTCGGTCTCCAGCTCGCTCACGCGCCGCAGCAGCATGGTCACGGAGGCCTCGCTGGCGGCCGGATCGGGCGCCGCCGGAGGCGGGGCCCGGGCGGGGTCCTCGAAGGTCACGCCGATCCCGTCCTCCCGCCGCCAGCGCAGGGTGGCCCGGTAGGTGCGGTCCTTCTGCGGGATGTACAGGTCGAACGCCTCGGGCAGCGTCGCGGTGTCGCTCATGACCAGGCGCGCGCCGGACGAGGACATGTCGCGCACGAGGCAGTCGAAGCTGGACGATCCGTTGTTGAAGACGATGCGGCCCTTGAGGAAGACCCTCTGGCGCGTCTCTCGGCGGTGCTCCGACATGCGGGCGGCTCCGGAAGGCTGACGATTCGACGCATCCTGCACGGCAGCTCTTAAGGAATCTTCGTCGGGATATCGGACTCCGGGCCTAATTCGCGGGCGGATACCGGTAGAGATCGGCGTTGAGACAGTTTCTCGCCAGCGGCCGGGATGGATGGCAGCCACCGGTCCCGCTCCTCTCCCTCGCCCCGCCTGCGGGGAGAGGGGGATCCGCGGCACGGCGCGTCCTCTTTCTTGCAACGGCAATCCGCGAACCAGCAGCCTCCTCACGCCATGAAGCGCCGGTCCATGGTCTGGAACAGGTAGAAGCCGTTGAAGCGAACGGCCGTATCGGCGGCCCGGTCGTCGAAGTCGCGGGGCTGTCGGCTGCCGTCGCAGAGCTTGCCGCCGAAGGTCCACCGGCCGGCGCCGATGAAGGCCGGGACGGTACTCGCCTCCGGCACCGCGCAGCAGAGGCCTTCCTCGCCCTTGAGCTGGAACAGGTTGTAGCTTCGCATCCGAAGTCCTCCGCCTGGCCGCCCTCGAAGCCGATCGTTCCCAGTCCAGAATCCTGCACTGCGAAGAATCAGCTTGACCGTGCTCTTAATGGCACAATCCGTCGAGTTTGTGACGGTCACGTTTCAGGGACGTTTCGGTTCAGCTCATCGAGCCAGATCCGCGCCGACCCGTCCGAGGGCGCCCGCCAGTCGCCCCGCGGCGACAAAGAGCCGCCGGCCGAGACCTTCGGACCGTTCGGGAGCGCCGAGCGCTTGAACTGGCTGAAGCCGAAATAGCGGGTCAGGAACACCCCGAGCCAGCGGCGGATCTCGGGGAGGTCGTAGGCGACCCGCTTGGCCTCGGGGAAGTCCGGCGCCCAGAAGCCGCGCTCCTTGTCGCCCCAGGCGTGCAGCGCCAGAAAGGCGATCTTCGAGGGCCGGAACCCGTAGCGCAGCGTGAAGAACAGGTTGAAATCCTGCAGCGCGTAGGGGCCGATCGTGGCTTCCGTGCTCTGCGGGGTGTCGTCCTGGTCCATCGGCACCAGCTCGGGGGAGATCTCGGTGTCGAGGATCGCCTGCAGGGTGCGCGCCTCCTCGGGACCGACCTCGCCGTTGCCGATCGCCCAGCGGATCAGGTGCTGGATCAGGGTCTTGGGTACGCCGGCATTGACCGCGTAATGGCTCATCTGGTCGCCGACGCCGTAGGTGCACCAACCGAGCGCCAGTTCCGAGAGGTCGCCGGTGCCCACCACGATACCGCCCGCGTGGTTGGCGAGGCGAAACAGGTAATCGGTGCGCAGGCCCGCCTGCACGTTCTCGAAGGTCACGTCGTAGACCGCTGCGCCCTTCGCGAAGGGATGGTTCATGTCGGTGAGCATCTGCCGAGCGGCCGGGCGGATATCGATCTCGGCGGCCGTGCAGCCGAGCGCCTTCATGAGCGCGTGGGCGTTGGCCTTGGTGGCGTTCGAAGTGGCGAAGCCCGGCAGCGTGTAGGCCAGGATGTCCGAGCGCGGATAGCCGAGGCGGTCGAAGGCCTTGGCGATCACGATCAGCGCGTGGGTCGAATCGAGGCCGCCCGAGACGCCGATGATGGCCTTGCGGGTGCCGGTGGCCTCCAGCCGCTGCGCGAGGCCGGCCACCTGGATGTTGTAGGCCTCGTAGCAATCCTGCGCGAGGCGCGTCGGATCGGCCGGCACGAAGGGGAAGCGCTCGATCCGGCGGATCAGGCCGAGATCCGCCTCCGGCGGGTCGAGCCGGAACGGGATCCGGCGATAGGCGAGGGCGTGGCGCCTTGCGTCGTCGTCGAAGCTGCCGGCCTGGAGGCGCTCCTGGGCGATCAGGTCGAGGTCGATATCGGCCATCGTGGCCACCGGGTGTTCGGGGAAGCGCCGGCCCTCGGCGAGGCGCACGCCGAGTTCGTCGATGCTGGTCTGGCCGTCCCAGGACAGGTCGGTGGTCGATTCTCCCTGGCCGGCGGCGGCGTAGACATACGCGCAGGCGCCGCGCATCGCTGCCGCCCGGGACAGGAGCGCCCGCGACTCGGCCCGGCCGACCGTGATCGGGCTGCCGGAGAGGTTCGCCAGCACCGTGGCGCCCGCGAGCGCCGCGCGCATGCCGGGGGAGTCCGGCACCCACAGGTCCTCGCAGATCTCCACGCCGACCACGAGGCCCGGCAGGTCCTCGGCGGGAAACAGCAGGTCGGTGCCGAAGGGCACCTCGAAGCCCGCGACCCGGATCGTCTCCCCGGCGATTCCGGCGCCGGACGCGAAATGGCGCTTCTCGTAGAACTCCCGGTAGTTCGGCAGGAAGGTTTTTGGGACCACGCCCAGCAGGCGACCGCCCTGGATGGCGAGCGCGCAGTTATAGACCCGGTGGCGCCAGCGCAGCGGCGCGCCGACCAGCAGCAACGGCCGCAGGGAGGCCGATTCGGCGATCACCCGGGCGGCGGCGGCCTCGACCGCATCGAGCAGGGTCTGCTGGAGCAGCAGGTCCTCGATCGCGTAGGCCGAGAGGCCGAGTTCGGTGAAAACCGCGAGCGCTGCACCTGATTCATGGCAGGTCTGCGCGAGGGCGAGCACCGCGTCGGCGTTGCGCTCGGGCTCCGCCGGATGGCTGCGGCCCGTGCAGGCCGCGACCCGGGCGAAGCCGTGGCGGTAGAGGGAGCGGAATCGCGTCGGCGAGGCGGAGGTGGGTTGAGACACGGGCACCTGTCCGGATCCGGGGCGGCTGCCGGCATCATAGGGCATCCGACCCCATTCCGGCGACGCATTGCCGGTGCCCGGGATGCAGGCTCGCCGTTCGATGGGTGACGCCGGAGGGGGCGGACGGCTCCAGACGGTATCGCGTACCAACGGACGAGGCGTTTGAAGGCCTTTCCAGGGAGGCCGTCCGCGACGAGAATGCGCCACATTTTCTCGGATCCGCCAAGCTCCTGATCGAGCCCTTCGGCGATGCGGTTCGTCCGCTGCCTAGCGCGAGCGGCGCGTGACGCGGGCGGCCCACGAGGTTGCCGCCAGATGGCCCCGCGGCAAGCCTCCATTAACGACGAATGGCCTAATTCAGGGACAGCCGCCGCCCACCGGCGGATCCCTGTTTCGAGTATCGTTCGAGAACCCATGCGCGCATCGGGACGGCCTCCGTACTCCCACCGTGACCCCGCCCGCCCGGTGCGCGGCGGCGACCGCTCGGGCCTCTCCCTGGGAGCCCTGGCGCACCGGCTGATGGCGCTCCGCGCCAGCCTCACCCGACGCCTGTCCGGCACCCCGGCCGGGCTGCCCGCGCGGCCGGCCTACGGCGCCCCCGGGCGCCGGGCGGAGCCGAGCTGGCTGACCGCGCCGGCCGCCATGGTCGGGCGCGACGCGCAGGAGCGCCCCGCCCGCCCGCGCGTCGCGCCGCCCGAGCACGTCTGGCCGGACGAGGTCTTCGACGACCGGGCGCGCCTCGATGCGCCGGAGGCCCCGGTGTTCGAGAGCCGGATCGACCGCGGCGCCTCCACGCCGGGCGTGCTGGTGCGCCAGCCGCGCCGGCCCGCCGCCATCGCCCCCGATCATGCTGCGGACATTGTGCCGACGCGCACCCCTGTCGCCGCGCCGCTTCCGGCCATGACGCCCTCGGCCGTGCGCTACACCCGCACCCCCGACACGGTCCTGCAGGAGCGCCGCCAGCGCGCCCTGGAGGCCGAGCGCGTCGCCCTGGAGCGCGCCCGCGCCGAGGCGCAGGCCGCAGCCCTCGCGCAGGAGACCGAGCGGGCCGCCCGCGAGCAGGCGGAGCAGGATCAGGCTGAGCGGGCGCGGACCGTCGAAGCGCAGGTCGGGCAGGCCGTGGCCGTCCCGTCCGGCCCAGAAGCCGAGGTCGTGCCGCTGTGGCGCCAGCCCTTCGTCGCCCCGCCGGGCGTCCGCTTCTTCCGCACGCCGGACCGTCGCCCGGTCCGTCCCGCCGTCGAGCTGTCCGCCTCGACGGCCATGATCGCTCCGGTGGCCGCCGCTCCCATCGCTCTTGAGCCGGCTATCCAGGAGGTCGTCGCCCGGGGGGCTGGCGCCGGAGCGGCCGATGCCGAAGCGGCTCAGCCCGAGACGATCGCGGCCTCCGCCCAGGATTGGTCCGACCTGCCGGACTGGTCGGAGGTCCAGCCCTGGTTCGGCGGCGGCGACTGGTCGTCCGTGGAGGCCTGGGCGGCGCTGGAGCCGCAGGTGCCCGAGGCTGCTCCCGCACCGGTCACCACCTCCGAGGCCGTCGCCATGCCGCCGCGCCCGGTCTACGTCCTCGACCGGCTCGTGCGGTTCGATCAGCCGCCGCGCCCCGCCGATGGGCAGGACAATGGCCGGATGCCCGCGCCCGAACCCGCGCGGAGCGATGCCGCGGAGGCGACGATCCGCAGCGCGTTCCTGCCGCCCGCCGCGGCGGCGGCCGGCCTGTCGCTGGTCTTCGGCCCGGGCAGCGCCGCAACGGAACTTCCGGCTGCCGCCGAGACGCCGCGACGCGCGCCGATGCTCAACGCCATGGCGGCCCGCGCAGCGATCCGGGCGGCCGGCCAGCCGAGCGCGCCGGCGGCTGCCCTGGTCCAACCCGAGGCTGCGCCCGCACCGATGGCATCCGATCTGGAGGGGATTGAAGCCGAGCGGGTGGTTATCCCGATGACCCCACGCCCGGTCCTGCTTCGGGGCAAGCTGGCGCCCCAGCCCGAGCCGGCTCCGGCCCAGATCCAGGTTGAGAGCGAGGCTGAGATCGAAGTCGAAGCCGCGCCGATCCCCGAGGCGATCGAGCCGGTCGCCGCCGCGCCGGCCGCGCTGCCCATGGTCGCGCCCCGGGCGCACCTGATCCCGGCCGGCCGGCATCTCGAGATCGCGCCGATCGAGAACGCCGATTACGCGCTCCCCGCCCTCGAACTGCTCGCCCTGCCGGCGCCCGGCGGCGCCGCAGAGGTCGATGCCGACGTGCTGGAGCAGAACGCCCTCAACCTGCAGCAGACGGTCCAGGATTTCGGCGTGCGCGGCGACATCCTGGCGGTGCGGCCTGGCCCGGTCGTCACCCTGTACGAGCTCGAGCCCGCGCCGGGCACCAAGTCCAGCCGCGTGATCGGCCTGTCGGACGACATCGCCCGCTCCATGTCGGCGGTCTCGGCCCGCGTGGCGGTCGTGCCCGGCCGCAACGTCATCGGCATCGAATTGCCGAACGAGACCCGCGAGACCGTCTACCTGCGCGAGCTTCTGGCCTCGGCCGACTTCGCCGAGAGCAAGCACAAGCTGGCCCTGTGCCTCGGCAAGAATATCGGCGGCGAGCCAATCATCGCCGACCTCGCGCGCATGCCGCACCTCTTGGTCGCCGGCACCACCGGCTCGGGCAAGTCGGTGGCGATCAACACCATGATCCTCAGCCTGCTCTACCGG
>NZ_JAKSYM010000166.1 GCF_022829545.1 Methylobacterium sp. J-030 | reverse complement strand
CCATGAGCCTCATCGACCTCGAACGCCGCCTCGCCCGCCTGGAGGCCGCGCGCCACACCGGTGCCCCCACTGCCCTCCTGTCGGATCACCCGATCGACGACACGGCCGGCGATCTGCGGGCGGCCGACGCCCTGACGAACTGGCAGCGCTGGACTGCGCAGGGCCGAGCGACCGTCAGCAATGGCGTGCTGTGCCTTATCAGTCCCGAGCTGACGGTCGAGGAGTGGACAGCCCGGTTCGTCACCGAGCATTGACACCTAGACCGTCGGTCAGAGCTAGGCGCTGCGGAGAACGGTGGCGCGCGGCCCTGCCAGGCTGACGCCGCGCTTACCGCCGTTCGGGGGAGCTGCATCCGACCACGCCGCAGGGTTCTGTCGAGAGAGGTCGTAGAGCGCGTTGCCGACGAACCCGGCCACACGGCGTAGGCTGGCTCCTTCGCAGGTAGCGGCGATCTGCACCCCGAGGTGGCGCGTGTGACTGCGCCCGTAGAGGTAGATCGCGAGCCGGGCCCGTGTCGCCTCGGGGATCCCGCCGAGTTGCCCCGACAGCGCCTCCGACCCTGCGCGATAGAGTTGGCTGAGCGTATCGATCGGCACCGGGCAATCACCGGCCGGATCTTCGGCGCTGACGGGGTAGGCACGGTTCACGACGGTACCTGCAGGCTGACCGTCGATAGGGTGCCGATCTCATGGTTAACGAAGCCTTGCGAGTGACCTCCACGAACGTGGGGATGTTTGAGCCGAACTATCCTCCTCACACGCGCGTTACCGGCGTTCTTCGGCACGGAGGCATCGATGCGTCAGCGCACCCTCGTCACAGCTATCCCGTTCATGCTGCTCTTCTCCGGCGCAGCGTTCGCGCAGGCACCAGCGGCTACCCCACCCGGGACAGCCCCGGGCACACCTGGCGTGGCCGCACCTCAGCCGGGTTCGACCGGTGCGCCGGGCACTGTGACGGGGACGCCGACCGGTCAGCCGGCCGACACTGTGACGAACAACTCGGCAGCTGGTGGAAATGCCGGCCAGCCGGAGCGGCCCCTGCCCCAGGGTGGCGGCGGCGGCAAATGAGCAGGTCACGGCGCCGACTGGGGCTGAGGCAATCATCGCCTATCGACTGTGGTTGCCAATAGCGCAGGATCTGCGACCTTCAGGCAAGACGCCGGGCGGGTCTGCTGATCCGCGCGACGACACAGACATCACGAGGGACGGCATGGTCATGGCCGAGACAGACAAGCCATCGGGCGTGAGCGTCGTGCCGCCGACGATACCGATCCCGAACGTCAACGTGCCGGACCCGACGACCGGCAGCGAGCCTGAGAGCAAGGATCCGGTCAAAAAGGCCGAGGGCAAACCTGACGATCCGGACGAGGCGGCTAAGGACGGACTGGCGTAAGCATCATGCGCCGCTCGATCGCGCTCCTCGCTGCTCTGGCCAGCGTCACCTGCCTTCCCGCCGCTGGACGTGCCCAGAGCACGTCGGAGCCACCTCGGAGGCCAGTGTCGGGAGCTACGTCCGCCGGCGAGGAAGCGGCATCAGCCGTCGATCCAGC
>NZ_JAKSYM010000164.1 GCF_022829545.1 Methylobacterium sp. J-030 | reverse complement strand
GATTCCGGCTTCCGTTCTCAGGTAACGACATCTGCCAGACCCGCGCGTTTCCCTCCCCCCTCTGCGGGGGAGGGTGACCACTGCGTCAGCAGGCGTCGGGCGAGGGGGCTGCCGCTCCAGGCCAGTCTTCAGACAGTCACCGTGCCGGCCACGGATCCAGAAACTGGCGGCCCGTACCGCGACCCGCTTCAGGGATTACTCTACCGCATAGGGGGGGCAGGGAGACCAGCGGTACAGACAAGGGCGTCGTCCACCATGGAGGCTCGAAACAAGCCACAGGCCGGATTCACCTCCACCGACCCCATCCGGGGGCCACCCTCCCCCACAGAGGGGGGAGGGAGAGAAACGGCGCCGTTCGCCTACGACCTCAGTGCTTCTGCTCGCAGCGCGTCTTCACATAGGCGCCGTCCTCGCCCCGGAAACCGGAATTCGCGGCGAGCACCGGGCCCTGGATCAGGCATTCCTGAAGCGTGTGGGCCGGGCCGGTGACCACGTCGATGGCGGTCTCGCGCGAGCAGTCCGGGGCCTGGACCGAGGCGGCACAGATGAGGGCGACGACGAGGATCTGGTTCATGGGGCCTCTCGGAGCGGCCCGGCTTCTCGGACGGCGGGCACCAGCAAGCGAAAGGCGCGGGTGCCCGTCAGGGTTCCATTACGCCAGTGCGGCAAGGTCGGCACCGCCCTCGATCGCCTCCGGGCTCGGCACCCGGCCCTCGCCCAGGAGGTGCAGGAACGCCGTGAACGGCGCGTTGCGGCCAATGCTGCAGGCCGCCACCGCGCGGCCCTCCCGGACATAGTAGGCGATGAAATCAAGCGCCGCGGGGTCGCCCTGCAGGATGATCCGCTCGAAATCCGGTGCGTAGCCGCCGTAGTCGAGGCGCTTGTCGCCCTGGTTGCTCCAGAAGAACGGCGCGCCGGAGAAATCGCCCTGCGCCCCCAGGATCGCCCGGGCCACGTGGGTGCCGTGCTGCTGGGCGAGCCGCCAATGCTCGATCCGGGCTGTGACTCCGCTGCCGTGCTCCGGGAAGGCCGCGATGTCGCCCGCCACCCAGACGTTCTCGGCAAGCCGCAGGTCGGCCCCCACCGGAAGGCCGCCCTTCTCGTCCGGCTCGATGCCGGCGACGATCCCGGTCTCCGGTGCGGCCCCGGCGCCGATCAGCACGAGATCGGCCGGCAGGCTCTCGCCCGACTCGGTCTCCACCGACGCGACGCGACCGTCGCCGGCGATCCGGGCGACGCTGCCGGTCACGAAGGTCACGCCGTTGCCGGCATGGTAGCGCTTCAGCGCCGCGCCAACCTCGTCGCCGAACCGCTTGGCGAAGGGGATCGCCTCCCGGGACAGGACCGTCACCGACAGGCCGCGCTTGGTCAGGAAGGCGGCGGCCTCCAGGCCGATGAAGCCCGCGCCGACCACCACCACGCGCTTGGCCTGCCCGGCAGCATCGCTGAGCCGCACGGCGTCGTCGAGGCTGCGGAGCGTCATCACGCCGTCGAGGTCCTTACCCTCGAAATCCGGCACCACGGCGCGGCTGCCGGTGGCGATCAGCAGGGCGTCGCCGGTGAGCGAGCGCCCGTCCGCCAGCGTGACACGGCGGGCGGTGGGCTCGATCCGGGTGGCCTCGGCCTCGATCCGCTCGACGTGGTGGGCGGCGGAAAAGTCCGGCTCCAGCAGGGTCTTCTCCGGGGGCGTGGGTTTTGCCAGGAACTGCTTGGACAGCTTGGTCCGGTCGTAGGGCGGGTGTCCCTCGCGCCCGACCATGATGATCCGGCCCGCAAACCCCTCGCGGCGCAGGGTCGTCACGCAGGCGACCGCCGCCGCGCCGGTGCCGACGATCAGGACATGGGCGACAGGGGCATCCACGCGCCTGGCCGGGGCCAGCTCGGGGCTGAGCGTCGCCACCGCCTCGCCGCCCTCGATCCGGACGGGATAGCGGGTCAGCGCCTCCAGCGCCGGCGGCTCCTGCAGGCTGCCGTCGGACAGCGCGAAGGCCGCCTTGTGCCATGGGCAGTAGAGCCGGCCGCTGCAGATCTCGCCCTTGGCGAGCGGCGCGCCGAGATGCGGGCACTTGGCCTGGAAGGCGCGCACGCCGTCCGCGTCACGCACGAACAGAACCGCGTCGTCGCCCGCCTTGCCCTCGGCCTTGCCGCCGAGGGGGATGGCGTCGAGGGCGAGGCGGATCTCGCGGGGCTTGTCCTGATCCATCCGTGCCTCGCTCGGTGCCGGGGCCGTCGCGGCCCGCGCGCATCAAACCGCGAGGCCGCGAAGGGTTTCCGGGCCCTGCGGTCGCAGGCTCAGGTCATGGTTTCGAAAGGGCGAGCCCTTTCGCGGGTCCAGGGCGGAGCCCTGGTCAAGATCTCAGGGCTCCGCCCCGAGACCCCGCCTAAGGGCTCGCCCTTGGGGATCCCGGGTCAAAGGTTCTCAGCCCCGGCTCGCCACCGCGACCCCGAGGGCGGCCAGCGCCATCCCGGCGCCCTGGAGCGGCGTCAGCACCTCGCCGAACAGGAGGTAGCCGAGCACGGCCGCCACCGGCGGCACGAGGAAGAACAGGGCGGCGACACCGGCCACCGCCCCCCGCCGGATCAGCGCCAGCAGCAGCAGGATGCCGGCCACCGAGTTGATCAGGACCGCCCAGGCGAGCCCGAGCCAGACCGGCGCCACCGGCTCGAACCATGCGCGGCCGAAGGCGAGCGCCAGGGGGATCGCGCAGGCCATCCCGCCCACGAACTGGAGCGTCGCCCCGGCGAGCAGATCGACCCGGCCGCCGGTGCGCTTCTGCCAGAGGGTGCCCAGCGTCAGCGACAGGACCGCCAGGAAGCTCACCGCCAGCGCCAGCGGCGGGATCCCGGACGGGTCGGCGGCACCGATCTTCGGGGCCAGCACGAGGCCCGCCCCGGCGAAGCCCATCAGGATGCCGAGCGCCCGCCGGGGGCTGACCCGCTCGCCGAGCAGGGGCTGCGCCAGGAGCGCGGTCAGCAGCGGCTGGAGGCTGCCCACGAGGGCCGCGATCCCGGCCGGCAGGCCGCGGCTCACCGCCCAGAAGGTGCTCGACAGGTAGACGCCCTGCATCAGGAAGCCCGCCACGACGGGATCGCGCCAGCCCGCCCGGTCGGCCGGCCACCGCACGCGCGAGCCCAGCGCGATCCCCGCCATCACCAGGGCGACCGCGGTGAAGCGCACGGCCGTGAAGCCCAGCGGATCGGCGTGCGGCACCACGGCGCGCGCGGAGATGAAGCCGGTCGCCCAGATCGGCACGAACAGGGCCGGGAGGATGCCGGCCGCGCGGTTCGGGGGTCGTGAGGGTGTCAGCATAGCCGTATCTAAGGCGCATCCGGCCTGCGAGTCGCAACGGCGATGTCCGGAACGCCCGCGGGGGCGTGGCGCCGGCGCGTCACCGGTTCGTGTTCGGGACCGGATCGCGTCGTCCGCGTTGACGGGCCGGCCCCGGCACCGTTCATCGGGGTGCCGTTCCGCCAGAGGATCGTCAGGACACCGTGAAACCCCTCCGCAACGGATTGCAGGTCATGGGCTTGGCCGCGCAGCGCTTCGTCTCCCATGACGGCTGGGCGATCGCCAGCCACATCGCGCTCTCGACCCTGACGTCGCTGTTCCCGTTCCTGATCCTGCTGGCGGCCTTGGCGGGCCTGTTCGGCACGCAGTCGCTCGCCGACGAGGCGGGGGTGCTGATCTTCGACGCGTGGCCCCGGGAGATCGCCAAGCCGATCGTCGGTGAGGTCCACCGGGTGCTCACCGAGCAGCGCAGCGGGGTGCTGACCTTGGGCGCGCTGTTCGCCCTCTACTTCTCGTCCTCGGGGGTCGAGAGCCTGCGGGTCGGTCTGAACCGGGCCTACGGCCTGCGCGAGGGCCGGCCGTGGTGGCTGACCCGGCTCGAATCGATCGGCTACGTGATCTGCGGCGCCTTCGCGATGCTGGCCTTCGCGCTGCTCGTGGTGCTGGGCCCCCTGATCTGGCGCACCCTCGTGCTGGTGGCGCCGGGGCTGGAGCCCCTGAGCCTCACGGTGGCGATCGGGCGGATCGCCGTCACCGCGCTGCTGCTGGCCGTGATCCTGGTCATCGCCCACAAGTTCGTGGCGGCGGGGCGGCGCTCGATCCTGTCGGTGCTGCCGGGGATCGGGGTGACGCTGGTGCTGTGGTTCTTCGCGGGCCTCGGCTTCGGCTACTACCTCGACCGGTTCTCGAACGCCTACGCGTCGACCTACGGGGGTCTGGCCACCGCGATGGTGTTCCTGGTGTTCCTCTACTGGCTCGCCGCCATGTTCCTGTTCGGCGGCGAGATCAACGGCACGGTGATCGCCGCCCGCCGCAGCCGGTTGCAGGCGCGGATGCTGGCGCGCCGGGCCGAGATGGAGGGCAAATGGACGGGATCGAGCACCTGAGGATCCGCGCGAACGGGGCGGATCTGCACGTCGCGCGGCACGGCACGGGGGCGCCGCTGCTGCTGCTCCACGGCTGGCCGGAATTTTGGCTGACCTGGGAGCCCGTGATGGCGCGCTTGGCCTCCCGCCACACCCTGATCGCCCCGGACCTGCGCGGCTTCGGCGACAGCGACAAGCCGGCGGGTCCCTTCGGGCCGGCCGATCACGCCGCCGACATGGTGGCGCTCCTCGACGCCCTCGGGATCGCGCGGGCCGGCATCGTCGGCCACGACGTCGGCGGGGCGGTGATCCAGGCGCTCGCCCGGGCGCACCCGGAGCGCTGCGCCGGCCTCGTCCTGTTCGATTTCGTCTATCCGGGCATCGGCCTCCGCCTCGGGGCGCCGGACCGGCTCACCGAGATCTGGTACCAGTCCTTCAACCAGATGGATCTGGCGGTGCAGCTGGTCGGCGCCAGCCGCGAGAGCTGCGCCGCCTATATCGGCCACTTCCTGCGGCACTGGTCGCACCGGAAGGACGCGTTTGATCCGGTGCTCGACGCCTTCGTGGACGCCTACTGGAAGCCCGGAAACCTCGCGGGCGGCTTCGCGCATTACCGGGCGGCCCATGCCGGGCGGGTGGCGATGCTCAAGGGCGAGGCCCCGCCCCTGCCGCCGATCACGGTCCCGACCTGCGTGCGCTGGGCCGAGCACGACCCGATCTTCCCCTATGCCTGGACCGACCGCCTGGGCGAGACGTTTTCGGATCTCGATCTGGCGCCGTTCCCGGGCGTCGGGCACTTCCCGCACCGGGAGGATCCCGACCGGGCAGCGGAGGCGATCGCGGGGTTCTTCAAGCGGATCGGGTGGCGGTGAGGCGCCCCCCCCCCCCCCGGTCCGCAGGTCCCGGAGGCCCGGGAGCCGCGGTTCCGG
>NZ_JAKSYM010000162.1 GCF_022829545.1 Methylobacterium sp. J-030 | reverse complement strand
GAAGCGGATGATCCGCCTGTTCGGCGCAACCTGGCTCATCCAGGCCATTCGAGCCTGAAGCGGTCCACCGCGCCGCCGTCATCATCCTGCCGACCAGCGCTGGCGACCACGATCAATGCGTTTTGACACGGCCTCGGTCGGATGCAAGATGGCTGCTTAGGGTGGATTTCTGCCTGTCCGTTTTTCGGGCAATAATGAACGAAAGCGGACATCGACTTCGTACCCACTTTGGAAAGGGACAATTCGCTAAAAAAGGGAAATTACTCATTTGATAATTGGAGCCTCCCTGGAATGAGAGCGCCAAAAATTCTGGCTCTGCTTGTGTTGGTGGGCGACTACTGCTTTGTGGTTTGTCGCAATCACAGTACCACAGCACTCCTTCCCCTATTTGACCTCTGACCTCAGCGATATTCGCGGCTCATGGACGCGGACGGAAGATCGCGAAACAATAGATTTTCATCCTAGCGCTCTAGTCGACCAGCCTGGAAATGTATCGTATTCAAGTTTTATCTATCGAGGCCCAAGCCCAGAGAATGCCGAAAAGGTAGGCGATCAATTCCGCTTCAGGTTCAACAAAGTCTTTCGGTTCGAGATTGGCCCAAATTCTACTATGGATACTCCGCACATGGAAACGGTGTGGGAGACGTGCTTGGTCCGAATTAAGCAGCAGAGCGCTAAACAGCTTTATATCGAAGTCGATCCCGAAAACAACGATCTTTGCCGCTGGTTCGTAGGTACGTTTACCAAACCTTAGGCGGAGATAGAATGCACGCCCTTTTTGAGGGCATTTTGCCATTTGAGGCTAGAGGCTGACTTCAGCTTCCCACCCCGAGCCGAAGTTCCTGGAGGGCTAGCGAATGACCGCTTTTTGCGAGCGCCAACAGGAGTTCGCAAGGCTGGGTTGGGTCGGAAGCGGGAGGGCTGCTCAGGGTGGTTTCGCGACGTTCCGCTTTCAGGGCGCAGGTGCGCGAAGCGGACATCGCCGCTGGAACCGCTTCCAACTTCCAGCGATCCATAAGAAGGCCCGCGTCCAGGCTGTAATGCAGCAGAGATTATGCCGAGCGCGGCTGGGCACGCGTCAGACTATGCCAGGTCGGAGCCAGGACAAAGCTTGTCAGCGGGATCATGAGTCCGCCCACCACCAAACCAATCAAGCTCGATGCCAGCGCCGTGACAAGCCACCTGACGACCCCACCGGCGAACGGCGATGACGTCGTGGCAAACTCCGCCGCCTGATGCGTGATGTGTGCAAGGGCCGATAAGCCGTACTCTTCCAGTCCGTGCATCAGGATCCCGCCGCCAACCCAGATCATCGCCGCCGTCCCGATGATGGCGAGGAGTTTCAACACGATCGGCATCCCCCTGACCACACCACATCCGAGACCGCGGATCAGGCTTCCGACGGGGCCCCCGGCGGTGCTGCTGGCGAGCGCGAGACCAGCGTCATCGGCCTTCACGATCAGCGCGACCACGCCATAGACGCCAGCCGTGATGCCTACAGCGACGACGGCAAGCACGGCCGCCCGCATCCAGAAGCTGCCTTCCGGCAAAGCCGCGAGGGTGATGGCCATGATCTCGGCTGAGAGGATGAAGTCGGTCTTGATGGCACTCGCCACGCGGCGGTCTTCGAAAGCTTGATCGCCCCTCGTGGCGCCCTGATTGACCGCGTCATCCTCATGCGCAGTGTGAGGAACGAGCGTCTCGTAAATCTTCTCGGCTCCTTCGTAGCAGAGGTACGCGCCGCCCAGCATCAGGAGCGACGTGATCGCCCACGGTGCGAACGCGCTCAATGCGAGGGCACCGGGCAGCAGGAACAGGAGCTTGTTGCGCAGCGACCCGAGGGCGATCTTGCCGACGATGGGCAATTCCCGTTCGGCGGCAAACCCCACGACATACCGGGGCGTGACCGCGGCATCATCAATGACGACGCCCGCGGCTTTGGTTCCCGCCCGCGCAGCCTGGCCCGCGACGTCGTCGAGGGATGCCGCAGCCGCCCGGGCCATCAAGGCGACGTCGTCCAAAAGCGCGATCAGTCCGACACTCACAACCTCACCCCCTGCTGGTGAAAAGGCCCTCAGACAGACGATTGTCGAAACCGTTTGATCCGTCGGACCTGCGATCGGGATGAGCGCGGCAGGCTCTCTGATCCTGACGCCGGACCGTGGACGGCGCAGGCGGGCTCTCATATCGGCGCGATGGCCAGGGCTCCCGGCGCCTTCAGCACGCCGATGCTGGCCAGGCGCTCACCCAAAACGTCGCTTGGATCACGCCAGCGGGCTCATCGTCGCCCCGCCCATTTGAACGAGCCGACATCAGGTCGTCATGTGACCTACATCGGCGGTGGACCTGTGATCGCTAGGGGCGGCCAGCCGGCGACCGATCGTGTCGGTATGGCTCTGTCGTGTCGCAGAACGGACGACATCGCCGAACGACACCCAGGCTTATTCAGCCGGCTGAACGCGGCCGCCGCTTTCTGAGACTGCATTAGCGGCAGGCCTGTCTGCGCCGAACAGACGCTCGAAGGCGATGTAGAAGGTCGGGGTGATGAACAGGGTGATGAAGGTTGCCACGATAAGGCCACCGATCACCACCGTGCCCATGGAGACGCGGGCATTCGCCCCCGCGCCGCTGGCGATGGCGAGCGGGATCGAACCCATGATGAAGGCGAAGGAGGTCATGAGGATCGGGCGCATGCGCAGGCGTGCCGCATCCTGTGCCGCCTTCAGCGTGTCCTCCCCCTGCCGCCGCAGATCCTCGGCGAAGGAGACGAGCAGGATCGAGTTCTTGGCCGCTAGCCCCACGAGGAGCAGGAGGCCGATCTGCCCGAAGATGTCGAGGGCGAGGCCGCGCAGGGCCAGCGATCCCACGGCGCCGAAGATCGCGATCGGCGTCGCGAGCAGGATGACGAAGGGCAGGCGCAGGGACTCATACTGCCCGGCGAGCAGGAGGAAAATCATCAGCACGCCGAGGCCGAAGATCAGCGGCGCGAAGCCCCCCGCGACCTTCTCCTGATAGGCGACATCGGTCCATTCCACGGCGAAATCGCTGGGGAGGCGATCCTTGGCCAGGGCCTCGACCTCCTTGAGAACGGTGCCCGAACTCGCGCTCTCGGCCACCTCGATCGCCACCTCGATGGCGGGGTAGGTGTTGTAGGACAGGACCGCCGTCGGGCCGGTGGTAAACTCCGCCCGCACCAGGGAGCCGATGCGCACGGGCTCGCCGCGCCCGTTCAAGACCGGCAGGGCCTCAAGGTCCTGGATCGTCCGGCGGCCCGCGGCCTCACTCTGCACGTAGACCTGGTAGACGAAGCCGAAGCGATTGAAGAGGTTCACGAAGCTGGACCCGACATAGGTCCCCAGCGCGTCGAACAGGTTCTGGAGCGGCACGCCGAGTTGCTCGGCCTTGGCCCGGTCGATCTCCAGATGGATCTGCGGCACGCCGTAGCTCGTGGTCGAGAGCGCCTGAGCGATGCTCGGGCTCTTCGTCATTTCGTCGATGAAGCGTTGTGCCGCTTGGGCCAGCTTGAGGCCGCCTGCGCCGCTTCGGTCTTGGATCTCCAGCGTCAGGCCGCTGCGGGTGCCGAGGCCCGGCAACGGCGAAGGGTTGACCACCCGCACTTGCCCGGCTGGGTCGCGCCGGAACTCCTTCTGCACGCGGGCGATAATGTCGTCCGCCGAAGCCGCGCGCTCGCCCCAGGGCTTCAGGACCGGGATCTGGAAGCCGTAGAACGGCGCCACCGCGTCGGCGAGGATGCTGCGCCCTATGACGCCGATCGTGTGGTCCGCCTCGGGCATGTCCCGCAGGGCCTTGCCCAGTCGCTCGACCATCGCGTCCGTTCGGGCGACCGACGCGCCCTTCGGCAAGGCGACATCGGCGAAGAAGTAGCCCTGGTCCTCGTTCGGGACGAAGCCGGTCGGGCGCTGCATCACGAGGACCACCGTCAGCGCCGCGAAGGCGAGGAAGGCCACGCCAACGATCACGAGGTGACGGCTCAGCACGCCGATCGCCCGGGTGAGGATGTTCGCACTCGCCTCCAGGGCTCGGTTGAACCAGCGGAGCGGCGCCTTCCAACGGCTTGCGCGCCGCTCCGACCCTCCGGGCCGGTGCTTCAGGATCAGGCCGCAGAGCGCCGGGGTGAGGGTCAGGGAGACCACTGCCGAGATCATCACGGAGATCGCGATGGTGAGGGCGAACTGGTTGTAGAGCTGGCCGGTGAGGCTGGGGATGAAGGCCACCGGCACGAACAGGGCCCCCAGCACCAGGGTCGTGGCGATGACCGGTCCAGCCACCTCGTTCACGGCCTCGCGGGAGGCATCCCGGGGCTCCATCCCCTCGTCCATCAGCCGCTCGGTATTCTCCACCACGATGATGGCATCGTCGACCACGAGGCCGACCGCCAGCACCAGGCCGAGCAGGCTCAGCGTGTTGAAGGAGAAACCGAGCAGGGCCATGGGTCCGAAGGTGCCCACCAGCGCCACGGGGACGGCGATGGAGGGTATGAGCGTCGCCCGCCAGTTCTGCAGGAACAGGTACGTGACGACGATCACGAGGACGAGCGCCTCGAACAGGGTGTGCACCACCTCGGTGATCGCCTCTCGGACGAACTCGGTACGGTCAAGGGCGATCTTGTACTTGAGGCCCGGCGGGAAGCGGCGGGCGAGCTCCTCCATCGTCGCCTTCACGCCGTCCATGACTTGGACCGCATAGGCGCCGGGCGTCTGGTAGAGGCCGAGCGTCGCGGAGGGTTTCCCATCGAAACTGGAGCGGACGCCATACTGCTCGGAGCCGAGTTCCACCCGCGCCACATCCCGGACCCGCACCACCGATCCGTCGGGGTTGGCCCGCAGCAGGATGTTGGCGAATTCCGGCGGCTGGCTCAGCCGTCCTTGCGTGACCACCTGCAACTCGAAGGGCGTCGGCTTGCCGTCGGTCGGCGGCTTGCCGAGCGATCCGGTGGTGATCTGCTCGTTCTGCTGGCTCACCGCCTTGATCACCGCATCGGGGCTGATCGCCAGCGCCTCCATCTTCACCGGATCGAGCCACAGCCGCATGGCGTAGCGTTTCTGGGAGAAGTTCTGGATCCGCCCCATGCCAGAGACGCGCCGCAGGGGCTTGATCACCTGCGTCTCGGCCCAGTTCGCCAGGAACAGTTCGTCGTAGGGCGAGCCCTCCTCGGCGTAGAGGACGATGTTGCCGAGCTGCTGGCGCGTGCTCTTCTGGATCTCCAACCCCTGCGAGCGCACCGAGGCCGGGAGCTTGGCCTCCGCGCGATTGGCGCGGGTGAGCACTTCGGCTGCAGCGGCATCGAGATCGGAGCCGATCTCGAAGGTCGCGTCGAGGTTGACGCTGCCATCGGTGTTGCTGGTTGAGGCGATGTAGAGGAGGTGCTGCGCGCCGTTGATCTCCTGCTCCAGCGGCGTCGTCACTGCGTCGTAGGCCTGCTGCGCGCTGGCGCCCGGATAGGTCGCCTGGACGTTGATGATCGGCGGGGCGATCTCGGGAAATTGTGCGATCGGCAAGGTGAGGCCGGCCACCGCGCCGATCAGGGTGATCAGCACGGAGATCACGCCCGCCAGGATGGGCCGGTCGACGAAGCGGGCGAACATCGGTCCTCGGCAATCCCTCGGTGGTCGCGGGGACCGGGCATGCAACGTCAGTCAATTTCGCGTGTTCCCTGTCCGGTTCGGCGCCGGAGGCGCCTCGAAGGGGGCGATCCAGGTGCGATCGGGGGCAAAATACGGGTTGATTGGGGTCGGGGCCCTCGTGGTGCTGGCCGGCGGGGGCTGGCTGGCGGCCGGCCGGCCCGCGCCATCTGCGATCATGGCCTCGCTGACGGGGTCGGAGGCGCCCAAGAAGGCCGAGGAGCCGCCCATGACCGTGACGGTGGCCGCGGCGCGCAAGGAAGCGGTGCCGATCGCCTTCACCTACACGGGCACGATCATCGCCCCACAGGACGCGGCCCTCAAGGCGCGGGTGACGGGCAACGTCGTCGAGCGCCCCTTCGAGCCGGGGAGCCACGTGAAGAAGGGGCAGGTGCTGTTCCGCATCGATCCGCGTCCCTTCGAGGTTTCTCTGGCGCAGGCGAAGGCGCAAGAGGCGCAGGCGAAGTCGCAGCTTCAGTTCGCTCAAGCCGAGGTCAGCCGCACGGATACGCTGGCCGACAAGGGCTACGCCTCGGAGCAGCGCCTGCAGCAGCAGCAGGCCAACGCGGCCACGGCCAGCGCCCAGGTGCAGCAGGCGGAAGCTGCGATCGCCCGGCAAAACCTCAACCTCGACTACGCGACGGTGAACGCTCCCTTCGACGGCCGGGCGAGCCTGTCGATCATCAACCCGGGCGACCTCGTGATCGAGAACCAGACACAGCTCGTCTCGGTGGTGCAGCTCGATCCGATCGACGTACAGATGGCGCTGTCATCGGAGGATTCCGAGACCGTGCGCGAGGCGATGCAGGGCGGATCCGTGACGGTGGAAGTGCTGGACGAGGCGGGCAAGCCCGTGCGCGAGGCCCGGATCTACCAGCTCGACAACCGCTTCGATCCCCGTACCGCGCGTCGCCTCGTGCGCGCCCTCCTGCCAAATCCGGACGAGCGCTTCCTCCCCGGCCAGTTCGTGCGCGCCCGGGTGAAAATCGGGACGGAGGACAAGCTCCTCGTGCCGACGATCGCGCTCTCAGCCCAGCTCGCCCAGCAGATCGTCTACGTCGTCGACGACCAGGGCGTGGTACATCAGAAGCCGGTGACGACCGGCGATAGCTTCGGGGAGAACACCACCATCGTGGCGGGGCTCAAGCCCGACGAGAAGGTGGTGACGGACCACATCCAGGACATGCGTCAGGACCTCAAGGTCGAGACGAAGGCGATGGAAGCCAGTTCGCCGGACACGCCGCCCGCGAACGGTGCCGCCTCCGGCCAGCCCGGGTGAGGCGCCGATGCGCAAGAAGATCCTCGTCCCAATCTCGCTCGCCCTGATCTTCGCCGCATCGGCCGCCGACGCGGCCCGCTTTCCCGGTACAAGGCCCTGCCGCGTCGACCATGCCCAATACACCGCCCTCAAGCACGGCATGAGCTACGGCCGTATCCGCGACCTGCTCGGCTGCGGGGGACGGCGGGTCTCGCACCTCACCATCGGTCGCGAGGAGCGTGCGACCTATTCCTGGCGTGGCCACGGAACCTACGGCGCCAATATCACGCTGACGTTCCGCAACGACCGGCTGACGGACAAGTCGCAACTCGGGCTGAGCGCAGACTGAACCATCCGCCGTGCGCGGGCGTCGAACGTCGGACTGATCGTGAGTTCGAAACAGCGATGCGTGGATGCGCTTCCCTGTGCCGACAAACCGATCTGATTCCCACGCGTTGCGGCAGGCCTTTCCGGAGACCGTCATGTTTGCCAAGATTCTCACTGCTGCAGCCCTGATCGTCGCTGGGACGGGCCTCGCGCGCGCGGAGACCGCCGCGCCGAACGCGGCCGGTACGGCAACCATGACGACCCGGCAGCCTCCGTCCTCCGGCGCCGGAGCGCCGAGCGGAAACCCGCCGGCATCCTCCGTGGGCGGCGGAATCATTGGCAGCGACGCCGTACACGGCACGGGCGCCCACGAGGCGAAAGGCCTGTCCCCCGAGCCGTCGCAGGCCTTGCCTCGGAAGAAGTGACAGGCAACCGCGCTCAGGCGGATGTAGGCACGCGCGTCCCGCGTGAATTGAGCGTGCCGATACTCTCGGCAAGCGTTTCGGTCGCTGCGCGGATTTCCTCAGCCGCCTCAGGCTCGCCCCTGCTCTCCAAGCTTCGCCGGCATCGGCTTAGCTCTTCTTCAAGATCACGGGTCAAAACATGATCCCCAAGGCTGGATAGGAGCCGACGCACCGTGTCGATCAGCGCCGGCAACCGTTCGCCCGGCACATCATCGATCAACGTCGCGAGGGTCCGCCAGACCTCGGCAGCCAGCGTGTTCTGCATGCTCTCGGAAGCGACGACGCCGATCGCGGCGATCGCCAGGATCGCATCGTCCACCCCCCGATCGGCATAGACGACGCGGGACGCGCTGTTCTCCGGGATCGTATCGGTGCGGCTCCAACGGGCGATGATGTCCCGCAGGCAGTGGCACACGAGGATCGCGGGTTGCGGGTTCTGCTTCGACGTCGAGGCGGTCGTCCAGGCGATCGAATAAAGCTGCTCGATCCCGAAACCGGCATCGCTGTCGATGGTGCGGCGCGGTTCGATCGTGATAGCTGCTGTCACCGCCTTGTCCAAAGCCAACAGCGCGTCGGCTGATGGCGACTGTGCGGCATGGATACGGAAAAGCGGGTCGCGGAAGGCGAGGTTGGTGCCGACGTGGCCAATAATCTCGATCTCGGCGCCATGCTCCTTTGCGGACCGTTCGATCGTCGACAGATCGATGCCGCAAACCACACCGTACGCGTCCGTTCGGACCGTCTGCGACCATGAGAGGTCGGCACGGAGAGACCGGCGAGTGCCCTCGATCATGCGCCCGTCCACTGCGCGGGCCTTGATCGTATGGTCGTGGATCGCTGCGATGACCGAGTGCGGCCGCATCTGATCGATGGTGCTGTAGATCAGGATCACCACCATGCACAGCGCCGCGCCCGTCATCAGGAGCGCTAGCAGCGCCCCGATAATCGGTTTGTGGTCGGGATTGGCGCTGCCGAGCGTCAGCAGCACGAAAACGCTGAGCCCGACGAAGAAACCGAAACTGAGTTGATTCGAGCGTCGTTGGATGCACTGGTCATAGACGTGCGTCGAGAGCGTCGAGGCTGTCTGCTGCACGGCGATCAGGAGAAGTGAAAAGGTGATCGAGGTCACCGTGATCATGCCAGACGCAACAATGCTCAGCAGGCTGGCGATTGCAGCCGTGTCACCGAGCAGATGGGCCAGCCAAGGAAGCGGCGCGGGCTGGGGACAACCCCACAGCGCATCATCGAGCAGATAGGTGAGTGCGAACAGGCCAAGGAACGCACCGACCACCAGGAGCGGTAGACAAATGAATTCCTGCAACGATCGCCGGATGATCGCGACAAAACGGTGGCGGGCCTGATTTACAATAGTATCCGACGATATCGAACACGGTTGCCGCTGCTGCGTTATGCTCAAGTCTTCCATCAGCGCGACATGTGGCCAGCAGGAAACGATTCTCCCGCCGGCGGTCGACTATTCAGTTTTGTCCAGCCGATTACCGCTTCATGTTCTCGGGCAGATGTTGGATCGGATTGACCGTACCGCTGCTCCCGGCCCCCTGGACGGGGCCTCCCTGCATGACATCCGTGGACGAGCTGATCGCGCTCGGCGGCGCGACACGCCCGGTCGGCTGGTTTGCCGGCGCTTTGGAGCTGTCCGTGTTGTGAGTCCTGGCGGGCAAGGTTCCTGGGGTCGACTGATCAATCCGGCTGCCAACCGACTGCGCCTGTGCTGGGCACGGAACCGCAAGGATCAGCAGGCCCAGTCCGCTCGTGACGGCAAAGCGGATCGAAGAGCCACGTGCGTATCGCATCGACAAAGGACTACCTTTCGTCGCGTGGCGGGAGGACCGGCCATGCACAAGCGCGGGCATGGCCGAGGCGCTGACGTTGGAGCCGCCGCAGGCACCGCCGAACTATCGGCGACGAAGCCGGTCGCGACGTCTTACTTGACGCCGCTTGGTTGGCCGGTCGGACCCATCCCGTAACCACGGCCATTCGGTGCCGACGCCGATGCCGTCCCCGCTCCCCTATTCCGGTAGACCCGACGACCCATCTTCGAGCGGTGGCGGGTCATCCTCGCCCAACTAACCGGCGTATCGTTCAGACCCGCCGTGCGATCGACGCCAGTTGCCGACGCCGGTGCCGTGAGACAGATTACTGCCAGTGTGAGGTCCGCTGCCATACCCGGGACCCGAACTGCCATACCGCCATTCGCCACGTTTGCAGAAACATCATGGAAACACTGCGCCAACCCCAGCTCCCGAGCTTGGTTCCCTGAGGCGTTAGGCCGTTCAGGCCGATAGCGGCCCGCTTCGGCCTTGATGCAGACGTTTCGAGACGCGATGAGACAGGCGGGTACGGCCTATCGGATCGGCGACTGTCGATGTGAAATTTATATCTCTCGCTCGAGCACGACGGTACGGCGCGGGAGACCGCGTCTGCTTTAGAGGAGCATCGCGGCACCCTCGAATGGCTCATGTGGGTCGCCAGCGGAACGTCCGCATATGCCCGCTCTCCGCACCTTCGGTTCGGGTCTCTTGTCGCCTCGTCGGCATAGGCTGGCGAGAGATAGACGATGGGACACTCAGCACACGATCCGGCAACGAAAGGGCGGCCGGCCTGGAATGCTGGCCGCAAGCTCGGCGCCAAGCGCGCCCTCAAGCCTCAGCAGGTCTGGGCCATCCGGTTCTGGCTCGAATGCGAACGGCGCACACGCGACCGGGCTAGGTTCGACCTCGCCATCGACAGCAAGCTGCGTGGCTGCGACATCGGCAAGCTGAAGATTGGCGACCTCGTCAGCGGTGGTCGCGTTCGTAGCCGCGCCATCGTCATCCAGCGCAAGACCGGTCGACCCGTGCAGTTCGAGTTGCTCGAACCCGCCCGAACCAGCATCCTCGCAGGGCCAGAGGCCAGGGGTGGAACGCTCGACGACTATGCCTTTCCGAGCAGGCTCGACGGCGTCACGCACATCAGCACTCGACAGTATGCGCGCTTGGTCGATGAGTGGGTCACTGGCATCAGCCTGCGAAGCGAGGGCTACGGGACCCATTCCCTGCGCCGCACGAAGGCGTCGTTGATCTACAAACGGACTGGCAACCTGCGGGCGGTTCAGATCCTGCTCGGCCATACCCAGATCGAGAGCACGGTTAGGTACCTCGGTGTCGACGTCGAGGATGCTTTGACCCTTGCCGAAGGAACAGGGATTTGAACGCTCGGCCCCTCGGCTCAAGTGTCGAGGGGCTTCGAAACCAGCCCGGCAGCAGTGCGCCCAACCCAGTCGGTCCGGAGTGGCTGGCAGGATCCCGAAAACGGACGCAACCTCATTGAATGCCTGAGTGCCGGATTTCACCGTCAGCGATACCGTCTTGATTAACCCATCGTTGCATTTCTTGATACCACCATCCCCAGAAACACGGGCATTGCAAGAAAGATGATTTGATATTTATTTTAGATGGTCATTCTTCGACATCAATATTATCTACGAACTGACTTTCGGCTTTAGCTATCGCCACGATCTGCGGCATGACGGGCGATGCATCGGACATCATGTACGCGACCGAGTAGATCACGCGAGGCAGTGTCGGCAATCCAGGCAATGCGACCAAGCTACCATTTGATAGCTCGTCATGGATCAAATCTACAGGCATCGCACCGAAGCCCAAACCCTTCCTTACCAGGGAGGTCTGCACACTAACCGAGTTACACGTACGCACGCGTCTTGGCTGAACCCCCGCAGTAGCGAACCACCGCATCGCAAGATCATACCATTCCGCGCCTTTAGGCATCAGGATAATCGGCATCTCCCGGAGTATGTCCGGCGAGCAGATACCGCATGGGAGGGCAAGATCCGGGCGTGCGATCCAGCGTAGGGATCGAGATCCGATCGTCTCCTGAGCTACGCCATCGATGGTCGTTTTGCCTGGCAGAAAAACGACATCGAGTCTGCGGCGTTTGAGGCCCTCGACAAGGCCCGATGCCACCTCGACTTCGATTTCGACATCGAGATTCGGGAAGGTTGTCTCGATGCGCGTGAGGAGGCGGTCCAGCCACGTCAAGCCGATCAGCTCGGCGATTCCGATACGAACCCTGCCTCGGAACTCATCGACAGCCTGACCGGTAGCGCGCATCGCGGCGATCTCGCGCAGAACGAGTTCCACTTTTGGGAGCAGAGCCTGCGCCGCGTTGGTCGGCGTCACAAGCCTTCCTGACCGGCGAAACAGCTTTACGCCAAGGTCGCGCTCCAGCTCCTGAAGTCGGCGCGTGACAGCGGGTTGCGTCAGATGAAGGTGCTCAGCGGCAGCACTGAGACTGCCCAAACGGACGGTCCAGAGAAACGTTTCGAGATTGGCGGACCGCATGCCGTCACGGCAATCAGATTCCATGCCATTCCCGCATGGATCGCGATGCCATGATTTCATTTGCTTTGGCGCAGTTGACCAGCTGTAGATATGTCCGGCGCTTTGCAGCCTCTATCTTGAACTGCGGCGACGTTTCAGTCGAATCATAGAATTCTATGGTAATCGCGCCGATAAATATCTTGAGCTATCGTGAGATCCAAGGGTCAGGCAGACATGATCCACTTCGGTTGGTTCGTTGGGAAGGGCACCGCCGTCCACGGGTGGAAGCAGCCCTGGTCAAGTCTATGTGGCAGGGATTGGCTCGATCCGTCCCTGTACATCGACCTCGCGCGCGCCCTGGATCGGGCCTGCTTCGACTACATGATCATCGAGGACGGTTCCTTCGTGCCCGATGCCTTCCAGGGTTCGGCCGACTGGTATCTGCGCAACGCCGTGGCGGTGCCAAAAGCTGATCCGATGCCGCTCGTGCCCCTGCTCGGGCAGGCGACGCGCGGCCTCGGCATCGTGGCCACGATGACGACCGCGTTCTACCCTCCCTATCTCGCTGCGCGGCTCGGCGCGACGCTCGACCACCTGACGGGTGGCCGCGTCGGCCTCAACCTCGTTACTGCGCACAACGACCGTTCGGCGCAGAACTTCGGTCTCCCACAACACCATGAACATGACTTGCGCTATCGCATGGCCGACGAGTGGATCGAGGTAGTCGACCAGCTTTGGCGGTCCTGGTCGCCCGACGCGATCACAGCTGATCCAGCCACCGGGGTGTTCACCGACCCGGGCGGGGTCACCCCAATCGACTTCGAAGGTGAGTACTTCCGGTGTCGCGGTCCGTTGAATATGCCACCGGGGCCGCAAGGGCGGCCGGTCATCTGCCAGGCGGGGGGGTCCGCTGCTGGAAAGGCGTTCGCCGCTCAGCGCGCCGACACAGTGATCGCCCGCGCCCGCGGATCAGAGGGTGCACGCGCCTACCGCGACGACGTCCATGCCACGATGCGCACGGCCTCGCGTGATCCCGCTTCCTGCAAGATCCTGTTCTCGACGTCGATCGTTCTGGGGGAGACGCGATCGGAAGCCGTGGACAGGAAAGAGCGCCTCGATGCAGCGACGCGGGAAAATCTCGACGCACGCCTCGCGTACATGTCGTTCCTCAGCGGCATCGACTTCTCGAAGTTCGACCTCGATGCCCCCTTGCCGGAGGTGAAAACCAACGCTTCGCGCGCTCTTACGCAAAATCTCACAGCAGGTACCGGTAAGAAGACATTGCGCGAGATGGCCACCGACACGAGCAGCGGTGGCATCGATTTCGTCGGCACCCCCGACGACGTTGCGGCCGAGATGGATGAGGTGATCAAGCATGTGGGCGGCGACGGTTTCCTGATCACGGAGGCGCTGACCCGGCGGACCATCGCGGAGATCGCCGATGGGCTGGCGCCCGCCCTGCGGCGTCGTGGCCTGCTGAGATCTGGATACGAGCACGCGCTGTTCCGGGACAACCTGCTGGCGTTCTGACGACCTCCGCACTTCCAGCGGCCCGCTTCCTGCACCGCCACCCGCGACCCAAGGGGAATTCGACGATGCATGCTCTCTTCTCCCTCCGGGCCTCGTCGCTCATCGGCATCGCCGTGGCGGCACTCTGGGGTGCTCCGACGTTAGCCTGTGACAAGGCAGCCCTAACCGCCAAGTACCCCGCACTGGTGGGCCGCACCGTTCGCCTCGCGCAGGACGGCGAGAGCCCGCCCTACGCCTTCCGGGATGCGGGCAACTTCGAGACGATGCGCGGTCTCGACAACGATCTCGCCGTAGCCACGTTCAGCTGCCTCGGGATGAAGACCGAGACGAAGATCGGCAAGTGGTCCGGTCTTCTGCCCGCGGTTATCGCGGGTCAAGCGGACGTCATGTGGAACAACCTGTATTACACACCCATACGAGCGCAGCAGGTTGACTTCGTCACATACGTCCTCGCTTCCACTGGCGCCCTTGTAAAGGCTGGCAACCCAAAGAAAATCACCGCGCTCACTGACACCTGCGGCATCAAGGGCGTGGCCGGCCTCGGCACCGTCGAAGAGGTGCTCCTGCACAAGGCGAGCGACGCGTGCGTGGCCGCAGGTAAACCCGCCTTGGAGATCGCGACCTATCCCGACAAGCCCAGCGGCATGAGGCTCGTCCAGGCCGGCCGAGCCGACCTCATGCTCACCGACGGAGGCTTTGCCGGCAATGTCGCAAAGACGAATGGCGCTGAGTTCGCCCAGGCCTTCCTGATCAAGACGAACTACAAGGTCGGCCCGGGGATTACGCGTACCTTTGCCGGGCTTCAGCCCGCCATCGCCGATGCTCTTCAAGAGATCCAGGCCGACGGGACCATGAAAGAGCTGATGGTAAAGTACGGCGTTGACCCCTCGCTCATGCTCCCCGTCGAGGGGTTCACCCAGTAACTTAATTTCATTTCGCGATAGTTCGAGAGCGACGTGCTCGAGTTTCTGTTCTTACCGTTCCTCTGGCAGGGAGCGCTGACTGCGGTCGAGATCGCCACCCTCGCGATGGTGTTGGGTCTGATCCTTGGCCTCGGTCTGGCGCTGCTGCGGCTGACCGGTAACAAGATCTTGAGCGGCGTGGCGTGGTTCTACGTCTGGTTCGTGCGCGGCACGCCGCTGCTCCTGCAACTCGTCTTCATCTTCGACGCCCTGCCAGCCGTCGGCATCACCCTCGACAACTTCACGACTGCCGTCGTCGGCTTCGCCTTGAACGAGGCTGCGTTCAGCGCGGAGATCATCCGGGGCGGCATTCTGGCGGTGGGTCGCAATCAGACACTCGCCGCGGCATCGCTTGGGATGGGGCCGGTCCTCACACTGCGCCGCATCGTCCTGCCGCAGGCTATGCCGGCGATCCTGCCAGGCCTCGGCAATCAAGCGATCAGCATGATCAAGGGCACGTCTATCGCGTCCGTGATCTTTGTGAACGAGCTGACCTTTCGATCAGAGCAAATCGTCGGTCAGAATTTTCGGTTCTTCGCCGTGTTCGCAGCGGCCGGCTTAATCTACCTCTTTATGACCAGCGTCATCGCGTTGGGCCAGGCCGCGTTGGAGCGCCGTTTCGACCATCTGCGCGAGCGGCCGGTGGCGGAGCCGTCGCTCTTCGCTGCGAGCGAGCGTGCGCCGCTACCGGATCTCGTCGCAGAGATCAGCGGGTGTGACGCGCAGGCGATGGGTGCCGAGCCATTCGTTGCTGGACTTAACGTTCAGAAAAGCTACGGGACGCGGGAGGTCCTGAGAGGGATCGACCTCGATGTTCGGCGTGGTGAGGTCGTCGTCCTGATGGGCCCGAGCGGTTCCGGGAAAAGTACGTTCCTGCGTCTCGTTAACCATCTCGAACCCGTCGATTGGGGTGAGATCCGCGTCGGCGGCCGGTATGTCGGTTATGAACGAGGGGCCGGCGGCCTACGCCCAGTGCGCAACCTTGCCAAAGCTCGAGCCGATGCTCGGATCGGGATGGTCTTCCAGCACTTCGACCTATTCAATCATCTCACGGCCCTCGAGAACGTGGTCGAGGCGCCGATTCGCGTATACGGAGAGGATGCTACGCGCGCCCGAGCCCGTGGCCTACATCTCCTCCAAAGCGTCGGGCTTGGCGAGCACGCGGGTCATCTTCCCCACCGGATGTCGGGTGGCCAGCAGCAGCGAGTCGCGATCGCGCGGGCCCTGGCGATCGCCCCACGACTGATGCTTTTCGACGAGCCGACCTCCGCGCTGGACCCCGAGCGTGTCGGCGAGGTGCTGGCGGTCATTCGCAGCCTGGCGGCGTCGGGGATGACTATGCTGATCGTGACGCACGAGGTGCGTTTCGCGCGTGAGGTGGCCGACCGCGTAGTGTTCATGGACGAGGGTGTCATCGTCGAGCAGGGCTCTCCGGCCGAGGTTCTTGAGCAGCCCAAGCACGAGCGTACGCGTCGCTTCCTCCGCATGGTCGACGCAAAGCAGTCTCACGTAGCGTCTGAGGAGATATCCCATGCTTATCGCTGAGATGAACTGGGCACAGGTCGAGGACCGCCTTCGCATCGACGACCGCTGCATCTTACCTCTCGGCTCGACCGAGCAGCACGCACAGCTGAGCCTCGCGACGGATAGCCTTCTGAGCGAACGTATCGCCGCCGAGGCTGCCGCACCTCTCGGCGTGCCGGTCTTTCCGGTCCTAAGCTACGGAGTCACACCGCATTTCATCGACTTCGCCGGTACTGTTTCGCTTCGTCTGACAACCTACCTCGCCATCCTCGCGGACGTGCTCGACAGCCTGAAACGGACAGGCTTCCGACGGATCCTTCTGTGCAATGCTCACGGCGGAAACATGCCGGCAGCGACCGGCGCGATCGAGTGGGTCGCTCAGAACCCAGAATGCCGCGTCCGCTTCCACAATTGGTGGATCGCGCCGCAGACGCTGGCGGCATTGCACAAGCTTGAACCGGTTGCGACGCACGCTTCCTGGTCGGAGAACTTCCCGTGGACTCGCCTGCCCAACATCAGGGGACCCGAGACGCCGAAACAACCGATCGACGTAGATCGCATGCGCCGATCGAATCCGGCCGGTTCGCGAGCGCTCCTCGGCGACGGTAGCTTCGGCGGATCATATCAGCGGGATGATGCGGAGATGGACGCGGTCTGGGCGGTCGCCGTCGCGGAAACACGGGCCCTCCTCGAGGAGGATTGGGATTGATCGATCCTGGGTCAATCTCGCGTCCACTCCGAGGCTTTATTGTCAAAGTTCAAAGATGATCACCGAAGATTACAAAGCCTACTTTCGCCATTTGGCATCGGGCGTCTGCATTGTGACCTTTTCGGTTGAGACAAAGGTGCACGGATTCACGGCGACGTCGGTCACGTCGGTCTGTGCAGCACCACCCACCGTGCTTTTTTGTGTTCGCCAGCAGAACGATAGTTTTCAATATGCAAAGGTTGGCAGTCCGGTTGGCATCTCTATTTTGAGTAAAAATCAGATCCATCTGTCGGAGCGATTTGCCAGTAAGATAGGGACGGAGGGCTATGAAGATGTTGAGACGATTCGCATGCCCCGTGGCGTGCCGACGCTGAAGGGTGCAATCGCACAAATGGAAGGGCTGATCATCAACATCATACCCATCAGCGATCACGCAATCGTTCTGGTTGAGTTCGAGGCAGCCCATATCACCTCAGGCGACATTCCGGTCCTGTACTATGACCGCGGATATCATCATCCAGTACGCATATGATTATCTACAACAATACAGCTTTGTGGCTTCTCGTACCCTGCCGCCATTCGATCCTATCGGGAAGCCCTTCATGCATTTATACGCCGGTGCGCGACTTGCCCTGATGTGTTGACCAGCACCCTGGCGCGGCTGCTCGAGGCTTCGGTCGTTGCAGGATTGACGTCGTTCGGTGGTGCGCCGAGGCTCCCACTTGGTCGAGCTTGCGATCCCGCGATTGCAAGGCCGGTGCGCCGCCGGCATCTGGAGCCCGACGGACCGAAACGCGGCGGGGTCGAATACCGCACGTCCTAAGCCACATGAACGCGTACCGGGTGCCGAAGCATCCAGCGACAGTCACCCAGCCGTATGCTTTGGAAACCAGTTCCCGTGAAAGCCTGGCGGGATCCGGTGCCCAAGGTGGACCGCCGCGACGGGCGCCGCCTCGAACGCGCGCGCGTCGAGGATGATGAAATTCGTTGTGTCGCTCACCGTGTCGACGACGAGCCCAACGAGCCAGCCCTCGTCTTCGCCGGCCTCCGGCCAGGCCGGCACGAAGACAAACTCTCCCGGGACACTGTCAGGGCCGAACTCGTGCACACGCCGCTCTCCCGTTGCCAAGTCATGCTTGTAGATCTGCGTCGCGTCCACGAGCTGCGTGTTGCCGTCGGCGGGGACGGAGACCGTGTAGACGTACCGGTGGGGTTGTCCGTAGCGACGCTCGTCGATCCGGGGGAACTCCTGCGCCGCGGGATCGATCACCCGACGGTCGACCTGCCCCGTCGCCGGGTCGACGGTCCAGCGTTCCAGCCAGCCCGGTGCGTCGAGGCCGCCGCTCGCCGAGGCGAACACCCTCTCGTAGGTCACGACGTCGAGGACCACGCACCCATCAGCGTCGTCGTAGGCGTTGGCGACGTGGAAGGCGAAGCACGGCTCAACCGCGCACCACACGATGTCGGCGGCCGTACCATGCCGTGGGAGCAGGCCGACGCGGGCGCCATGGGCCGGGTTCCAGCGGAACGGGAAGCGGTGTCCTGCCAGCACCGCCCGCATCGAGAAGGTGACGGGCAGGTCCAGCACGACGACGAAGCGCACCGTGATCGCGCAATCGTGGATGCAGGGGCCGTGCTCGACCGGAATCGCTACGTCACGCACAACGCGACCGGCGGGTGAGATGACGACGTGGCGCACGTTGTCCCAGATGCGGCCGTCATAGGCGATGGCATGTGTCTCACCGGTCGCTGGGTCGCGATGCGGGTGTCCGGTGAAGGAGCCGGCGAGGGTGCCATCGAACGGATCGTAGCGCTGCGTCTCCAAATCTTCGGCCAACAAGACGGGGAAGCTGCCGGCCTCGACCACGGCGAAGGCACGGGCACCGATCTCGACGACGTTGGTGTTGACGGTGTCGTCGCCGCGGCGCGGCCCCGGGGCAGCGGGCCGGCCGAGCGCTACGGACGCCGCACGCGAGCCGATCCAGCGGTTGCGGTACCACAAGGCCTTTCCTTCCTGGATGCAGAGACCGTGCACCATGCCGTCGCCCAGGAACCAGTCGTGGCCGCGTGTCGTCGGGCCGGCGGGGTTTGCGCCCATCTTGAGGTACCGGCCGTCGAGCCCCGCCGGGATCGTCCCGGTCACGCGCAGATCCCACAGGGTCAGCTCCTCGCGCATCGGCGCGTGGACGCCGACCACGAAGGGGTGCTGCGTCCACGGAAGGCGCAGCCGATTGCAGGCCGCCACCAGCGCGACAAGGCCCTCGGCGGTGGCTCGCAAGCTGGACTCTATCAAATTCGGCATCTGACGCTGGCTCGGGGCGATCGGTGGGAGAGCGAAGGCCCTCGCGATGGAGGCCTCCTCTTTTCCGGGCAAGAATGTCAGCTCTGTTCGTTTGGGACGACTAGGCGATCTGGTCGATGATGTATCCAACGACGTCCCGATATGCGACGGGAGTGGATCGCTACGTCGGCCGCTCGGTCAGCCAAGCGCCCGGACGGCTCCCGTCGCCGGATCAATGTCCCGCTCTGCCGGTTCTCGATCGCCTGGATCGCCGCGCCAAATCTCGTTTTTGGCGACTGCAAGATCGGCTTGGCAGAACTGGTCCTGCACCCCGTGATTACCTATCCTCGCAACACCAACCCCTATGCCCAGCTGCGTGAGCTCCTGGCACGCTCCAATCTGCCGCCGCCGCGGCTCTACAGCAGCGCCTCGCTCTCGACGATCGTACGCATGGCGGTGGAGGGTATCGGCGTCGGAGTGATCCCGGCTGAGACTGTGCGCGCCGAGTTGGCGGATGGGCGTCTGCGCGTCGTGGATACGACTGTCCGTCTTCCGGACATCGATTTCACCGCAACCTACGAGAACATGCCGGATAACCGCCTCGCCGCGGCAGCTGCCGAGATAGCCCGCAACATCGCCGTCGATTGGTGCCTCCGTCCATAAGTCAGACTTATGGATATCGATGGAAAAAAGATGATTCGACCTCCAATGCCCATCAGATAGGCTTGCCGCATACGAAGGCAGAAGAGGTCAGTGATGGCGCCAATAGCGATGATGTCCGCGAGCGATCCGACGGCTCGAGCGAGATGGACCGGCCTCGAGGGCCGGCTCGCCTGCCGCGACGGGACGATCCCCGGCAGCACGGCGGGCGTCGCGGACGGCTACGTCCAGGGAAACCTCGCGGTCTTCCCCGAGCGGCTGGCCGATGATTTCCGCCTGTTCGCCGAGCGCAACCCGAAATCCTGCCCGGTGATCGGTGAGTCGCGGCCCGGCAGCCGCACGATCCCGGAGCTCGGCCTCGACCTCGACCTCGCTACCGACATCCCCGGCTACCGCATCTGGCGCGACGGCGCGGTGGTCGTAGAACGGACTGAGGTCGCCGACCTCTGGCGCGACGATCTCGTGGCCTTCGTCATCGGCTGCTCGTTCTCGTTCGAGGCCGCCCTCGTCGAGGGCGGACTGCCCCTGCGCCATGTCGCGATGGGCGTGCGCGTCCCGATGTACCGGACGAGCATCCCGTGCATCCCGGCCGGCCCGTTCGCCGGGCCGATGGTGGTCTCGATGCGCCCGCTCACCCCGGCACAGGCGATCCGCGCGGTCGAGATCACCGCCCGCTATCCCCGGGTCCACGGCGCGCCCGTCCATCTCGCCCGGCCAGACCTGATCGGCATCCGCGACCTCGGCGCCCCCGATTACGGCGACCCGGTGCGGATCGGCGACGACGAGATCCCGGTGTTCTGGGCCTGCGGCGTCACGCCCCAATCGGTGATCGCGTTAGCCCGCCCGGATTTCGCGATCACCCACGCGCCGGGCTGCATGCTGATCACCGATCGGCTCAACGCCGAATTCGCGATGGCGTGAATTCCGCATTCCGGCGCCCGTCCCTTTTGGAGAACGCCCCATGCTGCGCCGTCGCGACATTCTGGCCGCTGGCGCCCTGGCGCTAGCGGGCCTCCGGTCTCAGCGCGCGACGGCCGCCGACGAGGTGGTGGTCGGCGTCCTCTACGCCCTGTCCGGCGCCAGCGCCCAGAACGGCGTCGATGCCCGCCGCGCCTCCTAGACGGCGCTCGACGGGATCAACGACAGCACGGACCTCGACCTGCCCGCCGGCAATGGCGCCGGCCCCG
>NZ_JAKSYM010000156.1 GCF_022829545.1 Methylobacterium sp. J-030 | reverse complement strand
GTCGAAGAAGGCCAGGCACGGCCGCATCTACCTCGACTACCTGCCCACCCAGCCGGGCCCGACGCCCGTCGCCGCCTTCTCCACACTGGCCCGCCCCAATGCCCCCGTATCCGTTCCCGTCGATTGCGACGAGCTCCCGTCGCTCCGATCCGGCGCACGATTCGCCGTCGGCAGCCTCCCGAGTCGCCTCTCCGCCTTGGGTCACGATCCCTGGGCCGGGTGCGAACGCGCGGCCCTGCCGTTGGATGCTGCAGGGCGTCGGCCACGTCGGAGGGCCTAGTGGTCGAAATCCAGTGCTCGGCACCCGTCGCAAGGAGCCGCTCACGACCCCTTGCCGACCCTCGAAGGTCCGCTTCTGGCTGTTGAAACAGACGCCAACGACCGGGTCGGGTGGATTTGCGACGGTCTGCTTACGAGCGATAATCGGAGGCATCAGACATCGCCGCCGCACCCGCTCGCGACCTTTTGCCGACCCACAGACTGCCTCGGTAGCCGCTCAAGCGACCGACAGCATGTTGGGCAAACCCGCAAGATCGTTCAGCTTGGCGTGCGGCGGCCAGTCCAGGTTCGGCGGTTCGCCGATCCGGTCGATCCATACGGACCGGATGCCAAGTTCGTTGCAGACCTTGAGGTCGGTGAACTGCCCCATTCCGACGTGCACGGTCTCCTCCTTCGTCACGCCCAAGGTCGCGTAGGCGTGCAGGAAGAGCTGGTGGTCGGGCTTGTAGGCGCGGGCCTGCTCAGCGGTGATGACGAAGTCGATCGGCACCCCGATCGCCGCGACGGTGCCGGCGATCAGGTCGTCGTCCGTGTTGCTGATAATCGCGAGCCGGTAGCGTTCGCGCAATCGACCAAGTGCGCCTGGAACGTCGGGATGCGGCTCGATCCGGCTAAGGGTCGATAGCAGCATCTCCTCGTCCTCAGGCTTCACTGTATGACCGGCCTCGGCGAGGGCTACGGCGAGGGCAGACCGCAGGACGGACTTGTAATCGCAGTAGGGCGGGCGCTGCTGCCGCTCTACGGCGGCGCTACGCAATCGGTCAGCCAACGCGACCGATTGGTCTTGCGCATCAGACTCCGCGAGGCGTCCGGACAGGATCGCGTGGGCTGCAGACCGGATAGCGTCATGCCACCGGACTAGGGTGCCATAGCAGTCGAAGGTGATTACCTTCGGCACAGGTTGCGGTTGCAGCATTATCGGTCCCACCGGGCGATCCTACGCGAACTATCCCTACCCACCCCGTCTTCTGTCCACCCCTGAGGCGAAGTTGCCGGACGGCCGACGAATGGCTGCTTATGGGAAGCGCTCACGGCGATCCGGGCAGCCAGGTTGGGTCGCAAGCCGAACGGCCGCTTGGGGTGGATTTCTGCCGGTTCGCTTTCGGGTGGGAGTTGGCAGAAGCAGACACTGCCATCGCGCTCGCTCACGACCAGAAGCAGCCGTACCGGGGGCGGCAAGCTGCACGGGACCCTCAATCGTTGCAAGCACAGTGTGCAACGACCCGCTCGACCAGTCGATCGGCGGTGAAGGTTGCCTCCGGGTGATCCAGCCGCAGCGCGGCCTGGGGCATCTCGGGGCATTCGGCCTCGG